>NZ_JBEZED010000029.1:0-104608 GCF_040648675.1 Micromonospora sp. NPDC049101 | reverse complement strand
GTCCAACTCGCCATGCCACTGATCGACATCAACGTCCGTCACAGGCAGACCAACGAACGCGAGCCGAACTCGATTCGCCTACTGCCGTTGCAGTATTAGCGGACATGGTCGGGCGGCGATACCTCAGGCGCTTTGGCCCGGACACGCAGGCAGCCCGTCGGCTGGCGTGGAGTAGCGGAGCCGGGCCGCGCCAACCAGACAAGCCGTGGGTTATGAGGGTGGGAAGATTTGGCCGGCGGCCGACCGGCACGGCCTGGACGACGTGCACCAGCTGCCCACGTCCGGCCGCAGAGCGCGTCACGGTCGTCGAGCTCCGGGTGCGGCGGCGCGCATGGTGTCCGGCCACCCCTCCACCGTCAAAGGCGCTTCGCGTCGCAGGCAACGGCCACAGACCGGTCGCCCTTGAGTAGCGGAGCCTCTGCGACCCTATGCGGTCAGGAGTCAAGCGGCAGGCCGGTACCTGCCCGCACGAGGCGCACGCTGCCGCACCCGTCATCGACTCGAGGGCAGTGTGAGCGAGCGTCAAGGCCGCCTCGACGTCTAACGAGCCGAACGGAGGAGACGGCATGTGCCGGACATGGCTACCCTTGATCACGGAGCCGGTCGGTTGAACCCAGTGTTGACCCACTGGGCCGTGGTGCTGATTTTCCTTAGTTTGGCTTGCATCTCAACCCTGGTCTCAGTGTCCGTATCGGCAATGAGTCCTGAGAGCAAGGTGAGCCGGATGGTAGCAACGCTTGTCACCGTTGTTATGTCTGTCGAAGCAGGTCTGATGACCAACTTGGCAGCGTCAGCACTGGGTTGAGTCGATCGTCTCCACCCCAGTTACCCTTCCGAGTCGTATGGCAATTGGCAGGCCGGAGATGACGGGGTGGACACTGTGACTGGACGTGAGATCGCCGAAGTGGGAACCTGCGAGACCTGTCATGATCCAGTTGACCCTACGAACGCGCAAGCCGTGGCGTACCACACTTTGCGTACCAACGATGCCGCCTGTGACGCGTGCTGGCACTGCTGGAACAAGCCTCGTTGTTACAGGTGCTTCAACGCCGACTGCGAGTGCTCAAACCACTAGATGACCGGGACGTCGGCAAGCACCGACTCAACATCCCGTTGACGCCCAACCGCGGCCACTTCGCCTCCTGGAACGGCACCGCACCGCTGGACACCTCGTCTGGCGACCAGAAACGCCACCGACTGTCCGGGCCGGAACCGGCGCATCAACCGGTTCCTGCACATCACGGCGATCGTCCAGGTGCGGCACGACACCGAAGGTCGCGCGTATTACCGGCGCAAACTCGCCGCCGGCAAGACTCCGATGGAAGCCATACGCCGCCTGAAACGACGCCTGTCCGACGCCGTCTACAAGCAGATGATCAAAGACGCCGTCTTTGCGAGGACGGGCCCGCCGAACAACTGCCTAGAACACCACTACTCGCCGCCCCTTGACACAGAGGGGTGCCAGATGAGCGCGCCCGCTAGTGGCGCCATTCGGTCGGCCAGGACCCGAGGCGGGGTATCCCTTGACTCTCGACCCGGTCGAGGGCTGCCCCTTCCTGGGTGACGTCTGAAGCGCGCGACCAACGATCAGTCCCTCCCGCGATTGACCTGGAGATGCTGCGGCCGGTACTGCGCGGCGGCTGGGGAGCGGATACCTGTGACCCGCACGATGTGCAGGATTGGCACACCGGCAACCCAGCCCGTGGTCAATGCGGGGTGACTGCCTTGATCATTCAGGACCTGCTCGGCGGAGAGCTGATCCTCGGCGAGGTCCTCGCCGGAGACGCCAAGCTCGGGTACCACTACTGGAATCGATTGGCCGACAGCCGCGAGGTCGACCTGACAGCTGACCAGTTCCAGCCACCGGAAGTCGTTGTCGGCGGTCATGGCCAGCAACGCCCGCCGGGCCCACCTCGGCGATGCCGCGTAGGAACCGTGTGGCGGCGATGTCGCCGCCCACGTCGACCGCGACCGGCGCGAAACGACAGCGCCGACTCAACCGCACGGGCCGTCTCCGGCGAGCCTGAAATGATCAGGCGCAGATTCTCGCCCGCCACCCGCTGACCGTAGGCGAACCGAGGCGCCTCCGGGTTGCCGGTTGATCACCTACGGGCCGGATCCGTCCCGGTTTCCGGCGTGGTCGATCCGGCCCGGACCGTGTCATGCTGCACGGACCCGAACGGAGGACGACGATGGCTGCTGGCGATGCGGTACAGGTGCGGCCGGCGCGAGGGTCGCTGCGACCGCTGGTGTCCGGGGCGACGCTGGTCGCGCTCCTGGCGTTGCTGTTCGGGCTGCCGTGGTGGACGTTGACGGTGGCGGCGCGGTGGCCGGCGCCGGTGGTGGCTGCCGGCACGAGCGTGTTCGTCGTCGCGCTGGTCGCGTTCCCCGTTCTGATGTATCTCGGGCACGGCCGCCGGCGGCTGGACGCGGCGGCCCGCGCGGGGGACAAACTCCTTGGCCTGGTCTGGATCCTGTTCGTCTGGGCGCTGCTCAGCAACGTGGCCCGGCTCCCGCTGGCCGCCGCGGGGGTCGCCGATCCGGTGCGGTCGCGGGCTGTGGCGGTCGGTGTAGCGGTCGTCTCGGTCGTCCTGGCCGTCTGGGGGTACGCCGAGGCGATGCGAGTGCCCCGGGTCCGGCGGGTGGACGTCACCGTGGATCGGCTGGGTGCGGGTCTCGACGGAGTCCGGGTGGTGCTGCTGACGGACACCCACTACGGACCGATCGACCGTGCCCGCTGGTCCGCGCGGACCACCGAGGTGGTCAACGGGTTGGCTGCCGACATCGTCTGCCACACCGGCGACATCGCCGACGGTACGGTCGACCAGCGCCGGGGGCAGGCCGCGCCGCTGGGCGCCGTCCGGGCCGGGCTGGCCCGGGTGTACGTGACGGGCAACCACGAGTACTACGGGGAGGCGGAGGGCTGGGTCGAGCACATGCGGACCCTCGGCTGGGAGCCGCTGCACAACCGGCACCTTGTGGTGGAGCGGGGCGGCGCCCGGCTCGTCGTCGCCGGGGTCGACGACGTGACCGCCGCCTCGTCCGGCGTCGCCGGTCACCGCGCCGACCACGCCGCGGCGCTCGCCGGCACCGACCCGCGGCTGCCCGTGCTGCTGCTGGCGCACCAGCCCAAGCAGATCGACGACGCGGTCGCGGCCGGCGTGGATCTGCAACTGTCCGGGCACACCCACGGCGGCCAGATGTGGCCGTTCCACTACCTGGTCCGGCTCGACCAGCCGGTCGTGCAGGGCCTCAGCCGGCATGGCCAGACCCAGCTCTACACGAGCCGGGGGACCGGTTTCTGGGGTCCGCCATTCCGGATCTTCGCGCCGAGCGAGATCACCCTGCTCACCCTCCGAGCGAGGTAGCCCCGACCGGGCCCAACACCTACCGCCTCACCTGAACGTGACCGGGATTCCCCGGTCAACTCCGCTGGCTACCCGGGCCCAGGGATCCACCCGCATGCACCCATGAGGTCGACGAACAGTTCTTGCCGGAGACGATGGGGTGGATCCATCGCGAGCGGCGCAGCGGCGGGATGGCACTCACCGACAGAGTCTCCGTCGTGAGGCGTTGGTCGCGAGGGCGATCCCGTCCTGTTCCGCCGGTTGGGTGCCGACCCGGGACGTGAACTGGGAAACGACGTCAATTGAAGGGTGTCAGGGCAGGTTGTCAGCGGTCGTGTTGGTAGCCGACGCCGGATCGCGGCGTGGTGGGCGGGAAGCGCGACGGCGGCCACGTCGTGGACGACGGAGTCCAGTAGGCGCTGGACGCGGGGCTGCTGGCGGGAGACGAGTCGAATGTCGTCGATGATCATCGCTAGGATGGTGTCGTACGAGATGCTTCTCATCCGAGCGCGGACAGTGCCGTCGTCGTCGCGGACGATGTGGGTCGGGTCGGGCGGGTGGCGAGCCGGCGCAGGAGGTCGTGTGCCTCCTGCACGGCGCGTGCGGCGGTGGTGACGTCGTTGATGTCGGGGGACAGCGCGCGTTCGGCGATGTCGGCGAGCTGGCGGAAGCCGAAACCGAGGTCCTGGCCCGGGGTGCGTTCCACGCCGATGGTCACGCCCTGTTCGGCCGCCTCGACTGGCACGGGGCGAGGCGTGGCGTCGGCGGCCCGGGGGATGTGCAGCAGCGGTGCTCCCGCGACGACGAAGTCACCCGGTGTGGGCACGACGGTGATGGCGCAGTCGTGCTCGCGGGCCAGCCGCGCGAGCAGGGGGAGACCGACGTTGCTGACCATGCCGGGTTCTGAGGCCGGCACGGTCTGTATCACCGCACCGAGGACAACGACCTGGGGGTCGTCGGGCGAAGGAAGGCCGGCTATCGATCGTCGGGTCTGCGCGCCGATGGAGCCGATGATGTGCGACACCCGCATCGCCGTGGTGATGTGGTGCAGGTAGTAGATGAAGGTGGCGCTGCTGACCAGGACGAGCGCTATCGACACCGCCAGGGACAGCTCGGGGCAGCCCCTGGTTCGCCTGGTCCGGTAGCGCGGCCAGCACCACCATGGCGAACATGAACGTCGCGAACCCTGTTGAGCTGCTGTGCGAGCAGATCGCGGGCGCGTCGCCTGATGTGTTGCAGGCGATGATCAAAACGTTCGCGCAGGAGGTAAGTCCGCCGAGGCCGACGCGATGTGCGGCGCGCACGCTGCGTCGTCGGACCGGCTTCTTGTCGTACCTTCTCGACGAGGCGCTCCCGACGTCGCCGTGCCGCCTCCCAGTAGGCGGCCAGTTCGCCCGAGATCAGCACCTCATCGGCGGCGCTCCAGAAATAGTGCGGGTCATCGCCTAACAGTCCGAAGTCGAGATCGCCGTCAGCCAGGCGAGCCTCGGCCGCTTGAGTGTCTGCCCCGTACCTCAGCAGTTTGTCCGCAGCCCGCAGGTAGGTCGCCAGCGCTCCCGGAGGGTTGCAATGCAGCCCGTCCGGAAGCGACAGCTGGTCGAGACCACCAGACTCAGGCTGACGGTGAACCATCTCCCTGCCACGGACCTTGACGCGAGTGCACTCCGGGTCGGCGTGCCACACCTGCCCCGTCTTCGTCGTCCACATCTGAACGGACACGCCCGCCCAAGGACCCAACGGCAGATCGGCCAGGGTGACCTCACCACCATTCCGATGATCATCGCGTACCAGGTGCATAGCGACCACTCGCCTACCACATCGCGGCCACACCCGGCCGATCATGGGTGAAGGACCTGAGGTCGTCGATCCAGCTCGCGGGTGCCGAAGCCGTCGCGGAAGGCCCGGACGAAGGGCAGGTCTTGACCGGCGGGGTCCGAGATGTTCCCGTCGATGTAAGCGCTTGCCGGTGTGACCTGGGCAGGCGTCTCCTTGATCAGCGGCCGACGACTTCAGCGAGGGACCCTCCGGGCTGACTGGCACCTCCGTACAACCCGTCCGAATCGTCCTTGTCGCGGGGACGCGGAGTCGATCGGTGATGGGCCGGAGAGTCGTGGGGAATATGGGACGCCGCGGCGCGGGTGTGTCCGACGGTGCCGACACAAGTCGATTTGTGTCGCCACACTTGTTGGAACGTCGGTAGACGCCGGGGTGTCAGCCACCTCGCCGATCGGACCCACTGCGGACAAGGTCACATGCCTGGCGAGGTCGTGGGGACCTGTTGGTCGGTCACCATGCGCGGGTCGGCGCCGGTTTCGCCGATGGCGCCCGTCTTCTACGGTGCCGGTCAGCGGTCCCTCATCGTTGCCCCTTTACCGATCAGCTGACCACGCCAGATCTCGCCCGCGTCGGCCGGGCCGTCCAGGCGAAGGTCGGCGAGCTGCTCATCGAGGATCGCGCCGTGCACCTCGACCCCGCCGGAAATGTCATAGCCTGTAGTTGCCGGCCACCTAGCGAAGATCCGCGAGTAGATGGACATTTGTCCCTCGCCCTCACTCCCTCGCGGCATGTTCGTTGCCGCGTTGGTAGTCCCGCTTCGGGCTCGCTCGACAGGGCCGGAGGTCCCCGGTGAGCGGACTCTGACGGGAAGACCGTGGAGGCGTAGCCCATCGGGAAGAGGAGAGACGCCATGAAGGGACTTGTGTACGGCGGCCCCGGTTCGCGGTCGTGGACCGTGATCCCGGACCCGACGATCCAGGAACCCCGGGACGCGATCATCAGGGTCGACGCGGTCACCATCTGCGGCACCGACCTGCACATCCTCGGCGGCGACGTGCCGGAGGTCGCCGTCGGTCGAGTGCTCGGCCACGAGGCGGTCGGCACGGTTGTCGAGACCGGCAGCGGTATCAGCGGACTGGCCAAGGGCGACCGAGTGCTCGCGTCCTGCATTTCCGCGTGCGGGATCTGCCGTTACTGTCGGCAGGGCACCTACGGTCAGTGCCTGGGTGGTGGCGGCTGGATCCTTGGTCATCTGGTAGACGGGGTGCAAGCCGAGTATGCCCGGATCCCGTTCGCGGACCTGTCCACGTACAAGCTGCCGGAGCAGGTGACCGACGAAACGGCGGTGCTGCTCGCCGACATCCTGCCCACGTCGTACGAGGTCGGCGTGCTCAACGGCGACGTTCGTCCCGGCGACACCGTCGTGGTGGTGGGCGCGGGCCCGATCGGGCTCGCCGCCGTGCTGACGGCGAGGCTCTACTCGCCGGCGCGCATCGTGATGATCGACAAGGCCGAGAGCCGTCTGCAGGCGGCCAAGACAATCGGCGCGGACGACACCATCCTGGTCGGCACCGACGACCCGCTCGGCATCGTCCAGGCTCTGACCGGAGGCCTCGGCGCGGACATCGTCATCGAGGCGGTCGGCACCCCGCAAACCTTCGAGCTTTGCACCACGCTCGTCCGGCCCGGCGGCCACATCGCCAACGTCGGTGTGCACGGCAAGCCAGCGACTCTGCACCTGGAAGACCTGTGGAGCCGCGACGTCACGATCACCACGGGCCTGGTGGACACGTACTCCACGCCGCAGCTGCTCGACATGCTCGTCGCCGGCCAACTCGATGTCGGCCACCTGGTCACCCACCGGTTCGAGCTGGGCGATGTCGCCGAGGCGTACGACGTCTTCGCCGACCCGGCGCGCACCGGCGCGCTCAAGGTGGTGCTCTCGCGATGAGGATGTCGCTGCCAGCCGGCGGCTGGCCGGCGCTGACGGGCAACCTTCTTGCCTGCACACCGCCAGCCAGCCAGATCCCAGTGTCAGTGGTGATCACCACGCGCTGCACCGGTTGGCCCGTCGGGAGGGGTCGATCGGCCCTGACCAGGGCGTCCCGGCACTCGTAGCGTCGGTGGTGAGGAGAGAGGGAGGGCTGTGATGAAGGCCTGGAAAGTGGACGATGTGATGACCGAGGCGGTCGTGTCAGTGCAACAGACCGCCTCCTATCGAAGCCTGGTCGATCTGCTGGTCGGCTGCCGGTTCAGCGCGGTGCCCGTCGTGGACGACTTCCAGCGGGTCACCGGGGTCGTGTCCGAGGCGGACCTGCTGCGAAAGATCGAGTACGCGGGCGCGGAAACCCCCCGGCTGTTCGACGGCCGACGCCGGCGCGGGGCGCGAGCGAAGGCACGGGCCGGAACCGCCGCCGAGCTGATGAGCAGCCCGCCGGTCGTTGCCCTCGTCGGCACACCGCTCGCCGCCGCAGCGCGGCTGATGGACGCCGAGCAGGTCAAGCGCCTCCCGGTCGTCAACGACCTGGGCCGGCTTGTCGGCATCGTCTCCCGCGGTGACCTACTCAAGGTGTATCTGCGGCTGGACGACGAGATCCAACAGGACGTGCACACCGGTGTCCTCACCCCGTTGCTGGCCGAAGCGGCCAACAACGTAACGGTTGCGGTGGCCCAGGGTGCCGTGACGCTGACCGGACGTGTCGAGCGTTGGACGACGGCCGACACGGCTGTCCGGCTGACGCACCAGGTCGCTGGAGTCGTCGAGGTGTTCGACGAAGTCGAATTCGACGTCGACGACCGCTACACGGTTGCCCCCGGGCTCGTCTATGGCGTGGCCTGAGGCAACGAGGCAAGACCTTGCACGACGCTCGCTGACCTGCCCGTGGACTGGCCGCACCGACGGCCCGACGCGAGCCGGGCTGTTGACGCACCTGGCGGCTGATCATCGCGGTGCCTCCTGCGAGTCGCGGAGTTGGTCATCAGCCACGCCAGGACCTGGTGCGAGCTCTCTTTCGCGCCGTGGCTGGGCCAGGCCGAATTGGCAGAGCCGAACGTCCCGAACGGTCGGGCCCGAGCTCCTGTCCGATCGCGGGTAACGGGACCTTCGACCCTGTCTCGGCCGGTGCCGCACCAGGTAGACAGGGGAGATGATCCGTGTTTTCCTCCTCGACGACCACGAGGTCGTCCGACGTGGCCTGGCCGACCTGCTACACGCCGCTGGTGACATCGAAGTGGTGGGCGAGTCAGGGTTGGCCCGGGAGGCCACGGCGCGCATACCAGCATTGCGGCCGGACGTGGCGATCCTCGACGCACGGCTGCCCGACGGCAGTGGAATCGACGTGTGTCGGGACGTCCGTGCCGTCGACTCGTCGATCCGGGGTTTGATTCTCACCTCCTACGAAGACGACGAGGCGCTGTTCGCGGCGATCATGGCGGGCGCAGACGGGTACGTGCTCAAGCAGATTCGCGGCACCGACCTCGTCGACGCGGTCCGCCGCGTGGCGGCGGGACAGTCGCTGCTCGACCCAGCGGTGACCCAGCGGGTGCTGGAACGCATCCGCAACGGCGTCGAGCAGCCGCGCGAGCTGGAGACGTTGACCGAGCAGGAGCGCCGGATCCTGGAGTACGTCGCGGAAGGGCTGACCAACCGTGAAATCGCCGGGAGGATGTCTCTCGCCGAGAAGACGGTCAAGAACTACATGTCGAGCCTGCTGGCGAAGCTTGGGCTGGAACGGCGTACCCAGGCCGCCGTACTGGCCACCCGGTTGCTCGGCCAGCGCTCCTGAACCTCAGTCACCCAGCGGATCGCTCCCAGCGCAGCCGCATGCCGCGCGGATCGGCTGGTTCCACAGCGCCTTCGCTACTCAGCCTCAAGGCGCGCTCACGCAGGTTCACCAGGCCGCCAATGGCCGCGTCGGGCCCGTGCCAATCCCAATGTCGTCAACGGTGGGCAACCTGGCAGCGGTGTCTACGGCGTCGCTGATCTCGGTCCACAGGTCCGCAGCCATCGGGGTCCGCAGTTCGAAGATGGCACGCCGGATGTCCCTGATCGTGGAATCGAGTTCGTCGACTGCGGCGATGATCCGAGAGCCGACCTCCGGGTCGGGCGATCAGCGGCGGGCTGCTCTGCACCTGCAGCCCGGTGGCGAACAGCCTCTGAATCACGACGAGGGCCACGATCTTTTGGCGATCGCGACACCAGCTTGCGCCGATAAGAGTGAAGCGATGCAGGGACTGCTGGTGCTTTGGGCACGACAATGCCCGACCGGTGCACCGGCCGGGCATTGTCGATCGCTTCGGTCAGATCAGCCAGCGGTTCTTCTGCACGAAGGGCAGCTTGGCCCACTGCCGGCCCAGGCCCCAAGTGTGCCCGGCGTAGGTCAGAGCGAGCACGATGGCGCCGATCGCGTAGACGACGTGGTAGTCGGTGACCGGGTTGGTGGAACCGCTCGGCTTGCCCGCGCTGGTGTGCTGGGCGAGCGGCCATTCGGCTGCCCACATCATGGCCATCATGACGCCGGCCGCCGCCGCGGCCAGGCGCATACCGATGCCGAGGATGAGCGCGAGGCCGATACCGAGCAGGCCGAGCATGAACGCCCAGTTGGCCCAGGCGTCGCCGGCGATGCTGTGGAAGAAGCCCTGCAACGGTCCCACCTCGACATTGGCCAGGAAACCCTTGGTCGGTGACCCGCCGTTGATCCACGACTTCGCCGCAGGCGTCGCGTAGCCGAAGCCGAAGGTCTTGTCCAAGAACGCCCACAGGAAGACGAACCCGGTGGAGACTCGCAGCACGGCGAGGGCCCGGGCGGCGGTCTTGGTGAGCATGGCCCCGGGCGCCTCGACGTGTTCGAGGTGCGCCGTACGGCTCCGGTCGATGGTGTTCATCGTTCCTCCTCAATCGTTTCTTCCGCCCCTGACTCTGCTCCGATCGACACTTCGCCGCCCGGGTCGAAGCACCCGACTCGTACGGGACCAAAGTCCTGACCGCTCGGCCGAGGTGCGATGGTGTGTCTCGGCAGCTGTGGCCCGCAGGCCGTGCTCGTCGAGCGGATCGTCCACGAGCATGCGGTTCACCAATGCCCTCGCTCGGATCGCTGGGTCATCGCACGTGAGGCCACTATTCGTAGGCCACTGCCCGCAGGAAGGCTCCCGGTCCTGTCGGGCTGGAAGGGACGCCCGCCGAGCCTTGGACGCGGGGCGCCCGAAGCGGCCGGAGGGGTCACGTGATGGCGTCCGGCACAATGCGCGCCGTGGGTGCGACGAGCTGATCGAGGGCGGCGATCGCGGGCATCGGCTCGGATCTTCCGCAGCACACCGACCAGCGTGTTGATCGTGACGAGGACGATGACGGCCGTGTCGGGCAGGTCGCCCAGGATGGGGTGACCGTTCTCAGCCGCCGGTCGGGACCCGCCAGGTCAATGTTGTCCCGGTACCTTCGCGTGCGGCGCCGATTTCGAAGCTGCCGCCCAGATCTTGTGCGCGTTCACCCATGTTGACGACACCGCCACGGGCGAGGGCCGGGTCGAAGCCTTTGCCGTCGTCCTCGACGCACATGACGACTTCGCCGTCGGCGGCCCGCAGCGAAACCCGGGCATTCGTGGCTTCGGCGTGCCGGGCGATGTTCGACAGGGCCTCCCGAAGTACGGCGATCAGTTCGGGCTTGATGTCGTCGGGAATGGCGCTGTCCACCGGTCCGGAGGTGTCCAGGACCGGTCGGAAACCAAGCGTCTCGGCTGCCGTGGCCACCGCCTCGTTCAATTCGGCGCGCAGGGACGGGCCGGTAGGGGTCCGTAGTTCGAAGATCGAGCGGCGGATGTCACGGATGGTGGCGTCGAGGTCGTCGACGGCGGCGTTGATGCGCTTGGCTACCTCCGGTCTTCCGGCCTGGTGCACAGCGCCCTGCAGCTGCATGCCGGTGGCGAACAGCCGCTGAATGACCACGTCATGCAGGTCCCGGGCAATGCGCTCCCGGTCCTCAAGTAACACGAGCTGCTGACGTTCCTCCTGAGCCCGGACCCGTTCGAGGGCCAGGGCCGCCTGCCCGGCAAAGGTCGACAGCTGTGCGGCGTCTTCGTCGCCGGATGATTGCCCGGGTGGCTGAGCCACGATGAGCACGCCGTGCAGGGTGTCCGGGCCGGCGAGCGGGACGGCCATTGCCGGACCGTCCGGCACCGGCCACGGCCACTCGATGGCGGCACGAAGGTTTTCGACGGCTCGGAACTTCTCCTTCCCGAACGCTGCTGCGGCAGCCGGCTCCACGGGAACGAGCTTGCCGGCGAGTTCGCCGTACGAAGGATCGGCGCCGTCGGCCACCTCGATCGAGTATCTGGCGTTGATCTCGTCGTACAGCATGACCAGGACGAGTTCGCTGCCGGACACCTCACGGGCCCGCCGGGCGATCAGCCGCAGCGCCTCGGTGCGCTGGACGGTGCCGAGGAGCACGCTGGTGATCTCAGCCGTGGCGGCGAGCCAGCGTTCGCGGCGCTGAGCCAGTTCGTAGAGCCGGGCGTTGTCGATGGCGACTCCGGCTGCCGCGGCCAGTGCGACGACGATCTCCTCGTCGTCCTGGCCGAACTCGTCTGCGCCCTGTTTCTCGGCGAGGTAGAGGTTGCCGAAGATCTGGTCGCGGGTACGAACCGGCACGCCGAGGAAGCTGTGCATCGGTGGGTGGTGCGGTGGGAAGCCGTACGAGTCGGGGTGTTTGATGATGTCGGGCAGCCGCACCGGGCGCGGGTCGGTGATCAGCAGGCCGAGGATCCCGCGGCCGTGTGGCAGGTCGCCGATATTGGCGTGCGCGGCCGGGTCGATGCCGTGGGTGATGAAATCGCTCAGGTCGGTGCGATCGGCGCCGAGTACGCCGAGCGCGCCGTAACGGGCGCCGGCGAGCGCGCACGCTGCCCCCACGATGCGTTGCAGGGTGCTGCGCAGGTCCAGATCTGTGCCGATGCCCACGACCGCGTCGAGTAGCGATCGCAGACGCTCCCGGCTCGCCATCACCTCGCCGACCCGGTCGAGCATCTCCTGCAGGAGTTCGTCAAGCCGGACACGGGAGAGCGGGCTGAGCCCGAGCGACGGCCGTTCGATCCGGTCGTCCGCCGATGGATGGTCCACCATGACGCTGAGACTAGCGCGGACCATGGGGTTACGGCTTGACGGCCGGCCTGCCTCTGCGAAAGGCCGCCGATGGCGGCCCCGCAGAGATCGAGGGCTGTCCGCCGCTCCGTTCGGTCAGCATCGACCGATCGCTGCGGAGTGACGGCGGCAGATGCCTGGTCCAGACGCAAGGGGCGGGTAGTGGGTCAAGTCCTGGGCTGCTCTGCGGGACACCATCGCCGGGCCGTGGACCTGCGGCCGGACGATGGTGTCCCGTCGATGACTGTGCGTGGTGTCAGATGAGCCAGCGATTCTTCTGAACGATGGGCAGGGAGGCCCACCATCTGCCTAGGCCCCAGGTCTGGCCGGCGTAGGTCAGCGCCAGGACGATGCCGGCGAGGCCGTAGATGATGTGGTAGTCGACGATCGGGTTGGTCGACCCGCTGGGTTCGCCACCGCTGGTGGTCTTGTCGAGCGGCCACTCGGCGGCCCACATGAGCAGCATCATGAGCGCGCCGGCGCCGGCAGCGAGGCGCATGCCGATGCCCAACATGAAGGCGAGGCCGATGGCGAGTAGGCCGAGCATGAAGGCCCAGTTGGCCCACGGATCGCCAGCGATGCCGTGGAAGAAGCTCTGCAACCAGCCGGGGCCGACCTCGACGCCGGCCAGGAAGCCCTTGGTGGGCGAGCCGCCGTTGATCCAGGCCCGCTCCGAGGTGGTGGCGAAGCCCCACCCGAACGTCTTGTCGAGGAACGCCCACAGGAAGACGAAGCCCGTGGAGATGCGCAGCACGGCCAGCGCCCGGGCGGCGGTCGTGGTGAGCATGGCGCCGGGGGCTTCGAGGTGCTCCAGGCGGGTGGCGGTGCCCCGGCCGATGGTTGTCATGGTGCCCTCCTTCATTGATGTCCGCACCTTGAGACTGCGCCATCTCAGGGCGCGCATCCCGAGGCCATGTGCCTGACCTGAACGGGACGAAGGTCCCGTCCTGCTGTGCGACCGGGCGGCGTACTCATCGAGGGTGAAGCGCGACATAGCCGGCGGCCGACCGGGACCAACAGCCCGGCCGATGGTGTCCGGAGACCGTGCCACCGGCGGCTGCCGGGGGCCTACCTTGCGGCTATGCGTAGCGACGTGTCGAATCCTCGGAACCCACCGGTCGTGGTCGCGGTGAACGGCTCGCGCATCGGACCGGTCTTGGTTGATCTCGCGGCCGCCGAAGCGGCCCTGTATCGAGCCCCGCTGCTCATCGTGCACGTCTGGCCCGGCCGGTACACCGGCGCCTATCGCGGACGTGGGGCTGTGGCGTCACGCGCCGACGCGCAACGGCTGCTCGACCTGTCGGCGCGCCGCGCACGGTTGCTGCGGGCAGACGTGCCGGTCACGAGCTACCTCTTCGACGGCGGTGCCGCCACCTTGCTGACCGAGGCATCCCGGTCCGCCCGCCTGCTCGTGCTCGGGCACCGAGATGAGTCGTGTGCGCGGCCGACGTGGGGCTCGACGACCGCGTACCTGGCACACCACAGCGCTTGTCCGCTGATGATCTACCGCGGACCCGCGCCGTCCCAGGGACCGGTCGTGGTGGCGGTCTCGGCCCGGCCGGAGGGCGACGCCACACTCGGATATGCCTTCGCGCGGGCCGCCCTGGTGGACGCACCACTGGTGGCGATGCACATGTGGACGAGGCCCGGCGCCGCAGAGGGGATTCCGCCCGCTGTTCGCCCCGGAGCGTACGTCGAGGAACGGGCGGCTGCGGAAAAGGCGCTGGCCGAGGCGTTGGTCAGCTGGACGGCACGCTTTCCCGATGTGGCTGTCGAACGCCTGGTCGTCAGTGACTCCGAGATGGAGTACACCGTCGGACGCGCCCTGCGGCGCGGTCGCCTCATGGTGGCGGGAATCGGGCTGAGCGGCAGCTTCGCCGAGCTCCTCTGCAGCGCGCGGGAGGACCGGGCGGGTGTGCGCAGGACGAGCCCGACTGTACTGATCCCACGCATGGTCCCTGCCGCGGACACGGTCGCCACGTCGTCGCGGGCGCATGTCCGCAGCGTGCTTCATGCCATCGACACGTAGGCCATGATCAGGTCCAACGGTCCTGGGAACGGTGTCGTTCGGGCGCCTCCGCCGGTCTATCAGCTTTCACTGACGACGACGTCGGCGACGTCCCGCCGCGGGGTGGGTCGTCCGGGCGTGCCGTAGCCGATGCGCAGGGCGAGCTGCGGGTATCCGGTCCGGCCGAGGGAGCGCCGCAGCTGGTCACGGGCAGCCGGTACCTCGATCGGTTGCGAGATCATCGAGGTGGCCAGGCCGGCGTCGGTTGCGGTCAGCAGGACCTTCTGCAGGGCCTGGCCGGCGTTGATCTGGTCCACCGGCCAGTCGCCGGCCACCCCGAGGACGCCGATCAGCGGTTCGGGATCGTGCGCACGGACGGGTGCGCGGCACCGGTTGCCGAAGGCCCGTTGTGGCAGCAGGTCCTGCGGTTCGGGCAGGGGTGCGCCGGCACCCACCGGAACGCCGTCGGGCGCGTCGTCGGCGTGGATCCAGCTGATCAGCTCGGCCTGGTAGCGGGCGTCGCGGCGCAGCACCCGGTCGGCGCTGCCGGCGATCTCCGCGAAGCCGGCCAGGGCGGTCATGCCGACCAGCAGGTCGAGCCACGCGGATTCGCTGCGCGCGGCGTCGATGAGGCGGATGCGAACGTCAGCCGGCACCGGTTCGGGCCAGAACGGCGTCCGGTTGCTGTGCCGGCGGCCGATGGCGGCGTACAGGTCCTGCTCGGGGTAGGTCGGTGGCCTTGCCGGGCCGGGGATGAGCCGGGTGATCACGGCGGATTCGGCGGAGCGGGGGCGCGGGTGCACCTCGGCGGGCCGGCTGCGCATGGCGAGGGCGAGGCGGGCGTTGTAGGTGGCGGCGCCGCATGCCAGGCGGATCGCCCAGCCGGACCGGTCTGCGACGGCGAGCTGCCGTGCCGGGTCGGCGACGACCTCGATGGCGCCGTCACGCAGTCGGAACAGCCACGGCTGGCTGTTGTGCATCGACGGCGCGCGGATGCCGGCCTCCGCCGCCGCTTGCAGGTCCGCGTCGCGGTAACCGTTCACAGCGGGTCTCCTTCGCGCTGGTCGAGGGGGACGACGACAACCGGGCAAGCTGCTTCGGTTGCCACCGTCAGGGGTACGTCGTGGCCTACTCCACGGTGGTGATGACGTCGCGAGGATCGCGACGCGGTGCGGCGGGGACGGGTGCGCGGTCGGGCCGGTAGCCGAGCCGGACCGCCAGGTACGGCTCTCCGATGTGGGAGACCAGGCGGCGCAGCAGATGGCGGGGCCACTCAGGCTCGACGGCGTCGCTCAGCGGAGCGGTGGCCAGGCCGTCGGCGGTGGCCAGCAGCAGCAGCGCGGACAGCGCCTCACCGCCGCGGAGCAGGTTGACGCGCTCGTCGCCGTTGCCGAAGAGGACGACGTAGGCCGCACCCTGGTCGTGGACAGCGCCGGCGGTGAGCTTCGCCGCGGCGTCGGGGAAGAAATCGCGGACGGGTACGCGCCGCAGCTCCGGCTTGACCGCGGTGGTCGGTGGCACTCCGTCGCCGGCATTCTCCGGCCGGTTCGTCCAGCGGTGCAGGTCGGCGCGGTAGGCAGGGTCGGCCAGCTCGACGGCGGCGGCGATCTCGGCCGAGACGGCGAGCATGGCCACCTGGTCGGGCCGCACCGTGTGTAGGTAGGCGCCCTCCGCCTCGACGAAGCGGCGCAGCTTGGTCAACTCGATGTCGGCCACCGGTCGGTCGTCGAAGGCTCGCCGATCGGTGCGGCGGTGGGGGATGGCGGCGGCCATGCGTACCGCCTCGGGATCTGGTGGCACCGGCCGGCCGAGGTCGATCCGGGCTAGCAGATCGGGCCGTGCCGGGTCGGGCAGGCGTTCGACAGTCACGGACCAGCCGGCCGCGGCCAGGTAGATGCGGGCATGATGCAGGGCGGCGCCGCAGCTGAGCAGCAACAGCCGGCCGTCGGGGTCGATGCTGTCGACGCGGCGGTCCGCCTCGGCGAACAGCTCCATCGTCTCGCCGCTGATCCGCCAGTTCCAGGGCTGGGTGTTGAAGACCGACGGTGCGTGCTGTGCGGCGCGGGCGGCCTGATCGAGCGGTGTCATGGGAAAACCTCCGTATCCGTCACCACCACCTTGCTGTTTGCCCGCCCCGGCCGTTCAGGGCCGAAGGTCCCGTTCCAGCGGCCGGCCGGTACCCGCCGGGCTCCACGCCAGTGGCGGTCAGTACACCGTCAGCCCGTGATCGTGGAACTGGGCACGGACCCGATGCAGCAGCGCCTCGTCCGGCGGCGGCGTGTCCGCCAGCGGAAACGGCAGGCCGAGGGCGGCGTACTTCTGAGCACCCAGCCGGTGGAAGGGCAGCACCTCGACGCGTTCGACGGTGGGCACGCTGGCCGCGATGGACGCGACGGCGTCGACGTTGCACGGGTCGTCGGTGAGACCGGGCACGAGGACGAAACGGACCCAGATCGGCATGCCACGGTCGGCCAGGCGGTGCGCGAACCGCACGGTCGGCGTCAGCAGCCCGGTGCGGGTCACCCTCCGGTACGTGGCCGGGTCGCCGGACTTGATGTCGAGCAGGACCAGGTCGGTGGCGTCGAGCAGGGCGTCGTCGGCGCGGTCGCCCAGCAGCCCGCTGGTGTCCAGGGTGGTGTGCAGCCGCATCTCCTTGCAGTGACGCAGCACCTCGCGGGTGAAGGCGGGCTGTTGCAGCGGTTCGCCGCCACTGAGGGTGACGCCGCCGTGGGCGACCTTCAGGAAACGTTCGTAGCGGCGGATCTCGGTGAGCAGGTCGTCGACCGAGGTAGGTCGGCCGAAACGGCGGTACTGGGTGTCGGGGCTGTGGCAGTAGAGGCAGCGCAGCGGGCAACCGGCCAGGAACGCGACGAACCGGGTGCCCGGCCCGTCCACTCCGGTGGAGATGTCGAAGGAGTGGAGCGAGCCGGTCACCGGCGTGACGACGACGGCCATCACAGCGATCCGTGGAAGGTCCGGGAGATGACGTCGCGCTGCTGCTCGGCAGTGAGCTTGACGAAGTTCACCGCGTACCCGGAGACGCGGATGGTCAGCTGCGGGTACCTCTCCGGGTGGGCCATGGCGTCCTCGAGCGTCGCCCGGTTCAGCACGTTGACGTTCATGTGGAAACCGCCGCCGTCGGTGTAGCCGTCGAGCACTCCGGCGAGGTTGGTGATCCGTTCGTCGCGGGCGTGGCCGAGGCCGTCCGGGGTAACGGTGATCGTCAGCGAGATCCCGTCGCGCGCGCAGCGGTACGGCAGCTTGGCGACTGACAACGCGGCGGCGACCATGCCGTGCGTGTCGCGGCCGTTCATCGGGTTCGCGCCCGGCGCGAACGGCTCACCGGCGCGCCGCCCGTCGGGCGTGTTGCCGGTGTGCGTGCCGTAGACCACGTTCGAGGTGATCGTGAGAACCGAGAGCGAAGGCTCGGCACCCCGGTAGGTGGGTTGCCGCCGGATCTTCGCCATGAATCGTTCGACCAGGTCGACGGCGATCGCGTCCGCGCGGTCGTCGTTGTTGCCGAAGGCGGGGAAGTCCCCGTCCACGGCATAGTCGACGGCCAGACCGGTGTCGTCGCGCAGCACCTTGACGTGGGCGTGCCTGATGGCGCTCAGGCTGTCCACGGCGACCGACAGGCCGGCGATGCCGGTGGCGAGGAAACGGTGCACGGGGTAGTCGTGCAGGGCCATCTCGATGCGCTCGTAGGCGTACTTGTCGTGCATGTAGTGGATGACGTTGAGCGCGTCGACGTAGGTCTCGGCCAGCCAGTCCAGCGTCCGGTCGTACGCGGCCAGGACCTCGTCGTAGTCGAGCACGTCGTCGGCGATCGGTTCGGCGACGAAGACCCGCTCGCCGGTCATCTCGTCGCGGCCGCCGTTGATCGCGTACAACAGGGCCTTGGCGAGGTTGGCGCGGGCGCCGAAGAACTGCATGTCCTTACCCACCCGCATGGCCGACACGCAGCAGGCGATGGCGGTGTCGTCGCTGTACGCGGGCCGGATCAGGTCGTCGTTCTCGTACTGGATGGCGCTCGTGTCGATGGAGACCTGGGCGCAGAACCGCTTGAACCCCTCGGGCAGCGCCGGCGACCACAACACGGTCAGGTTCGGCTCCGGGGCCGGGCCCAGGTTGTACAGGGTCTGCAGGTAGCGGAAGCTCGTGCGGGTGACCAGTGGGCGGCCGTCGCAGTCGATCCCCCCGAGCGCCTCGGTCACCCAGGTCGGATCGCCGGAGAACAACTGGTCGTACTCGGGCGTGCGCAGGAACCGGATGATCCGCAGCTTGATGACGAAGTCGTCGACCAGCTCCTGCGCCTCCTGCTCGGTGAGCCGGCCCTCTTCGATGTCGCGCTGCAGGTAGACGTCGACGAACGTGGCGGTCCGGCCCAGCGACATCGCCGCGCCGTTCTGCTCCTTGGTGGCCGCCAGGTAGGCGAAGTACAACCACTGGATCGCCTCGCGGCCGGTGCTCGCCGGGCCGGAGATGTCGCAACCGTACCGACTGGCCATGAATCGCAGCTCCTCCAGCGCCCTAATCTGCTCGGCAAGCTCCTCACGGTCGCGGATCACGTCCTCCGACGACAGCTGACCGTCGAGCGATGCCTTGACCGCCTGGCGCTCGGCGATCAGGCGGTCCACCCCGTACAGCGCGACGCGCCGGTAGTCGCCGATGATCCGGCCCCGGCCGTACGCGTCCGGCAATCCGGTGATGATGTGCGAGCGGCGGGCGGCCAACACGCCGGCCGGGTAGGCGTCGAAGACGCCGTCGTTGTGCGTCTTGCGGTATCGGCTGAAGATCGTCCGCACGGCCGGGTCGAGGGTGAAGCCGTACGCCTGGAGACCGGCCTCCACCATCCGCAGCCCGCCGTTGGGCATGATCGCGCGGCGCAGCGGTGCGCTGGTCTGCAGGCCCACGATGAGCTCGTGGCCCTGGTCGAGGTAGCCCGGCTCGTGCGAGGTGATCGTGGACGGGGTGTGGGCGTCCACGTCGTAGACCCCGCGGCGGCTCTCCTCGACGAACATGCGCTGCAGCTGCTGCCAGATCCGCTCGGTGCGGCGCGTCGGCCCGGTCAGGAACTCCGACCCACCGGAGTACGGCTCGATGTTGTCGTGGATGAACCCGGCGACGTCGATCGTCTCGCGCCAGCCGGTGCCGCGGAACCCGCGCCAGGCTTCGTGGGATGTGGTGGCCATTGCCCCTCCTTCGTCTCCTCCCAGCCTTGCCGAGCGACCACTCGCGGTTCAGGGCCAGAGGTCCCGGACGGGTCGGGACCGTCCGGGACCTCTGGGTGCGGGCGCGATCTTGTCGGCCCTGGATGGGTTGGTCATGGTGGCCCGGCGGCGTACGGGCGGACCACCTCAGCGCTGCTCGACGAGCCGGTGCGCGCGCAACAGGTGCGCCCACCAGGGCCGGTTCGTCGAGGCGGCGCGCAGCGGCGGCCTGCCGGTGCGCTTGAGACTGATCCAGCCGCCGGGACCCATCGTCACCGTGCCGATCGCCGGTCGTCGACGCAGGGCCAGGCCCGCCGCCACCGCGGCGGTGGCCACCGTCGCGGTGGCCAGCGCGGCCACCGCGATGGTGGTGGCATCCACGGCCGGCACGAAGCGTCCGTCGATGTAGGCGCCGATCTCCCGATCGCCGCGGCGGACCGGTGTCACCGTCGTCGTCATCGTGACCTCCTACCGGCTGTCCGAGCCGGCCGCCGCGCTCGCGGCGCGACCGGCCTCGAGCCGGGCGATCGGCACCCGGAACGGCGAGCAGGACACGTAGTCCAGGCCGGCGTCGTGGAAGAACCGCACCGAGGCCGGATCGCCGCCGTGCTCGCCGCAGACCCCGACGGTCAGGTCGGGCCGCGTGGCACGGCCGCGCTCGACGGCGGTGCGGACGAGCTCGCCCACACCGTCGCGGTCGATGCTCTCGAACGGTGATACCGCGAAGATGCCCAGCTCGAGGTACCGGCCGAAGAACGCGCCTTCCACGTCGTCGCGGGAGAAACCCCACGTCATCTGGGTCAGGTCGTTGGTGCCGAACGAGAAGAAATCGGCGACGCAGGCGATCTGCCCGGCGGTCAGGGCGGCCCGGGGCACCTCGATCATGGTGCCGATCCGGATCGGCGGCGCACCCGGCACGTTCGCCAGCACCGACTCCGCTTCCGCGCGTACCGTCTCGAGCTCCTGAACCGCTCCGACCAGTGGAACCATGATCTCCGGCTGCGGGTCGCCGCCTGCGGCGACCCGAGCGGCCGCGGCCTCCGCGATCGCGCGGACCTGCATGGCGATCAGCCCCGGGATCACCAGGCCCAGACGTACGCCGCGCAGCCCGAGCATCGGGTTCTGCTCGTGCATCCGCCGCACCGCCGTCAGCAGCGTGCCGTCGTGGCCCGGGTCCACGCCGAGCGCCTCCGCGTGGGCCACCCGGGCGGTCAGCTCCTCCAACGGGGGCAGGAACTCGTGCAGCGGGGGGTCGATGAGCCGCACGGTCACCGGCAGCCCGTCCATCGCGGCGAACAGCTCCTCGAAGTCGGCCCGCTGCAGGGGCAGCAGCGCCTGGAGGGCTCCGGCGCGCGCAACGTCGTCCTCGGCCAGGATCAGCCGCTCGACCAGCCGGCGGCGGTCGCCGAGGAACATGTGCTCGGTTCGGCACAAGCCGACCCCGGTGGCGCCGAAGCGGCGGGCTCGGGCGGCGTCGGCGCTGGTGTCGGCGTTGGCGTGCACACCGAGCCGGGCCCGGTGATCGGCGTGGATCATCAGCCGCTGCACCGCGGAGAGCAACGGGTCACCGTCCGCCGCCAGCTCGCCCTCGAAGTACCGCACCACCGCGGAGGGCCGCACGGCGACCGATCCCGGGTAGACCTTTCCGGTGGTCCCGTCGATCGAGATGACGTCACCGGCGTGCAGGGTGCGACCCGCCACGGTGACCGCGTCGCCGTCGATGCGCAGTTCCTCGGCGCCGCAGACACACGTCTTGCCCATGCCTCGGGCGACCACCGCGGCGTGCGACGTCTTGCCGCCGCGCGAGGTCAGGATGCCTTGAGCGGCGATCATGCCCGGCAGGTCGTCGGGATTGGTCTCCCGGCGCACCAGGATGACCGGCTCGGTCGCCGCCACAGCGGCGGCGGAGTCGAAGACGATCGCGCCGACGGCCGCGCCCGGAGAGGCCGGCACGCCGGTGATCAGCGGCGGGGGAGCGGCGGTGGTGTCGAAACTGGGGAACATCAGCTGGGCCAGTTGCTCGCCGGTGACCCGCTGCAGCGCCTCATCCAGGGTGATGCTGCCCTCGTCGACCAACTGGGCGGCGATGACGAACGCGGCGGCTGGCGTGCGCTTGCCG
The DNA here is from genome assembly GCF_040648675.1 of Micromonospora sp. NPDC049101. Taxonomy (NCBI): domain Bacteria; kingdom Bacillati; phylum Actinomycetota; class Actinomycetes; order Micromonosporales; family Micromonosporaceae; genus Micromonospora; species Micromonospora sp. NPDC049101. The sequence continues at coordinate 83,017 of NZ_JBEZED010000029.1, read as the reverse complement.
ACCCGGGTCTGCAGCATCCACAACGTGCCGTTCTCGATGGTGAACTCGACGTCGCACAGGTCGCGGTAACGCCGCTCAAGCCGCTGCATGATCGACAGCAACTTCCGATGGCTCGCTGGATCGATGGCGGCGAGCTCGGCCAGCGGCACGGTGTTGCGGATCCCGGCGACCACGTCCTCCCCTTGAGCGTTGCGCAGGTAGTCGCCGTAGACGCCGCGCCGGCCGGTGGCCGGGTCCCGGGTGAAGGCGACCCCGGTGCCGGAGTTCGCCCCCCGGTTGCCAAAGACCATCGCCATGACGTTGACCGCGGTGCCCAGGTCCTGCGGGATGCGTTCCTGCCGGCGGTACACGATGGCGCGTTCGGCGTTCCATGAGCGGAACACCGCTCCGATCGCCAGGAACAGCTGTTCGTGCGGCGCCTGCGGAAAGTCCCGGCCGGTGTGCTCGCGGAACACCTTCTTGTACGCGTGTACCAGGTCCTGCAGTTGAGTCGTGCCGAGTTCCGGGTCCGTTGCGACGCCCGCGATCGACCGGGCGGCCGTCAGCTCCTCCTCGAAAGCTTCGCCTGGAACGTCGAAAACCGTCTTGCCGAACATCTGGATCAGGCGCCGGTACGAGTCCCAGGCGAACCGCTCATCCGCGCTCTGCCGGCCGAGTCCGACCACACTCGCGTCGTTCAGGCCGATGTCCAGGATTGTCTCCATCATCCCCGGCATCGAGAACTTGGCACCCGAGCGCACCGACAGCAACAGCGGATCCGCGGCTTCGCCGAAGGCCTTGCCCATCCGGTTTTGCATCAGCCGCAGGTGCTGCTCGACCTCGGTGAACAGGCCGGCGGGCATCGTGCCGGTGCGCAGGTACGCGCGGCACGCCTCGGTGGTGACGGTGAACCCCGGCGGCACCGGCAGACCCATCAGGGTCATCTCGGCCAGGTTGGCGCCCTTGCCGCCGAGTAGGTCCTTGAGGTCCTTGTTGCCGTCGGTGAAGTCGTAGACGTATCGGGTCATGGCACTTGTCACCCCTTCCCTTTTCCTCCTTTGTAGACCCGTCGAGGTTCTTCGCCGTAGGGCCGGACGACCCCCATCGGCGGGCCGTGGCGAGACGCGCGTGGTGACGTGGTCTTGGGGCCCTGACCTGCGTCCTTCCGGGCATCTACGCCACAGGTGGGAAGCAGGGAGGCGGGTGGCTGACCGCCACCCGCCTCGAGGTATTGCCGCTGCAGCCGGGCCGCGTCGGGAGACGGTGGCGCCAGTCGGCGCCTCCGTCTCGGTGCGGCTCAGCCGCGTGCGGCCCAGTCGCCGAGCGCCCAGTCGTGCACCTCGGGCATGTCCTCCAGGTGCTCCACCACGTACGTCTCGTGGCGGTCGAGCTGACTCTGGCACCACGCCTTGAGGTCCGCGGCGCCGCGGGGGAGTCGCTTGGCGTTGTTGATGGCGTCCATCACGAGGTGGTACCGCGACGCCCTGTTGCGGACCGTCATATCGAACGGGGTGGTGGTCGTGCCCTGCTCAATGAAGCCGCGGACGCGGAACCGGTCCGCGTCCGGGCGGCCGTGCACGAGCTGGTGGATCGCGCCGGGGTAGCCGTGGAAGGAGAACACCACGTCGACGGTGTCGGTGAACAGTTCGGTGAACAGGGTCTCGCTCATGCCGTGTGGGTGGTCCTTGGGTCGGACCAGGGCCATCAGGTCGACGACGTTGACCACGCGGACCTTGAAGCCGGGCAGCCGGTCGCGCAGGATCTGTGCCGCCGCGACCGTCTCCATGGTGACCACGTCGCCGGCGCAGGCGAGGACGATGTCGGGGTCGCTGGTGCCGTCGTCGGTGCCGGCCCAGTCCCAGACGCCCGCGCCGCGGGCGCAGTGCTCGATCGCCTCGTCGATGGAGAGGTACTGCAGCTGCGGCTGCTTGTCGATCACGATCAGGTTGATGTACGACCGCGACCGGAAGCAGTGATCGGCCACCGACAGCAGGGTGTTGGCGTCCGGCGGCAGGTAGACCCGGGCGACGTCGCCGCGTTGGGTGAGCACCACCTGGATCAGGCCGGGCCCCTGGTGGGAGAAGCCGTTGTGGTCGTTGCGCCACGCCGTCGAGGTGAGCAGCACGTTGAGGCTGGGCACCTTCTCGCGCCACGGCAGGTTCTTGGCCTCCTGCAACCACTTGCCGTGCTGCACGGTCTGCGAGGCGCTGACCATGGCGAACGCCTCGTACGTGGCGAACATGCCGTGCCGGCCGGTCAGGTTGTAGCCCTCCAGCCAGCCATGGCAGTTGTGCTCGCTGAGCACCTCCATGACCCGGCCGTGGCGGCTGAGCGCCACATCCTCCGGCGTCACTCGCTCCATGAAGGCGCGGTCGGAGACCTCGAAGATGGCACCGAGCCGGTTGCTGTTGGTCTCGTCGGGGCAGAACAACCGGAACCGGTCGGCGTTGCGGGTGTAGATGTCGCGCATCATCTCGCCCAGCTTGCGCGTCGACTCGGCTCGCTGCTGCGCGGGCCGGGGCACGTGGACCGCGTAGGCACGGAAGTCCGGCAGGTCCAGATCCCGGGTCAGCACCCCGCCGTTGGCATGCGGGCTGGCACTCATCCGCAGGTCACCGTCGGGAGCCTGGTCCCGGATCAACGCCACCGGCGCGCCGGCGGAATCGAACAGCTCCTCCGGACGGTACGACCTGAGCCAGCGCTCCAGCAGTGCCAGGTGCTCCGGGTTGTCCTTGACACCGGACAACGGCACCTGGTGTGACCGCCAGGTCCCGGTGACGGTGATCCCGTCGACGGAGTCCGGTCCGGTCCAGCCCTTCGGTGACCGCAGGATGATCAGCGGCCAGGTCGGGCGGGTACCGTCCCAGGAACCGTCACGGGCGGCGGTCTGGATGTCGCGGATCCTCGTCCAGGCAGCGGCGAGGGCGGCGGCGAAGCGGTGGTGCATGCCGGGTAGGTCGGAGCCCTCGACCTCGATGACGTCGTAGCCGTGGCCACGCAGCAGGTTGCGGACCTCCTCGAGATCCTTTCGCCCCAGCACGGTGGGCCCGGAGATCTTGGCGTCGTTGAGGTGCAGGATCGGCAGGATCGCGCCGTCGCGCTCGGGGTTGAGGAAGGACACGCCCTTCCAGGAGCCCTCGAGGGGCCCGGTCTCGGCCTCACCGTCGCCCACCACCGCGATGGCCAGCAGATCCGGGTTGTCCATGACCGCGCCGAACGCGTGGACCAGGACGTAGCCCAGCTCGCCGCCCTCGTGGATGGAGCCGGGGGTGGTCACCGACACGTGCGACGGGATACCACCCGGGCTGGAGAACTGCCGGAACAGGCGCAGCATCCCGGCCTCGTCCTGGCTGACGTCCGGGTAGACCTCGCTGTAGGTGCCTTCCAGGTAGCCGGCGGCCACCAGCGCCGGGCCGCCGTGACCCGGACCGGCCAGGTAGATCGCCTGCTGACCGGTGTGCCGGATCAACCGGGAGACGTGCGCGTAGATCAGCGACAGACCCGGGCTGGTCCCCCAGTGGCCGAGCAGCCGCGGCTTGATGTGCTCAGCCGACAGGGGCTCGCGCAGCAGCGGGTTGCCCTGCAGGTAGATCTGTCCGATGGTCAGGTAGTTGGCGGCGCGCCACCACGCGTCCAGACGGGCGAGTTCGGTGTCGTCGAGCTCGGCGAGCGTACGAGGTTGGGATACGACCGCGGTCACGGTAATTCCTTCCACAGATCTCGGCTGGTCAGGAGTCACGCTAGACCCAGCCGGGGTCGGCCACCCAGGGCCGGAAGCCGTCCGCCTAAGGACCTTTGGCCCCCCGCGCCGGGACCTCAGGGCACCGCCGCTCTGATCAGGAATACCGGGTACTCCGGCGCTATCGCGGTGAACTCAGCGAGTGAGGAATGCCTGTCGATCGGGAAGTGCGGGCGGGCACCCGGTGCCTTGGCGAGATATTCGCGCAGGATGGAGGCTCGTTCCGCCACGTCGACCTCGACCAGCCGGACCGGCTCCCGCCGGCCACGCCGCAGGGTGGCCGCGCCGTCGGCGGCCCGGACGTTGGCCACCCAGTTGGCCCGGCGCCCGAGCATCGAGACCACGTAGCGCTCCCCGTCATGAACGGTCATCACCAACGGGAAGGCCACCGTCCGCCCGCTCCTGCGGCCGACCACTTCCAGAGTCACCCAGGCCGGCGGCGCCAGGAATCCGCTGCTGTGCTGGGCGGCGGCGATCCGGTTGAGCACCCGCGCCAGGCGACCGGGGCGACCGCCCCGGTACATCCGGATGCGCCATGATCGTCGAATTGTCACTTGTCGCTCCTTCGCAGAACCTCCGACAGCGGCCGGCGCGGTGTCACCGCAGCCTGCGGTCCGTACCCGATCCGAATGATCATCTGCGCCCAACGGCCGGCCGCGGTGTCGGTGAGCAGTTCGCGGATCGCCGGAACCTCCACCGGTTGGCTGATGGGTGTGGTGGCCAGCCCCAGCCGGGTGGCCGCCAGCAGGACGTTCTGAAGCGCCTGACCGGCGCGGACCCAGTCGTGCCTGCCATCACCGACCGTCGCGAGCACGGCGATGGTCGGATGTGCCTCGAAGAACTCACTTGTCCGCCATGGTTGCGGGTGGACAAGGCCGAAGTCTCGGATCGGCATCCGTTCGAGGGCGTCCCACGGCCCGATGGCGGCGGCTGGGATGCCGTCGTGGCGGCCGGACGTGGGCCTCGTCCAGTGGCTCAGCTCGGCCCGGTAGCGACCGCTCGTGCGCAGCCGGCGCTCGGCCTGGTGCCCAAGCCCCAGGATGGCGTTGCGGGTGACCGGGCCGGCGATCGTGAGTGCCGCCCCCTGGTCCGCGGCGGCCGCGGTCAGCACCTCGATCGCGTCGGCAGACACCGCCGAGTCGGCGAACGGCCAGCGGTTGGTGTGCCGCCGGGCGATCGCTTTGGCCAACGTCGTCACGGCTTCCGTCGGTGGGGCTTCGCGATCGAGCAGCACCCGGGCCACCAGGTCGGGCGAGTCCGGTTCCGGGAAGAGGACGTGCGTCGTGCGCCAACCCTCTGCCCGCAGAGCCAGCCGCAGGGTGAACAGGGCCGCACCGACACTGATCAGGAGTTCGCGCCCGGACGCGTCCAGCGCGTCAAGTTGGCGGCTGCGGTCCGCGTACACCCGCACTTCCCGGCCGGTGACCCGGAAAAGCCATGGCTGGCTGTTGTGCAGCGAAGGGGCGAGCGTCGCCGCCGCCACGCACCGGGCGAGCACGTTCATGACGCGCCTTCCGCGCGCTGCTTGATACCCAGCAGCATCCGGCGCTCCATGACCAGACTCCCCGGCTCCATCACCAGGCGGTACGCGATCCGAGCCGGCCCGGGACTGCCCGCCAGGGCGATCCGGTTGCGGCTGATCAGCCGGGTGCCCGCCCCGTCAGGGCGCAGGTGGAAGGCCCAGACCCAGGTGCCATCGGCGGACCGGAACACCAGCGTCCGCTCCGGGTCGAGGACCTCGACCCGGATGGCGGGCCCGCTCTTGCCGAGCGGTAGTTCGTCGCCGGCGGCGAGGTGCTGGAACTGCGGCAGGATCTCGTCGGCGCTGTGCATGTCGAGCCCGAACAGGTTCTCGATCCAGTCGTAGGTGTAGGCGCCACCGCGACCGCTGCCCATCTGCACGAGCCAGGGCCAGACCGCCTCGGGTGGCGCGCCGATGGTGACCGCCCGGGTGGAGACGATGTCCGGGTCGGCGAGGAGCTCGTCGCCGGGCAGCGTGGCCGCCACCTCGCCCGTCGTGGCTCCCCACGTGAGCCACCGCCCGGGCCGTTGGAGCACTGTTCCCTTCATGACCTCTCCTTCCTGAGCGAAAGTGGCACTCCCGGCTTACTCAGCCGGCGGTCGCCGATCCGTAGTACGCGGCGCGCATCAGGTCCTGCATGTCGGCGAGCATCGGCATTCGGGGATTGGCCGGCGCGCACTGGTCCTCGTACGCGTTGAGCGCCTGCTGCGGCAGCGCCGCGAGGAAGGCCCGTTCGTCCGCGCCGACGGCCGCGAACGAGGGTTCGATGCCGACCTCGTCGCGCAGCCTCTCGATCGCTGTGGCCAGAGCTTCGACCGCTTCGGCGTCGGTCGCCGCGGGCAGCCCGAGGGTGCGGGCGATGTCCGCGAAGCGTTGCGGCGCCCGGTAGCTTTCGTACTTGGGCCAGCCGGTGAGCTTGCTCGGCACGGCCCCGTTGTAGCGGATGACGTGTGGGAGCAGGATCGCGTTGGTGCGTCCGTGTGCGACGTGGAAGGTCGCGCCCAGGGTGTGCGACATGGCGTGCACGATGCCGAGGAAGGCGCTGCCGAACGCCATGCCGGCGATCGTCCCGGCGTTGTGCATCTTCTCGCGGGCCTGCGGGTCGGCGGCGCCGTGGTGTACGGCCCGGGCGAGGTTGCCGAAGATGAGCCGGATGGCGTGCAGGGCCAGACCGTCGGTGAAGTCGCTGGCGTAGACCGACACGTACGACTCGATCGCATGGGTGAGCGCGTCGAAGCCGCTGTCCGCGGTGACCACCGCCGGCAGGTCGGCGGCCAGCACCGGGTCCACGATCGCCACACTCGGCGTGAGGGCGTAGTCGGCGAGCGGGTACTTCTTGCCGGACGCGGTGTCGGTGATGACGGCGAACGGGGTGACCTCAGCCCCGGTGCCGGAGGTGGTCGGGACGCAGACGAGTTGGGCCAGGGTGCCGAGGGTGGGGAACTTGAGGGCGCGTTTGCGGATGTCGAAGAACTTCTCCCGCAGATCGGCGAAGACCACCTCGGGGTGCTCGTAGCGCAGCCACATCACCTTGGCGGCATCCATCGCCGAACCCCCGCCGAGCGCGATGATGGTGTCCGGCCGAAACGAGCGCATCAACTCGGCGCCGCGGTCGACGGTGCGCACGCTGGGCTCCGGTTCGACGTCGTCGATGATCTGCAAGGCCACCTGCTCGCGGCGGCGGTGCAGCACGGACAGCACGCGGTCCACGTACCCCAGCTTGGTCATGGTGTGGTCGGTGACCACCGTGACCCGGTGCACGTCGGGCATGTCGGCGAGGTAACGGATCGCGTTCGGCTCGAAGTAGATCTTCGGCGGAACCTTGAACCACTGCAGATTGTTCGTACGCCGGGCAACCCGCTTGATGTTGATCAGATCGACCGCGGTGACGTTGTGCGACACCGAGTTGTGGCCGTAGCTGCCGCAGCCCAGCGTCAGTGACGGCAGGAAGGCGTTGTACATGTCGCCGATGCCGCCCTGCGAGGCCGGTGCGTTCCAGATGATCCGGACGGCCTTGACCCGACGGCCGTACGCCTCGGCCAGTTCTGCGTCCTGCGTGTGGATGACGGCGCTGTGGCCCAGACCGTCGAACTCGACCATCTGCTCGGCGTACGCGAAGGCCTGGTCGTGACCGGTGGCCGACAGCAGGGCGAGCACCGGGCAGAGCTTCTCCCGGGTCAGCGGCTCACCCGGGCCGACCCGATCGACCGGGGCCAGGATGATCGAGGTGTCCGGGGCGACCGGGAAACCGGCGTGTTCGGCGATCCAGGTCGCCGACTGCCCGACCACGTCCGGGTTGAGTTTTCCGCTGCCGAAGAGCAGCGTCTCCAGCAGCGACTTCTCCTCCGGCGTCGCGACGTGGGCGTGCAGTCGCCGGAACTCGGCAAGGGCGGCGGGCCGGATCGCGTCGTCGATGATGACGGCCTGCTCGGAGGCGCAGATCATGCCGTTGTCGAACGACTTGGACAGCACCACGTCGTTGACCGCGCGGGCCACGTCGGCCGAAGCCTCAAGGTACGCCGGGACGTTGCCGGCGCCGACGCCGAGCGCCGGCTTGCCCGTGGAGTAGGCGGCTCGAACCATGGCGTTACCGCCGGTCGCCAGGACCACCGAGACACCGGGATGCTGCATCAACTCGTTCGTCGCGGCCACCGACGGCTCCTCGATCCACTGGACGCAGTGCTCCGGCGCACCGGCGGCGACGGCCGCGTCGCGGACCGTGCGGGCGGCCTCCCGGCTACAGCGGTGCGCCGCCGGATGGAAGGCGAAGATCACCGGGTTGCGGGTCTTGAGGGCCAGCAGAGCCTTGAAGATGGTGGTCGAGGTCGGGTTGGTCACCGGCGTCACCGCGGCCACCACCCCGACCGGCTCGGCGATCTGGGTGATCCCCGCGATGTCGTCCTGGGCGATCACCCCGACGGTACGGATGTCGGCCATGTGGTTGGTGACGTGCTCGCAGGCGAAGATGTTCTTCACCGCCTTGTCCTCGAACACACCGCGGCCAGTCTCCTCGACCGCCAGCATCGCGAGTGCGGCGTGCCGGCTGAGCGCGGCCACCGACGCCTTCTTCACGATCTCGTCGACCTGTGTCTGGTCGTAGGAGTCGTAGTCGGCCAACGCCTTGAGACCGTTCTCAACCAAGGTCTCGATCATGCTTCTGCCCTCCGTCGGTCCGTCCTCTCGAACGTAGGTCTCCGTCGATCGGTAGCGGCACGGCCGATGGGCCCGCGAGGACAGGACCACCGGCCCGCGCCCGTACCGGGCGGCCGTCCGTTGGGTTTACAGCAGCACCAGCTTCGCCAAGCCGGCGGTGACCACCGGGCGGGCCTCGACGGACACCTTCGCCGGATTCGCGCCGCTGTTCGTACCTGGTTCGTCGGCGCTCAGCTCGTCGGCCTGTCGGCGGTCACGGTCATCGGTGTCGGTGACGCTGCGCGCTGGTGGCCATCGCTGCAGGCGGCTGGACCGCTGGAGACGGCTGGACCGCCCCGGCCGGCCGGGGCGGTCCAGCGTTCACGGCCAGGGTTCAGGCCTGCGGGATTTCCCGGACCACCGCCACCGTGCACGGCGACCGGTGCAGCAGGTGCTGGCTGACCGAGCCGAGCAGCATCCCGCGGAGAGCGCCGCGCCCACGGCTGCCGACCACCACCAGTTGCGCTCCGGCGGCCGCCTCGGTGAGCGCGTCGGCCGGATGCTCGGCCAGATATGTCGCGGTCGCCTGCACGTCCGGGTGCTTCTGGTGCCATTCGGCCAGTAGCTCGCCGACGGCGTCGCTCTGCTGCCGGATGATCTGCTCCACCACGCTCGGGCGTTCCTCGACCAGGCCGGCGGCGAAGGTGCCGCCTCGGATGACCCGCAGCGGGACACCGCGGGCGGCGGCCTGCTCGATGGCGAACTCGAGCGCGAGCCGGGCGCAGTCGGAGTCGTCCACACCGACTACCACGGGGGCATCCGGCGCAGGCGCGCCGCGTACCACCACGACCGGGCAGTGGGCGTGGGCGCTGACCGCCACGGTCAGCGACCCCAGCGCGGCGATCGCGTGGTGGCCACGGCTGCCGAGCACGACGACGCTCGCCTCGGCGGACCGGTCGATCAGCGTCAGCGCGGCGGGTGCGTGCACGATGGAGATCGTGGTGCGCACGTCGGGGTGGCTCAGCTTCGCGTCGCCCACCGCCTCCTCAAGGCCGGCGCGCAGGGAGCGCTCCGCTTCGCCGTCCGGCCAGACCTCCGCCGCTGGGATCATCGACGCCGCGGGCACCCAGGTGGGGCACTCCCAGGCGTAGAAGAACTCCACCGGGGCGCCGGTGCGGGCGGCTTCGTCCAGCGCCCAGGACGCGGCGGCCCTTGCCTCGGTCGACCGGTCGTAACCGACGATGATCTTCTTGGTGGTCATGACGTGACTCCTTTCTCGGTACGGCCGGCCGCGCTCGATCCGCGCGGCACGGGCGCGGTGCGTGGGTGGCGACCCGCTGGCTCACCGAGCCCGGCCACAGGCTGGCGAACCCGCCGTGCCTCCGGTTGCCGAACACCACCAATGCCGCGTTTCGCGGCAACATCGAGCGTCCAGCCGCATGCCGTGCCGCCGGTTGCGGCGATGATCTCCGTAGCCCTCATGGCGGGCTCCTCCCACGTTCTGCTTCGATCCTCGGAGTGCCCCCACCCAAGGGGCAGAGCGTGAGGTCCCGTCACCGCAGGTCTTCCGGCCCTCGCCGGCCTGGCTGGTGTGGGACGATCCGGCCTCGCGGGAGCTGGCCACATCGGAACCGGGCAGCCCGTCGCGGACGCACTCCTCGCTCACCAACCTGAGCGGGGTGTGTCGCTTCCGGCTGTGCCGAACGGCGGCTCTCCGTGGGCCGACAGGCCCCACCGGTGCCAGCACGTGGCCTCTCACCCTCCGCCTGGACGACAGGGGTGCCGCCGCTGGTGTCAAGCCGCACGGCAGGGTAGGAAGGACGCATGATCCGTGTCTTTCTGCTCGACGACCACGAGGTCGTCCGTCGCGGCCTGATTGACCTGCTGCAGGCGGCCGGCGACATCCAGGTGGTCGGCGAGTCCGGTCTGGCGCAGGAGGCGACTCGGCGGATCCCGGCGCTGCGGCCCGACGTCGCGGTGCTCGACGCCCGGCTGCCGGACGGCAACGGCATCGACGTGTGCCGCGACGTGCGGGCTGTCGATTCGACGATCAAAGGGCTGATCCTGACCTCGTACGAGGACGACGAGGCGTTGTTCGCGGCGATCATGGCTGGCGCCGCAGGATACGTGCTCAAGCAGATCAAGGGCACCGACCTGGTCGACGCGGTACGCCGGGTGGCGGCCGGCCAGTCACTGCTCGACCCCGCAGTCACCCAGCGAGTCCTGGAGCGCATTCGCAACGGCGTCGAGCAGCCGCGCGAACTCGCCGGTCTGACCGACCAGGAACGCCGGATCCTGGAATATGTGGCCGAGGGCCTGACCAACCGGGAGATCGCTGGCCGGATGTTCCTCGCCGAGAAGACCGTCAAGAACTACGTGTCCAGCCTGCTCGCCAAACTCGGTCTGGAACGCCGCACCCAGGCTGCGGTGCTGGCCACCAAGCTGCTCGGCGAGCGCCCACACTGACCCGGAGGGCAGCCGAAGACAGTGGTGGTGTCAGTCGCCGACCGCTGCGGTGTCGCAGACAGCGTGCAGCCGCCGGCGTAGCATTTCGCGGTGCGGCAATCGACCCAACGGCTCCTGGTCGCGGCACCGGTCGGTCGCGAATTGCCTGCCGGGGCTGGCGAAATCCGACTTCGGTTGCTAGCGCCCTCGCAGGCCTTGGCGACCGGCTGCACCCCCTTCGATTAATCCCGAAAACGTCGGCATTCGAAGCTGGCAGGGCCGCCAGCGCCTCGGCCCGCTGCAACACGTCGATTTATTGGGGCGATATTGACACGCACGGCTTCGAGATCCTCAACCGGATCCGGGAGATTTCCCCACGAAGCGTGATTTCTCTTCGCGTTTCGAGCGATCCCCGTCCCGTCGGGCGGGGATTTTCGCTTCCAGGAGATGGTCCTCTCGGACGTAGAGGGTCTTCTGTCGTCTCGATGAGGTGGGCCGGGTGCTGGTGTTGCCGTGGCGGCATCGGATTGAAGCCTACCTCTTTAGGGAGGGCATCACGGACGGTTCCAGACCTGCCGGACCCACCGTCATGCCGCGCTCGGAGGTGGATGGTTGCTCCGGCGACGAGGGTGACGAGAACGTTCTGGTCGCGTTCCCGCTGAAGAGGGCGACGAACTTGTCAGACCTGGGTTGGCCGTACGCGGCGCGGAGAGACCACCTGCTTCGTGACCGACTTCCTCTTACCCGACGCATAGGCCCCGCGGGACCCCCGTCGTCATCAGCGTAGATCGTCGTCATCTGACAGATGTCTCGACGCGGCGTGGCACCAAGACTGCAGGTAGTTCGATCGATGCGTGTTCGCACGCGCGATTACGCCTGCCGGAGGTCTGCCATGCCGACGACACACTCAGCATCCGCCCCACCGGGTCCGGCGAAGAAGCCGATTCTCCGGTGGCCACGGCGCTCCCGACAGCCGAGGCCAGCGATCGCCCTGCTCGTCCTGACCCTGGTCGCGACGACCGCGACAGCTGTCGCCGGTCCGGCCACGCCGGCCTTCGCCAACGACCACTACAGCAGCATCGGATCCGCCGCCGAGGCGAACCGGGACTGGATGTCACGGGTGTCGGACGACGCCAGCCTGGCCGATCTGTCGATTCCCGGCACCCACGACACTCTCGCCCTCTGCGGGCACTCGGCGAGCCAGAACGGCAGCGACTGCGAGTACATCTCGACGAGCCTCACCCAGACGCAGGAACGCCTCGGGTACAGCGCCGAGACCCTGGCCACCCAGCTGGATGCTGGTATCCGGTCGATCGACATCCGAGTCCGGGTGGACCAAGGGGACGCGGGGCTGACGTTCACCGTCCACCACGGGGTCTACTACCAGTGGGCCAATTTCACCGACGTCCTCACGAAGATCGAGACCTTCCTGCGGGCGAACCCGACCGAGACGGTGCTCCTGAATCTCAAGGCCGAGTGCCTGGCCGACGGAACGAGTTGTGCCGACGCCGAGGGCTACGGCAACACCGAATGGCGGCGGAAGGTGTTCGACTCGTACCTGACCGGGCGCTACCACACCGGCATCGGCGACGAGACGAGACAGGGTAAGGCCTGGGACAGCCTGTTCTGGAGCGACTCGGTCGACGGTGTCGAGCAGACGACCACGCCGACCCTCGGCGCCGTCCGCGGAAAGATCGTCCTGCTCGGCTTCCGTGGACCGGCCGGAGGTATCTACGGGGGTTACGGGATCGGGCAGCTCTACCCCGCTGGCGGCTCCTACGACGCCTACGTGCAGGACGACTACGACGTCCCCCAGATCAGCGACATCGACGACAAGTGGGAGAGGGTCCGAACGCAGTTGCGCAAGACCAACGGGGTGTGGGACGCCAACCGTGGCGAGCAGACTCGGCACGATCACGAGCCGGGCGCGTTGTACATGAACTTCACCAGCGGTACGGGTGGCCTCGCCCATCCGTACACGGTCGCCGGCGGTACCCCGGGGGCGACCGGGGTCAACGAGTTCCTCATTCAGTGCCTGCGGGGCGGCAACGACCGGTGCCCGGAGTTCTATCCGAACCGGGCGGGCAACTTCGGTGGACGAGAAACCATGGACCGCCTCGGCATCATGATGATGGACTTCCCGGGCGGGAAGTTGATCGACGAGATCGTCGCTCGCAACCCCGCCGGCCGGGCCGGTGGCAGCCGCAACGGCGGCGCCGGAGACCCGATGGAGGAGCATGCCGGCGGTGACAACGGCGGCACCCGCCCGGTGGTGCCGACCGACCACGCGCAGTGCCGCCCGGACGGCATGATCCCGACCGCCGGTACCGCCACCCCCTACTGCCGCGTGTACCAGGGCGACGGCCGGGAGTGGCTCGGCCAGGGCCGGAGCCGTCGGGTGATCGGCTACTTCAACGGCAGCCGTACCGGAGCCGACGGCAAGCCCTCCTACCTGGTCAAGAACATGCCGTGGTCCAAGCTCACCCACATCAACTACGCCTTCGCCCGAGTCGAGAACAACCGGATCTCGGTCGGCGCGGATGGCCCGAACAACCCGGCAACCGGCATGACCTGGAACGTTCCCGGCACCGAGATGGATCAGAGCCTGCCGTACCGGGGGCATTTCAACCTGTTGACCACCTACAAGCGTCAGCACCCCCGGGTGAAGACGCTGATCTCGGTGGGCGGCTGGGCGGAGAGCCGTGGCTTCTACGGCATGACCACCAACGCCGACGGTACGACCAACCAGGCCGGAATCAACACCTTCTCCGACTCGGTCGTCGACTTCCTCGGCCGGTACGGCTTCGACGGAGTCGACATCGACTTCGAGTACCCGACCGTGCTGGACGACACCGGCAACCCGAACGACTGGAACGATGCCCGGTCCCGCCGCAAGGGACTGCCGACCTCGTACACGGCCCTGATGAAGACGCTGCGGGAGAAGCTGGACCGGGCATCCGCCACCAATGGTCGCTACTACCTGCTCACCTCTGCCACGTCGGCCTCCGGCTATCTCGTGCGGGGGATGGAGAACCAGAAGGCGCTGCGCTACCAGGACTACACCAACCTGATGGCGTACGACTACCACGGCTCCTGGAACGAGGTGGTCGGTCCGAACGCCGCCCTACACGACGACGGCAAGGACCCGGAGCTGAGCGACCTGTACTCCACGCCGGAATATCAGAAGATCGGCTATTTCAACACCGACTGGGCCTTCCACCACCTGCGCGGCGCGATGCAGGCCGGGCGGATCAACATCGGCATCCCGTACTACACCCGGGGTTGGCGCAACGTCACAGGTGGCAGCAACGGTATGTGGGGCAGGTCCGTCGGCAGCAACTGTCAGCCGGGTACCGGCCTGGTCCGTCCGTGCGGCGGCGGCGCGCTCGGCATCGACAACATCTGGCACGACCTCGACGCCAACGGTCAGGAGGTCGGCGCCGGGGTCAACCCGATGTGGCACGCCAAGAACCTGGAACGCGACCTCACCCCCCGCTACGCGAAGTCGGTCGGCCTCACGCCGGACAGCGACCCGAACGACCGGCGCACCGGCACGTACGACCGGTACTGGGACGCGACGACCCGGACCGCGTGGCTGTGGAACCCGGAGAAGAAGACCTACCTCTCCATCCAGGACACCGAAGGTCTGGACCAGGTCGTCGACTACGTCAACCGCAAGGGCGCGGGTGGTGTGATGATGTGGGAACTCTCCGGTGACTACGAGTGCCCGGCCGAGGCGACCCCGGACAACCCCTGCGTGATGGGCTACACCCTGACCAACCGGCTGCACGAGCGGCTCCAGGGCGCCGCCGCGTACGGCGACAGCCGCGGCGCCGGCAGTTCGGTGCAGCGTCCGGCACTGGCCCTCGACGTGACAGTCGACCTGATCCGCTACCCGACCGACACGGCGAGTCTGTGGCCGCTGACCCCGACCGTCCGGATCAGCAACAACACCGGGGTGACCATCGGTGGCGGCAGGGACAACGTCATCTCCTTCGACCTGCCGACCTCGACACCCCCGCTGGTCAAGGACGGCAACTGGCAGACCGGCGCCCAGGGCGGCCGGTGGAAGGTGCAGGCCGGGCACACCGGCCCGAATGTCGGCACCGGGCTCTCCGGCGCCTTCCACCGGGTCAGCCTCACCCTGGACTACTGCCAGATCATCCCGGCCGGGCAGAGCCTGGACGTGCCGATCATCTACTACATCCCGGCGACCGGGCCGGTGAACACCACCCTCAAGCTGGGCGGCACCACGTTCGCCTCGGTGCCGGAGCAGAACCGGGGTGCCGCGAAGGTGATCCCGGCGACCGGCGGATGCTCGGCGCCGGCCTGGGACGCCGGCAAAATCTACAACCCGGCGACCCAGTCGGTGGAGAACATCAGCGTGAAGTACGCCGGCAAGGTCTGGCAGGCCAAGTGGTGGACCCAGGGCAACGTGCCCGGCACCGGGGCCAACGCGGACCTGGAGCCCTGGCGGCTCATCGGTCCGGCCAACTAGCGGCAGTGTGAGTGCCACCCGTCCGGGCCCGGCGAGGCCCCGACGGGTGGCACCGTCCGGTAACGCCCGTCAGCGGTCGACGATGCCGTCCGGGGCCTCGCGCAGCGCCGCGCCCGCGATCTCCACCCGGCTGCGGAGGCCGAGTTTCGCCAGGATCCGCGAGATGTGCGTCTGGGTCGTTCGGCGGGTGAGAAACAGGCTCTGCGCGATGTCCGACGTCGAACGGCCTGCCGCGACCAGCATCGCGACCTTCCGTTCGGTTGGCGTCAGCGCGGCCCAGCCATGCCTGGCCCGGTTGGCCCGGGTACCCCGTACGCCCCGCCGTACCCCGCGACTGCGCAGCCTGGCCTCGGCCCGGCGGATGTCCCAGGTAGCGCCGAACCCGCCGTACAGGTCGCTCGCCTCGTGCAGGGAGACCCGCGCCTGCGCGGTGTCGCCCCGCTCGGCCAGGACCACAGCGAGATCCTCCAGCGTCCCGGCGAGCTCCACCGGCACCCCGCTCGCCCGGTAGTGCGCCACGGCGGAACGAATAGTCGCCGGGTCGCCGCTGCGCAGGCCGCGACACCGATCAGCGGACGCGGCGGCTCGCGCCGGCACCTGCTCTGCCGCCGCCTCCGCCAGGCAGGCGCGTACCCCGGCCTCCGCCGCTGACCGGTCGTCGACCGCGAGAGCGAGTCGGACGAACCGCGGCAGCCACTGGTGGGTCAGGGTCATCTCCCCTGGCCGCCGGTCGAGAAGAGCGCCCAAATGATCCAACGCCATCCGCAGATCGCCGTCCTGCTCGGCGGCGAGGGACCGCGCCACGAGCAGGAAGTCGAGGTTTTCCCGATCGGCGACGGTCACGACCGGGCGGTCGAATCCCGCGCGAAGATGGGCGGCGGCCCTGGCCCGCTCGCCCCGGTGACCGGCGATGAGCGCGGACACACCGTGCCGGAGCCGCCCCGGGCCGCCTTCGCGCAGCCCACGGTACGTCGACGTCGAGGTGTCCTGCGCGACCGCGTCGAGTTCGGCCAGGGCGTCGTCCCACCGCCCCAGCCAGAACAGCAACACGGCGGCGGTCACCCCGGCGGTCGTGTCGTCCATGCGGTTGGCCGTGCGCAGAAAGTCCCGGGCTTCACGCAGCGCTGCCTCCGCGTCCGTCCACCGGCTCAGGTTCTGCAGCGAGAAGATCCGTCCGTGCAGGGCGAACGCCCTCAGGTCGACGTGGTCGGGGACGAAGCTCAGCGCCTCGATCGCCCCCTCCGCGCTGTGCAGGGCGAGCCGGTGCTGCCGTCGCACGGAGTGGCTGGCCCAGAGACCCGTCAGCGCGTACGCCGTCGCGAAAGCGTCGCCGGCCACGGCTGCCGTGCGCAGCGCGTCCCGAGCGGTGGCGTCCGCCGCCGCCAGGTCTCCGGAGCCCGCCCGCTGGAACATCGCCAGCGAGGCGAGCAGCCGGGCCCGCCAGGCGTCGGGTAGGTCAGCTCGGGCGAGGACCCGGTGCAGGTGGGCCACCGCCGCGGTGTTGTGCCCGCCACTGAACAGCGCGCGGGCGAGCATCCAGTGCAGCTGCCCGCGGTCGTCCGGGTCGACGACCAACCCCAGGGTCTGCCGCACCCGCTGCGCGGCTTCCTCGTGCTCGCCGCCAGCGATGAGGACCCGCGCCAGGTTCGTGCAGAGCCTCACCCGTACGTCCTCGTCACCCGGGTCGTGGTCCACTTCGCGACGGAGCAGTTCGGCCGCGAGGTGCGGTGCCCAACCGGCCAGCACCGGTCCGGCCTCGGCCAGCCACCGCCGCGCCCAGCGGTCCCCGACAACGCCGGAGGCGAGGAGATGCTGAGCGACACGCTGCGGTTCGACGCTGGCGGACTCCAAGGCCCGTGCCACGTCCAGGTGCAGTGCGGCGCGCAACGCGGCCGGCACCCCGTCGTACAGGGCCTGCCGGAGCAACGGATGCCGGAACCGCATCCGAGGGCCGGCCTCGACCAGGATGCCTGCCGTCACCGCCTCCTGGAGGTCGGCGGAGAAGTCGATCGCCGGACGGCCGAGCAGCGCGGCGAGTTCGGTGACCGCGAATTCGCCGCCGAGCAGCGCGGCCGTCCGCATCAGCTCGACGGTGCCGGCCGGGACGGAACTCAGCCTGCCTTCGAGGGCCGCGGCCAGCGACCTCGGGACCACGCCGACATCTGAGTCGCGCACCTCGGCCTGCGCGCCGATGTCCAGCAGGTCTTCGCGAACCAGTGACTCGACCAGTTCCCGCAGGAAGAGTGGATTGCCGACCGCCTGAGCGGCGAGCCGGACGAGGCCGCCCCCCGGTGGCACGCCCACAAGTGTGGCGAGCAGATCACGGACCGACTCCGGGGCCAGGGGACCGAGCGGGACGCGGACCACGTCCCGCCGGAGTGCGACGGCGCGCAACCGCCGCACGGTCGACCGGTGAGTGCCGGGACGGTAGCAGAGGACCAGCAGTAACGGCAGGTACGCGGCGACCGAGGCCAGCCGGCGGCACACATCGATGGACGCGTCATCGGCCCACTGCACGTCGTCGACGAGGAGCATCATCGGGCCGGCGGTGCACAATTCGTCGACCAGGGCGACGACCATCTCCACGGCCGCCGCGGCGTGACCGGCATCGGCCAGATCGAGGACGGATCGCCTGTCGGTCAGGAACTCCGCGATCCGCGCCCGGTGGGGATCCGTCGAGCGCGGCCTGATCTCCAGGCAGTCGAGTAGCACGCCCAGCAGTGGCGGATGAGCCAATTGGTCGGCGACACCCTCGGACACCTGGCAGCCCAGCTCTCTGCCAACGTGGGCAGCGGCGGCCACGAGGGACGACTTGCCGATTCCCGGCTCGCCCTCGATCCAGACCACGCCGCCGGTGCCGAGACGCAGCCGGTGCACGGCGTCCCACAGCTCCGCGAGTTCGGGCCCACGCCCGATCAGAAACCCTGGAGAGTCAGCGGAGGTCAGCATCGTCCTCAGATCCATCGGCTGCCCCGCGCGGTCAGCCCGGTCATCGACGGCCAGCCACGTCGGCGGCGAATGCGGCAACCCAGGTCAGTGCGGAGTTCCAGTTGATGGTGATCTCGTTGACCGACCAGGCTTCGAGATTGTCGACGTAGCAGAGCTGTGGGGCGCACCCGTGTAACCAACTCGCCGAGAGCGGGTCCTGGAGGCTGGAGTTGGGCCCACCGGCAACCGATCCCACCGGCGGGCTCGGCAACCGGGCGTCGAAGGATTTCGCGTACCACCGGCTGTGCTGGTTCTTCGCGTCGTTGCTGCCGTAGCCGGTGATGTAGGACTGCCCGAGGGCGTTTCGGCCCAACAGGTAGTCGAGCCCCTCGAAGACGGCGTCGGCGTACCTGTCGTTGCCGGTGAGGTCGTAGGCGGTGGCCAGGACGACCTGGTTGTTCAGCATGGACGCGTTCGAGCCCCAGTCGTAGCGTCCCGTGGTGGGGGTGTAGGTCTGCCCGAAGCGCTCGGCCTTCTGGAACGAGATCAACCGGTCCCCGGCGGCGACCACCCATCCCTTGATCTGTTCACGGTCGCTCAGCTCGGTGCCGAACCGCGCCAGGTCGAGTTGGGCCAGCGCGGCCACCGAACCCCAGTAGAAGCCGTTCTGGCTGAAGGCCGCACCGGCGGTGTGGAACCGGCTGACCCGGACGGCGGTGAGGTAGGTGGCGTCCTTGGTGGTCAGGTACAGCTCGGCCGCGGCCCAGTAGAACTCGTCGGAGACGTCCCCGTCGTTGTAGGGGCCCCCGCCGCTGCGGTCCTCGTATGGTGCGAAGAGTGCCGGGTTGGCCCGGGCCGCGGCGTACGCACGTTCGGCCGCCGCCCGCAGCCGGGCGGCGAAGCCGGCGTCGTATGCCTGGTAGATCCTCGCTGCCTGGGCCGCGACGGCGGCCAGGTTGAGGGTGGCCGCGGTCGACGGGCGGTGCAGTTCCCGGGGTTTCCGGTCCTGGTGCGGCAGCATCGGCGGCCCGGTCCAGGTCTCGTCGTGCACCTTGTGGTGGACCATGCCGGCCAGGGGGAGGCCGTCGGGCACCTGCATCTTCAGCATGAAGTCGAGGTTCCAGCGGGCCTCGTCGAGGATGTCCGGGACACCGTTTCCGCGTTCCGGCACGGCGAGGGTGCCGTCGCCGAGCGCCGCCGGCCGGTTGCGCTCCCAGGCCGACAGGAGTTGGTAAGTCGCGATGCCACCGTTGACGACGTACTTGCCGTGGTCGCCGGCGTCGTACCAGCCGCCGGTGACGTCCAGCCGGTAGGCGCAGGTCCAGTTGTTCAGGAACGTTTTCGGCTGCTGGCAGGGCACCTGGGTGTCGCCACCGCCGGGTGACTCCGCGACGTGCCCGGCCGGGCGGGCGTACGCCGCCCCGGCGATACCCCCGTCGATCGCGATGCCACTGCGGTTGGTGTAGAAGAAGCGTGTCGCGTCGGTGCGCAGCCGGTCGTACAGATCGGCGCGGATGTCGAACGGGTGACTGGGCTTGTCGACCCAGCCGTCGTACACCAACTCGAACCGGCCAGTGGCCGTGACGTGGCTGAAGTCGATCACGTGGGTGATGGCGCTGGCCGATGCGTCGAAGCCGGTCGGGGTGGTTCGGCCCGTCGCCACCGTCGCGCCGCCGCCGGCGCGGCGCAGCGTCCACGGCACCGCGTGGGACGCGCCGTACCGCAACGTCGCCCGTTTGGGCCCGTTGGGCAGGTAGCCGTGTTGGTTCACCGTCAGGTCCGGTCCGGTGGCGGCCTGGTACGCGTACTCGGCGCCGGTGAGCGTCACGTCGTCCATGCAGAACTCGTACGGCGTGCTGGACTTGCCGAGGCGGAACTGGAGCTGGGCCAACCGGTACGGCTCCGGGTAGGTCGTGGTGATGGTGTACTCGTACTCCTTCCAGGCGGTGCCGGTGGTGAAGCCCTTGTTCAGGTACGTGACGTTGCTGGGGTTGTCGAAGGGCGCGAGGTAGACCAGCGGGTTCGCCGCCGTGTTCGTGCGGGCGCGGAACCGCAGCGTGTACGTGGCGCCGCCGGGCAGGTAGATGCTGTTGTGCCCGACCAGGACGTCCCACGGGTTGGTGGACGCGGGCGCGGTCACGCAGAAGGTCCCGCCGTCCAGTTTCGGCGTCATCCCGGCGTTCACCCACCACGGTTTGTCCGTGCCGGTGAACGTGCTGTTCTGCAACAGCCGGCCGTCGAGCTGCGGTCGCGGTGGCCCACCCCCGTACGCCGGCAGCGTTCCCGCCGGCAGGTCCTGCCCGCCGCCCTGGCCGGGCTGCCCCGGGCCGGGATCCGCGCTGCCGTACCGGGGCAGCAGCCAACCGTCGAGGCCGCCGGAGGCGGCGCTGACCAGGACGAAGTCGCTGATCAGGTCGGCGTCGAGGTCGGCGAACAGGCCGGTGGTGCCGGCGAACGGGCCATCGTCACGGATCGGGCCCAGTGACCGCCAGCCGGTCGTTGCGCTCCACGGTGCGCCGGTGTTCTCCCAGGCCTGCACTTTGCCGCTGGGGTAGTCGACGCGCAGCACGTCGGCCCGGCGGTCACCTGTGACATCCGTGAACGACGTCTGGTAATAGCCGTCGGCGGGGGTCGCGAAGCCGCTGACCGAGTGCCAGTCGCCCGGCACCGGCGTCCGGCCCGGGGACCGGTTCTCCCAGAGGCTGGCGTGGCTCAGCCGATCCGAGTTGATCAGGTCGTCGTCTCCGTCGCCGTCGATGTCGACGAAGCGCGGGTTCTCGTAGAGCAGGTTGTTGGCCACGGTGGTGGGTGATCCCCATCGTTTCTGCGCGCCGTCGGACTCGTTGCGGGACATCCAGATGACCCGGGTCCCGGTGGGCGACTCGTCTGCGGTCAGCAACCGGAGGTAGTCGTCCCGGTCGTCGCCGTCGAGGTCGCCGAAGTGCACAGTCCCGGGCAGACCCCGGTCCGGAGGGCTGATGTCACCGAGGGCGGTCCAGGTGGATCGGGCGCCGTCGTTGCGCCACGCCGGTATCCGACCGTCGGGCTGGACGATGACGTGATCGGCGTCGCCGTCGCCGTCGAGGTCGGGGAAGTGGGTCTCCGAGCCGGCCGGGGTGGCGTCCCGGAACTCACCGATCGGGTCCCAGCGCGGGCCGATGCCGTTGCGGGGCTCCGGGCGCCACTGGTAGAAGTCCTGCCCGACCACCAGCCGCGCTCCGAGAGCGTTGGCGGAGGGTTGCAGGGAACCGCCGAGCCCAGGCGTGAAGATCTGCCCGTCCTTGAACTGCCACCGGGACACCTCTGCCTGCTCCGAGCAGAGGGTGCTGCCGGTGCTCCGGGAGTTCGCGTCCCAGGACAGGCACCGCTCGGTCGCCGGGTCGGCCTGCGGCCAGGCGAGCTGGTACTGGCCTCCCGCCGTGCTGAAGCGCACCTGGAGGGCCTCGTCGAGGCTGCCGCGCGGCGTCCTGACGTGTGGGCCGATGTCGTCGCCGTCGTTCGTCTTCAACGCGATCACCGCGTGCTCCAGGTGGCGGGCGAAGAAGCGGTACGTGTCGCCGGGGACCGGGGCGTAACAGTCCCGCTCGGCGGTCGTCCGGGGCGCGAGGCCACCGCCGGAGCCACAGCCGGCGTTCGCGACGTAACGGACATACCTGTGGTCGGAGTTCCCGCCGCGAACCTCGGCGTTGATGGTGTTGTTGTTCCCGTTGCTGGCATAGGCGAAGTCCAGCTCTTCGCCGCCCTCGTGGGTGGGCTGGCCCGCCGCGACGATGTGGCTCTGCAACGCGGCCGGCATCCGTGCCGGGTCCTGGTTGAAGTCGGCGAGCACCATCCATTCGCCGGTGGGGCGGCCGGCCATGAACTGCCGCGCCGTCTCGATGATGTCGGCGGCGTCGTTGGCGCGGTCCGCACCGTTGGACAGCGCGTGGGCGGTGAAGTACCAGTCAGAGCCGATCTGGACGCCCATCATCGGCCGCGAGTTGAATCGCCCGCCTACCGGCAGGATCACGGCGTCGCTCACCGTCTCCCGGGTGACGATGGCCAGGCCGTTGCGTTGTTGACCGGTGTCGGCCCAGTAGATCTGCACGAGGTCCGGGCGGTCGTTCGTGCCGATGTTGTACAGATGCTCGGTGACGCCGGCCTCGGTGAACCTCCGATCGGTCCACACGGCCCGGGGGGGAGGTTCGCTGCCCGCCTCCTGGAGCGCGGCGACCTGCACCCCTTCCTGGTTGAGCATCTGCTGCACACCGGCCACCCACCGCGACTCCGGAGGCCCTTCGCCCCCTTGACGCTGGCCCTGCATGTTCCAGGACCCCACGGTCAGGTCCCGTGCTACCGCTGCCGCCGGTGTCGACGGTTCCAGGGCGTACAGAACCGTCGACACCGTCGTCAATGCGATGATCGCGGCCAGCCGCCTGCGCACCATGCCCACGTCAGATCCTCCAGACCGACCTCGTCGCCCGCCACCGAGATCACGGAGACGATGCGGCAGCGGAGCCCCGCACCGCATCGGTAGAAATTGCCTATCCGGGCCTGAGCGGCCTCGACGTGCCCTGGTCCAGAGCGGATCCGGTGTGGTCAGCCCAGTCGATTCAGTTTCTCGCGAGCGGCGGTGTCGGGCCGAGGCGTGAGGACCACGAGGCGCAGGTCGGTGTTCTGGGTGGTCAAAACGTTGGCGTCCAGCGGGATGGCGCCCACGTCCGGGTGTACGGCGGTCTTGTGCGCGCTCTCGTGAGGGGCCACCGCGCCGAGGGCCCAGAGGTGGCAGAACCTGTCGTTTCCGGCCATCCGCGAGATCAGTGCCGCCACGTCGGGATCGTTGGGATAGCGGGCGCTGGTGGCGCGCAGGTCGGCCACCAACGACTGCTCGAAGTAGGCGCGCTCGGTGTCGGTCTGGCGGACTCGGGGGTTTCGGGATTCGAACTGGACGATCAGGGCGTTGCGATCGTCGGCGATGGCGCCGGTGGGGTCGCCGAAGACGGCCGCGAACAGCCGGTTCCAGTGCAGCAGCCGCCACACGGCGTCGTAGACGGCCACCGGGGTGTCGTCGAGGTGGTCGATGACGCGGTGCAGGCTGCCGGGGATCAGGTGGGGTATCCGGTCCGGGGCCGCGGCGAAGCCAGCAAGGCGCATCAGGTGCGCCTCCTCGTCGTCGGAGAGTCGTAGCGCGCGGGCCAGGGCGGTGCACACCTGCGCCGATGGTGTGGCGGCCCGGCCCTGTTCGAGGCGTGCCACGTATTCGGGGGAGATGCCGGCCAGTGCTGCCAGCTCGCCGCGTCGTAGCCCGACGACGCGGCGAGGTGATGCGTTCGGGAGACCGACAGCGGCCGGGTCCGTGCGATCCCGCCAGGCCCGCAGCGCGGCTCCGAGGTCATTCATGAACCCCATGATCCGCCATCGGTCCTCCGGGGAGCTGGGTGGTACCGGCGGTACGCGGAAGACCTGTGCCTTCCACAGTGGTAGCTCGGCCCTTCAGGATGGGGATCATGAGCAAAGTGACCAGGATGCATCACATCGGAGTGCCGGTCAGCGATTTGACGCGGTCGGTGAGGTGGTACGAGGACGTCCTCGGCATCGCGCCGAACGGCGTGACGATCTCGGCGACGAACCCGGCGATCGGTGCGGTTGTCGAGGTCGAGAACGCGTCGATGCGGGCATCCTTCGCGTTGGCCGGTGACAACGTCCTGCTGGAACTCATCCAGTACGACAGCCCGCAGCCGAGGCCCTTCACCGGGCGCAACTCTGACGTTGGGGTGATGCACCTGTGTTTTGAGGTCGACGACCTCGACTCGGCGCACCGCGACCTGGTGCGGCGGGGCGTGCACGTCAACGCCGATCCGGTCGTGCTCCAGGACGGCGATGGCGTCGAAGCGGGGGCGCTGGCCGGGACGAAGATCCTCTATCTCCGTGACCCCGACGGCATCCAGCTGGAACTGTTCGAGTTGCCCTCGTAGGAGCGCCGACTCCGGACCCGGCGCCCGTCCCGGTCGGTGCGCTGCTCTGGATACCATCGGTGGGGCCGAACAACCGGAGGGCACCATTCGTCTGGCGACACGCAGAAGCTGATGACAGATATCAGGTCGGGAATGTTCGTCGCTCGCGAGGCGGAGTTGGGCGAGATCGCCTCGGTGACGGCAGCCGCGGCGCGGGGCCGTGGCGGGGCGATGCTCGTTCTCGGTGACGCGGGGATCGGCAAGTCGACGCTCATCGGTGCGGCCGTTTCGCGGCTCGACGGATGGCGGGTGCTGCGGGCCGGTGGTGTCGAGTTCGAGAGCGAACTGCCCTACGCGGCCCTGCACCAGTTGTGCGCGCCCGTGCTCGACCACCGCGCCGGGCTCCCCGTACCGCAGCAAAGCGCGCTCGACGCGGTGTTCGGGCTGCACGCCGGGGTCACGCCGACCCCGATGCTTGTCGGGCTGGCCGTCCTGGGCCTGCTGAGTGCCGTAGGCCGGCGCAGGCCGGTGTTCTGCGTGGTCGACGACGTGCAGTGGATCGACGCCGGCTCGCGGCAGGTACTGGCCTTCGTCGCGGCACGCGTGGCGGTGGAGCGGGTCACCATGGTGTTCGCTGCCCGCGACGCCGCCTCGGTGTCGGAGCTCGGTCGCCTGCCCGCCCTCACTCTCACCGGGCTCTCCGATTCGGAATCCCTCACCCTGCTGCGGTATCGGGCACCATTCGGCCACGAGGCGGCGATCGTGCAACGGATCCTCGCCGAAGCGGCCGGCAACCCGCTCGCCCTGGTGGAGTTCGCCCGCGACGCCGGACCGTTCGGGCTACCCGGGGACGCCGGGCACCGCGCCGTGGAGCACCGGTTCGTGCGTCGGTTCCTGCGGCTGCCGACACCCACGCGCTCGGTTCTGGCGCTGGCCGCGGCGGAGCCGACCGGCGACCTCGTTCTGCTGCGCCGCGCGATGGCGATCCAGGGGCTGGACGCCGTGGACCTGGCCGCGGCCGAGGACAGCGGCCTGTTGGTGACCGGGCCCCGGGTGCACTTCCGACATCCGTTGGCGCGTTCCGCGGTGTACCTGTCGACTGGCGCCGGGGCGCGCCGGCAGGCACACGCGGCGCTCGCCGCCGGTACGGACGCCGACGTCGATCCCGACCGTCGCGCCTGGCACCAGGCGAACGCGATCACCGGCCCGGACGATGAGACCGCGGCCGAGTTGGAGCGTTCGGCCGGGCGGGCACAGCGCCGCGGCGGATTCGCGGCCGTGGCCGCGTTCCTCGAGCGTGCGGCCCGACTGACACCCGGCCGGTCGCGGCAGGCCCGGCGGTTGTTGGCCGCGGCGAGGGCGCGGTTGGGTTCGGGGGAACCCTCTGCCGCCCGGGAGTTGGTGGACGAGGCCGAGCGTCTCCAGCCGGACCACGCCGGCCGCTGCGCCGCGCGACTGCTGCGCGCGATGATCGACTATCACGTGACGCGCAGTATCCCGGCGACGATCGCGCTCATCGACGCGGCCGACGGCGTGGGGCCCGACGAGGTCCGCGAGACCTACCTGGAGGCGTTCGCATCGCTCATGTTCAGCGTCGACGAGCCGGGGAGGTTACGGCATCTCGCCCTGCACATCCGGGAACGGGTGCCCCAGCGTCAGCCGCCACGTCCGGTCGACCTGCTGCTGCAGGCGTTGGTCGAGCAGAACCTCCGCCCGGTGGACGAGGCGATGCCCATGATGCGCCGTACGGTCGACGCCTTCCGGGACCACGCCCGCACGTCCGACGCGGATCCGTGGTGGATGGAACGTGCCTGCGTGTTGAGCGTCGACCTCGGTGACAGCGACGCCATGGAGGAGATCGCCGACCGTCAGGTGGAGCTCGCCCGGGCACAGGGCGCCTACGCGATCCTTCCCCATGCACTGCGCTTCCAGGCGGTCGCCCGGACAATAGTGGGCCGCTTCGCCGACGCGCAGGTCAGCATCATCGAGGCGCGTGCGGTCGACGAGGCCGCCGGGACGTCAAACCTCGTCGGGTCCGACCTGATGCTTGCCGCCTGGAGCGGGGACGTCGAACGGTTCCGCGAGATCCGGGAGAAGCTGCGCGACTGGGTGGGGGTGAAACCCACCGCGCTGCACTACGCGATCGGGGTTCTGTGCAACGGCAGCGGCGACCATGAGGCCGCGATCGACGCGTTGCTGCTCGTACGGGATCAGCACCAGCGCGGGGCGTACGCCGCCTCCGTCTTCCACCACGAGCTGGTCGAAGCCGCCGCGTTCGTCGGACGTCCCGAGGAAGCCAAGGAATCGGCTGAATGGATCGGGGATGTCGCACGGGTCAATCCGAACGCGTGGACGACCGGTGCGCAGCTACTGGCGAGTGCGCTGCTCGATCCGGGGCTCGGCGCGCAGGACCACTACCGTGCCGCGATCAGCCGGTTCGCCGGGAGCAGGATGCGAGTCCACCACGCGCGTGCCCGACTGCTCTACGGGCAGTGGCTGCGACGGGTCGGCCGTCGCGCCGAGGCGCGGGTGGAGCTGCGCGCCGCGCACGAACTGCTCTCCACCATCGGCGCGCGCGGGTTCGCCGGCCGCGCCGCCCGCGAACTGGATGCCATCGGCGAGCCGACCCTGGCCGACGACGCCGATCCGCTCGCGGGGCTGACCGCCCGCGAACTACTCGTCGCCCGCAAGGTCGCCTCCGGCGCGGGCACCAAGGAGGTCGCCGCGCTGCTGTTCGTCAGCCCGCGAACGATCGACGCCCACCTGCGCAACCTCTACCGCAAGCTGGGCATCACCTCACGCCGGCAGCTACGAGAACTACTCCGCTGACGGAGCCGGGCCGACCGGGCGACGAAAGGGCCCCGCCGGTCCGAGACCGGCGGGGCCCGCCGGGTCACGTCAGCGCTGGGCGCCGGGCCCGGTCACACTCCCGTTCGGCACGCGTCTTCAGCTCCGTCAGCCACGTCTCCAGGCCCGCCCCGAGAGCCATGGTGGAGAAGGCGACGTCCTGCTCCACCTGGTCCCCGCGCCACGTCTCCTCGGTACGCACGAGAACGCGACCGTCGATCTCGGTGAACGTCCACACGTGCACCCCCTCGTCGATGCGCAGCCCCGCACCGATCGCCGGGCCGTCCCACCGAAGGCACCTCTGGTGTTGAAGCTGCCGGACGGTGGACGTGACGACGAGGGTCGTGGCGGGATTCAGCGCGGTCTCGAGGACCGGTGTCGTCCATCGGAAGGATGAACCGGGACGCAGTGGGCCACGATCGAGCCGCTTGCTGGAGGAAACCGGCTTCTGCCACGACGGCCAGCGTTCCACGTCAGTCTGCAACTTCCAGACGGTTCGCAGCGGAGCGTCGATCGTCGTCTCCGTCCGATAGCGAATCTTCGCCGCGGTGTCGACAGTCCGTCCCGCACATCGCACCGTCGCGTGGTCGGCACTGACATCGCGCCTGACCTCGGCCCGAGCCGGCGCACCCGCGGTGCCCACGAGGCCGGCCACGACCACTGCCGTCGCGACGGCAAACACACGATTCTTCACGGGGCGGTCACCGCCTCGGCGGTGGCCTTGAGTCGTTCCAGCCACCTGGCGAGGGTCGTGTCGAGGCCCTCCTGGAAAGGCCCAGGGTCGGCATCGACAGGCGGGCCGGCGAAGGACTCCTCGGTCGACACCTGCACGCCGTCGCCGGCCGGAGTGAGCGCCCAGACGTGGACACCGAGGACCCCGTCCGGTCCGTCACCGTATCCCCGCCACACGAGGCGTTCCCGCGGCCGTACCTGAACGATCGTCGACTCGATCTCCATGCCCGCGGCCGACCAGCGGAACACGGAGCCCGGGGCGAGCGGACCGGGTGTTTCCACGCGTGCGTACGGGATTTCTGGCAGCCAGGTCGTCCACGCGTCGATGTCGGTGAGGATCCGCCACACGGCTTCCGCCGACGCGGTCACCGTGACGCTGTGGCGGCTGACCACCGGTGCCGACACGTCAATGCCGGCTTCGCCGGTGTCCGTAATGTTCTCCATCGTGAAGCCCCTCTGCGGTCACTGACCATCGGATCGCCGGGCATGAGCGAGCCGCTAGATCCACACCCGGCAGAAGCGATCGTGCCAAGACGGCAACGGCTACACATCGGCAAGAACTACCTAGTGTGCGGTACGTGGGGGCCGCCCACGGGAAAGATCCTTACCTCCGTGCCTGCACCGGCCTCAGCCCGACAGGTTTTCGTCGAGTCGCAGCGGCGCTGCTGGGATTATCCCGGGACTCCTTGCCGTGCTGATGCTCGAGTTCGGCGTGAGTGGCAGGTGGGTTGTCTCCGCGGTGCCTCTCGATGTCGGCGTGAGCGGCGAGGTCGGCAGGGCTGTCGGCGACGGTGTGCGGGCTGCCGTCCAGGGCGCGGTAGGAATCGGGTCGGCGGGCCCACACGTACAGATCGAAGCCCTTGTCGGCGATCGCCCGCGCCATCGGTGCGCCTTGGTCGCCCCGGCCGATGAAACCGACGGTCATCGCTTCAGCAGACCCCTGGCAACGTCCCACAGGTGAGCGGCGTTGTCGGCGTCGACGGCCCAGGCGGCGACACCCTTGCCGAACATCTCTGGCGGGGCGGTCAGGGTCGGGGACTCGTTGCAGTCCTCGAAGTAGCGGCCGCCGACGCCGTCGAGCAGCGGGGAAGCGGCGAGCAGGACCGAGGTGGCGGCGCCCTGTGGCGGGGTCTTGCGCAGGTGTTCGGGCGTGCGCAGGCCGCCGGTGTGCTTTTGCAGGCCGGTGGCGATCGCTCCGGGGTTGAGCGAGTTGGCGACGATGCCCTCGGCGTTCCACCGGCGAGTGGCCTCGACGGCGAGCAGGACGTCGCCGGTCTTCGACTGGCCGTAGGCGGTCCAGGGGTTGTAGTCGCGGTGGACGTAGTCGATGTCGTCGTAGGTGATGTCGGACATGAAGTGGGCGTTGGAGGAGACCGACACGATCCGTGCTTCGCCGGCGGCCGCCAGGACGTCGTGTAGGCCGACGGTCAGCGCGAAGTGGCCGAGGTAGTTGGTGCCGAACTGCAGTTCGTGGCCCTGGGCGGTGAGCCGCCGGTCGGGTACGGCCATGACGCCGGCGTTGTTGACGAGGATGTGCAGCGGGCCCTGCCAGGCGCGGGTGAAGGCGTCGACCGAGTCGAGGTCGGCCAGGTCGAGGGGGACAACCCGAATGTCGCCCGGCGTGCTCTCGGCGACCTGTCGGCCCGCGTTCACGTCGCGGGTCGCGATGGTGACCTCGGCGCCGGCCGTGGCCAGGGCGCGGGTCGTCTCGCGCCCGATGCCGGTGGCGCCGCCGGTCACGATGGCGCGTTTGCCGGTGAGGTCGACCCCGGCGAGAACCTCGTCGGCGGTGCTCTCGAACCCGAATGGAGTGGTAATCAGATTGGACATGTCAACGACGGTACGGCCGTGCGGGCGGACGTACCTGGGGTTGTCGTTCATAGGAACGTCGCGCGCAGTTTCGCCAGTTTCGACTCCGACTCGCTGCCGGGGCGGGCGTGGTGGATGACGAGGAACTGGGCGTCGGTGCCGGTGATGTGCAGCCGCTCGTACATCAGCTCAAGGTCACCCACGGCCGGGTGGTGCAGGGTCCGAACGCCGGCGGCGGTCTCCCTCACGTCCTGCCGGTCCCAGATGGCACGGAAGTCGTCGTCGGTGGTGCGCAGCTCGTCCACCAGATCCTTGAGCTGCTCGGAGCCGGCGTCCGCGCCGAGGACGAGTCGGGCGTTGGCGACGACCTCGGCGACCACCGTGGACCACTGGTCGTACATTGCACGGACCGTGGGGTCGGTGAACGCCACCCGCAGCAGGTTGGCCCCTTCCGGTTGGCCCGGGAACAGCGCCCCGGCGAGCGGGTTGGCGGCCAGGACGTCCAGGTATTTGCCGTGGGCGAAGACGGGCACCTCGTGCAGCCCCTGGATCAACAGGCGGATGCCTTCCGGCAGCTGCTCGCGATCGTCGGAGGCGGGGGTGGTCCGGGGCTGGTCGGCGAGCTTGCGCAGGTAGCTCGCGCCGTCCTCGTCCAGTTGCAGGGCACGGGCGAGCGCATCGACCACCTGCGGGGACGGGCTGTCGTTGCGGCCCTGCTCCAGACGTACGTAGTAATCGGGGCTGATCGAGGCCAGCTTCGCCACCTCCTCGCGGCGCAACCCGCGGACGCGCCGCAGCTTGCCGTCGCGTTCGACGGGACGTAGGACAGCGCGCCGCGCGCGGAGGAAGTCACCCAGGGGCGTCGGCTCTGGCACGGGACCAAATCTACCGATGACCGAGCCGTTTCGTACGGACACGCCGACCCAGTCCAGGCGGGTCGATCGTCGTGGCGAGGCTCATCTGCGAGGTTTCGGCCGGCACGCTGGGTTGCGGTGCCGCCGGGGTGAGCGGGTAGATCGCGGTCTCGGCTTCGATGGTCCACGCGTGGTGGTCACAGACAATGATCTCTCGCAGCGTGCAGCCTAATGCTCCAGGGCATCCCCGTGCACCTGTTCACCGCCAACAGTGGCTGCTCGCTGCGCCGTGAGAGCGAACTGCTGCTCTACCTGCGTCGCCGCACCGAGCCGGCGGCCTGGAAGTATCGCGCCGTTGACGAACTCGACCTCTTCCTGCTCTTTCTGCACGGAGGACGCTATGTAGAACCGGACCCGCAGAGGAGATCGGAGGCGCTGCCGTGGGCGGCGCCCGCGTCTCCCGCAGACCTTCGTCGTTTCGAGGAACAGCAGCCCGAACTCGTCTGCAGCTATACAGAACCACTTGAT
The DNA here is from genome assembly GCF_040648675.1 of Micromonospora sp. NPDC049101. Taxonomy (NCBI): domain Bacteria; kingdom Bacillati; phylum Actinomycetota; class Actinomycetes; order Micromonosporales; family Micromonosporaceae; genus Micromonospora; species Micromonospora sp. NPDC049101. The sequence continues at coordinate 52,071 of NZ_JBEZED010000029.1, read as the reverse complement.
GCTTGGTATGACGCGCAACTCGATCCGAACGAGGCTCCGGCAGACAAGTCACGTCTCACCGCAGACCAACGGCTCCTGGAACTTGTCGATCAGGTCACCGCGACCGGAGCATCGGGCTGGCTATCGACATCGACAGCACTGCTGGAAGGCAACTGGAAAGTCCAGCAGTCATTCGGCCGATACGCCGCCGATCTCGCCAAACTCGTGCGCCGCGACCGACAACATCACTCCATCACACATCTGATGGGCGAGACTTCCGGTAAGCCTGTCCTACTTGTATGGGCATGCCACGCTCCAGAGGAAGACGCCGGCACCGCCGCCTCCTACCTGATGCCATACCTGCAAGCAAAGAGGCACCAGACAAGCGGATGCAGAGCCACATGTCTGCTTTTCGACCCCACCGGCCGACATCTCACGCGTCTTCTATTCGACAACCGGCTACCTGGACCGGACTCCCTGCTCGACCAGGCTGCGGCTCGTCTCGTCTCGTCCCGCTCGAACGAATGAAGCAGGCCACGCCCCCGGCCCATCCGGCTACCGAAACCCCGTCGATGAACCCCGCCCAGCCTTGTGGTGGGGCCGGGATTGACCACCCGATGCCGAGGTGGGACCGGATTCGACGGCTATGCCGAGGGTCCAAAACCTACGAATATCGCCGTTTCGGAATCCGTCCCGCGTGGGGCTAGGTATCGATCCCCCCTCGGAGACAAACCATTACCTCACGGTGCGCGCCGAGATCGACCGCAGCGCGCACCGTTTGCGTTTCAGGCTGGTCGTTCAGCCGGCGGCCGAGTTGCCGGCCGTGTCGCACCTGCCGGGCGACGAAGGGTGAGCGACGGAATAGCCGGGCGGTTGCAGGTTTCCTACGGCGGGCGGGGCCCGTGCGGCTAATTGCACCACGCCCTGCGGGTGACTGTCGTATCCGTTCCGATCGGCGCCAGCGTCTCCCCGGCGACCCGCCGGAGGGTCACCGGGTCGGGTCCCGCGTGGGCCGCAGACGAGCCCGGGCCCTTCGCGGCACGACGCCGTGCCGGTCTGCCGACCCGTCGGCCTGCGGGCTCACCGACGCGAGGCCGCGCGAATGTCGACCCAACGGCCGACGATCCGCCGAATTTCCGGGAACGCGCCGACGGGGTGGCAGCCGACCATTCTTTGAGCACCGGCGAACACCGCTCGAATATTGGTGAACAATGGCGAGAGATTGTTCTCTCAGGTTTTTCGTGACCCGTCACAGGAAAGGTTGCTGCGATCTGGGCCGCCAGTGACGCGAAATGAGAGGGTGAATCTCTTGCCAGTCGTTTGCGGGCGGTCTGGTCATGGCGCGGCGACCGGTGCGGGTGTGTCAATTCCGGCGCCGGTGCGTCCGGTCGCCTCCCGGGATTCTGGGGACGGACACCCCTCGGCCGCACCGGCCCGGTGATCCGCTGCGGGCCGTCGTGGTGGTCGTCGCCGCTCGGCGGGCGTCCGCGCCGGTGAGCCGGTGCTGGTGCGCCGCCGTGCAGCGGGGCGGTGCTGACCTGCGGCGTAAGCGCTGTTCAGGAGGGCTCGCGGTGCTGGCTCGACCCGGTTCGTCCGGAAGGGAGGGGCCGGGCCGGGTGCGCGGGGAGCGCCTGCGGGGCGCCCGTCGGCGGCGCCGGGCACCCGGCCCGGCCCACGCCCGGCGCCGAATGGAGGAGCCGGGATTATGTCGGTGGTGGTTGCCCCGGGCAAAGGATCAAATCAGTCTCGCCATCGTCTCGAAACTGTGCTATCGCGCCTCGGGCGCCGTCGGATAATGGCCTCGGGTCGATTCCGCAGGATGCCGCTTTTGGCTTGGGGCTTTCTGCGCTACCGTTCGTGCAGGCACCGCTGCGGCCGTGCGGCTGGGTTGATAACCATCAGTGCTAGTCGATACGAAACGGGGGCGATTCTAATCCTTGCACATGGACCTGAGTCAGTAAGTATTCGACCAGGCGTGACGAAAAGTTGCGCGTGCGGCAGCAGACGGGGAGGAAATCGTGTCGGTCGGTGAGGTGGAGGTGGGCGAGCGGTCCGGCTGGCTGAGCTGCGCCGGGTGTCGCCAACTGGTCTACGGCAAGCGGTGGACGCGGAACCTCGGCGTCTGCCCGTTCTGTCAGCATCACGGGCGGCTCACCGCCCGGGCCCGGATCGCCGGTCTGGTCGACCCCGGGTCCTTCGCGGAGATCACCGCCCCCGAGGGGGCCGTCGACCCGCTGGGCTTCGTGGACTCGATGCCGTACCCGCAGCGACTCGCGCGGGCCCGGGGTGCCACCGGCGAGCGGGAAGCCGTGGTGGGTGGAACGGCCACGGTGGACGGCCACCCCGTGGCCCTCGCGGTGATGGACTTCCGTTTTCTGGGCGGCAGCCTCGGCACCGGCACCGGTGAACTGATCACCCGGGTCGCCGAGGAGGCCCTGGCGCGCGCGGTGCCAGTGCTGCTGGTCCCGGCCTCCGGCGGGGCGCGGATGCAGGAGGGCATCCTGTCGCTGTTGCAGATGGCCAAGGTCAGTCAGGCGCTGGACCGCCTGCACGAGGCCGGTCTCCTGGTGGTCTCGATCGTTACCGACCCCACGTACGGCGGGGTGGCGGCCTCGTTCGCCACCCAGGCCGACGTGATCCTTGCCGAGCCCGGTGCCCGGCTGGGGTTCGCCGGCCCCCGCGTCATCCGCGACACCATCGGCCAGGAGCTGCCGCTGGGCTTCCAGACCGCCGAGTTCCTCCGCGAGCACGGGCTGGTCGACCTGGTCGTCGACCGTTCCCGGCTGCCGGAGGTCGTCGGTCGACTCCTGGCGGCGGCAGGGCGCACCCCTCGTGCGGCGCGCGGACACGGTCCGGTCGGGGCTGCCGCGCCCGCGCCCCGGCCGCTCGAGCGGCCGGTGCGGCCCGGCACGGACGCCTGGGCGGTGGTGCAGCGCGCCCGCGCCCTGGATCGGCCCACGGTACGGGACTACGCGGGGCGGATCTGCGACTGGTTCCTGGAACTGCACGGCGACCGTCTCGGCGCGGACTCCGCCACCATGGTGGGCGGCCTGGCCCGCATCGGTGACCGGCACGTCGTGCTCGTCGGCACGCAGAAGGGGCACAGTACCCGGGAGGTGCTGGCGACCAACTTCGGGATGGCGGGCCCCGAGGGCTACCGCAAGGCGATCCGCCTGTTCTCGCTCGCCGAGAAGCTGCGGCTGCCGGTGGTGACGCTGGTCGATACCCCCGGAGCGTACCCGGGGCTGGACGCCGAGCGGCACGGGCAGGCGCACACCATCGCGGCGAGCATCCTGCGGTTGGTGGGTCTGCGGACGCCGGTGGTCTCGGTGATCACAGGGGAGGGGGGCAGCGGTGGCGCGTTGGCACTCGCCGTCGCGGACCGCACGTTCATGCTGAGCAACGCGGTGTACTCGGTCATCTCCCCGGAGGGCTGTGCGGCCATCCTGTGGAGTGCGCAGGACGCACCCCGGGCGGCCGCCGCCCTGCGGCTGACCGCGCCGGACCTGCTGGACCTCGGTGTCATCGACGGTGTCGTGCCCGAGCCGGACGGCGGTGCGCAGCGTGACCCGGACGGGACGGCGGTCCGGCTGCGCCGGACGATCGAGGACGCCCTCGCCGCGCTCGACGGCGTCGACGTCCAGGAGGTCGTGGCGCGGCGCCGCGCCCGGCTGCGAGCGATCGGAGCCCCCGGGGAGGCTGCGGTACCCCCGCCGGACGGGACGGTCCCCGACGGTGAGCGGCCGAGCGTCGGCTACCTCGTCGGGCCGGTGGCCCGATGAGCCGCGACGAGGCGGCCCCGCTGGCGGCGTTGCGCTCCGCCGCGCAGCGGATCGCCGGGGACGTGCGGGGTCCGCTGCGTCGGATCCGACTGACCGACGGGGCGGCGACCCTGGAGATGGTGTGGGCCGACGGCGACCACGTCGGCGAGGTCGCCGGAGCGGTCGCCGGGCACCCCGTCGCCGCCCGGGAGGTGTCGGAGCAGGCCGAGCCGCCGGCCGGCACCGTGCTCGTCCCGGCGCCCCTGGCCGGGACGTTCTACCGGGCGCCGGAGCCCAGTGCCGCGCCGTTCGTGCTGGCTGGCGACATGGTGGGCCGGCGGACGCAGGTCGGGATCATCGAGGCGATGAAGCTGATGATCGAGGTTCTCGCCGACGCGGAGGGCAGCGTCGTCGACGTGCTCGTGGGCGACGGTGAGCTCGTTCAGCACGGGCAGCCGTTGATGGTCCTGCGGGTGCCGGTCGGGGCGGAGAGGGGTTGAGGGTGATGGGGGAGCACGTGCGCGTTTCCACCGGTGCCCGGCCGGCACGGGGACCAAGGAGGGCCGGCGGTGACGAGTGATGTCGCGTACTGGCGGGTCGCGAAGCCGTCGCGCGCACGCGGACGCCCCCGCAAGTCCGAGGTGGATCGGGCGCTCCTCGCCGCCACCGTCCAGTTGCTCGCCGAGGGCCTCACTCTGGACGCGCTCTCCTTCGGCAAGATCGCGGATCGGGCCGGTGTGAGCAAGGCGACCATCTATCGCCGGTGGCGGGACAAGCGGGGGCTGTTGGAGGCCGCGCTCAAGGATCTCGAACGGCGCCCGGTGCGCCCCCTGCCTCGGGCCGGTTGCGCACACGACGATCTCGTGATGACGCTGCGGCAGATCCGCCAGTGGCTGCACGAGAGCCCAGAAGCGCAGATAATGCCGCAGTTGGTGGGCGAAATCCGACGTAATCCGCGACTGGTGGAGAACTATTTCGTCCGGATTCTCCAGACCGAGCGGCATCGGCTGCGGCAGATACTCGACCACGGCGTGGCGACCGGTGACTTTCGTCGGGATCTCGACACCGAACTGGTCAGTCGGATGCTCTACGGCATGCTGATGGTCGACATGTGGCGGCTGTTCCACCCGGGGCCGCCCGAGGCGGTGCCCGCCGTGGACGAGACCGAGCGGGCGGTCCGTGAGCTCACCCGGGGGTTGCTGTCGACGCAAGTCGGCCCTGCTCGGCGCCCGGTATTTAGCCGGCAAAAGGCATAGTGGCGCGGGGTGGCGATGCGGCCCTGATCGATGTCCGATTCGAGCAGTTAGCCCGCTATCTTTAGCCAATTATTTCCTGTTGATCACTTTATCCGTTCGAAGTATGCTGCCCTCGATTCTTGTCCGGTAGCAAGCTAACTATGGGGGATTCATGGGGTACGGAATTTTCAGTATGCGACGACGAGGGAGATCCGCCGTCGCCCTCGCGGTCCTGGCGCTGATGGGGACGACGCTCACCGCGGCGCCGGCGCCGGCGGCCGCCCCCGGGGCAGACAGCCGTCCGGCGATCTTGCTGAACGGCAACTGGCCGGGCTGGCAGAAGGACGTCCTCGGAACGCGCTTCAACCCGGCCGAGAAGAAGATCACCCAGTCCACCGTCGGCAACCTCAAGCTCAAGTGGGCGTTCGTCTTCCCGGACATCGACGGCGCCAACGGATCGCAGCCGGCGGTGGTGGACGGCGTCCTCTACGTGGGCTCCCGCGACTCGAAGTTCTACGCGCTCGACGCGGTGACCGGCGCCACCAAGTGGGTCTTCGACCGCACGCCGATCGCCGGTCCGTCCGATGTAAACAATCCCAACCCGTCACGCAGCGGCCCCGCCGTCTCCGGCAACCTGGTGGTCTTCGGTGACAACCGCGGCTACCTCTACGCGCTCAACAAGGAGACCGGGGCCCTGGTCTGGCAACGGCGCCTCTCCGACCACCCCGCGACGGTGGTGACCAGTTCGTCGCTCATCTTCAACGGCAAGGTGTACGTCGGGGTCTCCAGCAGCGAGGAGCAGTACGCCGCCAACGACCAATACCCGTGCTGCACGTTCCGGGGTCAGCTCGTCTCGCTCGACCTGAACACCGGTGCCGTCGTCTGGCGGCACTACACGATGCCGCCGGCCGTGCAGGTCGGCACGACCCCGGACGGCGTCGCCCGGTACGAGTCCTCCGGCGCGGCGGTGTGGGGCAGCCCCGTCATCGAGCCCATCTCCCGGACGGTCTACTTCGCCACCGGCAACAACTACACCGGCGCGGGCGGTGACGGGGACACCGTGGTCGCGGTGAACGCCGACACCGGAGCACTGCGCTGGAAGCAGCAGATGACCGAGTCCGACTCCTGGACCGTCGGATGCCTCCTGCCAACGCCCAAGCCCAACTGCGAGGGACTCGAGGACGGCACCAACCTCGACTACGACTTCGGCGCCACGCCCAACATCTTCTACGCCAACAACCGCCTGCTGGTGGGTATCGGCCAGAAGAGCGGCATCTACCACACCTTCGACGCCCGGACCGGCCAGGTCGTCTGGCAGCAGCAGCTCTCGATCCCACAGCCCAACGGTGGCAAGTCGGGTATCCAGTGGGGTTCCAGCTACGACGGTCGACGGCTGTACGTGGCCACCTGGGAGGCCAACCCGGGCACGCTGTTCGCGCTCAATCCGGCCACCGGCGCGATCCAGTGGACTACGCCGAACCCGTCGAACGGGTGCAGCACCGGCGGGGCGGTCGCGTTCCCGGACAACTGCCACCTGGCTCACATCTCGGCGGTGACCACCACGCCGGGCCTGGTCTACGAGGGCAGCGCCGACGGGAAGTTCCGCGTCTACAACTCGAACACCGGCGCGGTGCTGTGGTCCTACGATACCGTCCGCACGTTCACCGGGGTCAACGGCGAGACCGGGTCGGGCGGCTCGGTCTCCGGCAACGGCGGGGCCGTCGTCGCCAACGGCATGGTCTACGTGCAGTCCGGCTACTACAACTTCTACGGGATCCCCGGGCGGGTGCTGCTCGCCTTCGGGCTCTGACGATTCGGACAACGGTGCCGGTACCATCTGTGACCGGATGGTACCGGCACCGGTCCGGCCACCGACTCATTGGCTCGACCTTCCGTTACTTGGCTACGCTGCCGGGATGGCCGGCAATCCTGTTGATCGAAACTTCCTCACCACGCTGAGTCTGGTCTCGCGGCGGCTGAAGAGCGAGGCCGAACGCCGCCTCGTCCAGCACGGCGTGCACGCCGGCCAGCAGTTCATCCTGGAGTGCCTCTGGGACCGCGACGGCCTCACCCCCGGTGAGATCGCCCAGCGGATCAAGGTCGAGGCGCCCACCGTCACCCGGGCGATCCAACGCATGGAGGCCTCCGGCCTGGTGGTCGTCGGCGCCGACGAGTCCGACGGGCGGCGGATCCGGATCTGGCTCACGAACAAGGGAACCTCGCTGCGCAAGGTCGTTCCGCAGGTGGTGGCGAGCCTCGCGGCCGACGCCCTGGCGCAGCTCACCGCAGACGAACGCGACGAATTCGTACGGCTGCTCGGCCTGGTCTCCGACGCTCTCGCATCGACGGCGTCGGGCCGGCCGGCAGACGAGGCCCCGGCCGGGGTCCGCTGACCCAGGGGACGTCGGCCGGCTCCTCGGCCGTCCTGCCGAGAGGAGCGAACGACGTGCCCACCGAACCGATGTACCAGGGCGACCTGATGCCCTTCCTGCGTGCCCACGACTGCTTCCGGCGAGACCTCGCCCGGGTGGAGGCGCTGCTGACCGCCGACGAGCCCCTGACCGGGGCGCGCGCCGAGGCCCTGGCCGCCTACTGGGACGGTGTCGTCGAGCTGCTGGAGCACCACCACCGCACCGAGGACGACAACATGCTCCCCGCGCTCGTGGAACGGATGCCCTCGGCCGCCCGGATCGTCGACGACCTGGAACGGGAACACGTCGAGCTGCAACACCTGCTCGACGAAACCACTCCGCTGGTCACCGCCCTGGCCGGGCCGCAGGCCGACCGCCCGGCCGCCGCCGAACGGGTGACCCGGCTGCGCCGGCTCGTCGAGACGCACCTCGATCGGGAGGAGGAGACCTTCGTACCCCTGTTCAGCCAGGCCTTCACCCGCGCCGAGTGGTTCGACATCGAGGCCCGCACCACGGCGGCGCTCACCCGCGACGGGCTGCTGCCCTTCGCGCTTCCCTGGGCCGCGGAAGGGCTCGACCCGGCGGTCATGGACCTGGCCCTCCAGACGCTGCCCGGGGAGACCCGGGAGGCCTACCACCGCGACTGGCTCGCACGGCACCTCGCCCGCGTCCGGCTGATCTGGGGCGCCGCCGACCCCGCGCCGGCGGCGGAGACCCCGGCGTGAGCCGGACGACGCCCGGCACCGTGCTGGTCACCGGTGCGACAAGTGGCATCGGCCAGGCCACGACCGTCCACCTCGCCGAGGCCGGGTGGACCGTGCTGGCGCACGGCCGCGAGCCGGCGGGCGCCGAACGTGCGTGCCGGGCCCTGGCGCAGGCCGTTCCCGGCGCGCGGGTCGAACCGCTCGCGGCGGACCTCGGGTCGCTCGCGGAGGTGACGTCCCTGGCCCGGCAGGTGGCCGACCGCCCCGATGGCCTGGACGCCCTGGTGAACAACGCGGGTCTCTTTCTCGCCAGCGACGACCCGACCCGGCGGCGCACCTCCGCCGACGGCTTCGAACTCACCTGGGCGGTCAACCACCTCGCCGCCCTCGCGCTGGCACTGGACCTGGTCTCGGCGTTCGGCGACGACCGGCTGCGGCACGTCGTCAACCTCAGCTCCGGCATGCACCTGCGGGCCGACATCGCCTGGGAGGACCCGGACCTGCGGCGCGGCTGGGACGGGCGCGTCGCGTACGCCCAGTCGAAGCTCGCGCTCACCGCGTGCGCGGTCGAGCTGGCCCACCGCCGCCCGGCGGGTCCGGCGGTGACCGCCGTCAGCCCCGGCTATGTGGACACCCGGCTGGTGCGGGCCGCGTTCGGCGGGCCCGCCCTGCCCCCGGCGGTGGGCGGCTGGCACGTCGCCCGGCTGCTGATCGAGGATCCGTTCCCCGGGGTGCAGGGCGCCTACGTCGACCGTGTGGCGCTCGCCGAGCCGCACCCGCTGGTCGGTGACGCCGCCGCCCGCGACCGGCTCTGGGAGCTGAGCACCGGTCAGCTCGCCGCCGCGCGGGACCGCGCCCGCCAGTGACACCCGCCCGCGCCGGGTGCGCGGACGGCGAACGCTTCGGTGACACGGGCATCCGTGTCACCGAGGCGTCGCGTGCGCTCAGCGGAGCGCGTGGGCGAGCAGGTCGACCTGCTGCGGATCGGTGGTGCAGGGGAACAGGATCAACTCCGCGCAGCCGGCCTTGGCGAAGCCGGCCACCGCCGCGCGGAGCGAGTCCTCGTCGGTGAGTGCTCCGGCGGCGATGAACTGCGCCGCCGGGCCGAGGAACGAGTAGTAGTCGGTGAGGTACCGCTGCGCCGCGCCGCGCGCACCGGCGCCCAGCGCGAAGTGGCCGATGCTCACCAACCGGGGATCCCCGTCGCGCCCGTGCCTCTGCCAGGCCTGCCGGACCTTCTCGGCGAACTGCTGGAAGATGGCCGCGTCGCCGCCGGCCGCAATCCATCCGTCGGCCTGCCGGGCCACCCGCTCGATGGCGGCGTCGGCCCGCCCGCCGAGCAGGATCGGGCAGCCGGCGGCCGGACCGGCCGGTGCGTCGTGGCCCGATCCGTCGGTCCAGGCCCGGCGCAGGTCGTCGATCACCCGTGTCAGGCGGGCGCCGCGCTGCTCGTAGCGCGCCCCGGCGACGTCGAAGTCGTCGCGCCGCCCGCCCGCGCCGAGACCGAGAACGACCCGCCCGCCACTGAGTTCCGTGAGTGCCGCGACCTGCTTGGCGAGCAGCGCGGAGCTACCCCGGTACGGGGCCACCAGTACCGACGTGGCGAGCCGGATGCGGGAGGTGACCGCCGCGGCGGCCGCCAGAACGGTGAGCGGTTCCAGGTTGGGGTAGACGAGTCGGTCCAGGACCCCGAGCGAGCTGAAGCCGAGCGCTTCCGCGCGCCGGGCCCATTCCGTCACGTCCGCGCCGCGTACGCCGGGTACCGCCGCGGGCAGGCCGATGCCGATGTCCATGTCGCTCCTCACTGTGCCGGCCGGTGGCCGTTCGGGCCGGCGTTCGCGCCGACCTCCAGCCCGGTCAGGAATAGGTCGACGATCCGGGCCGCCGTCGCCTCGGGGTCCGGGACGATCCCGGAGGTGCCGTCGGGCTGCCCGTCGGGAAGCATCAGCCGGGACATGACGGTGCCGGCGAGCACCGTCACCGTCAGCTCCACGTCCAGGTCGCCCCGCAACTCGCCGCGGTGCACGCCGCGGCGCAGGGCCGCCCGCAGCGCGGCCATCCGGGGTTCGAGGACGACCCGGTGGTACTCCTCGCCGATGATCGGTGCGGCCCGCATGCCGCTGAGCAGGTGCGGCAGCGCCCGCGCCGACGGGCTGTGGGCGGCCCAGGTGAGGAGTTCTCGCAGGACGCCGACCAGTACCTCGCGGACCGGGCCGCCGGTCACCTGCGTCGGAGCCTCGCGCAGTTCGGAGAGGGCAGCGGCCACCATGACGTACTTGTTCGGCCAGCGCCGGTAGACCGTGGCCTTGCCCACGCTGGCCCGGGCGGCGACCGCCTCGACCGACAGGACGTCGACGGACACCCCCTCACCGAGCATCTCCAGCGTCGCCACCATGATCGCCTGGTTGGCCGTCTCACTGCGGGGTCGCCCCGGCGCTCGGCGGCCGTTCTGGCCGACGGCCTCGCGCCGCGGATGCTCCGGCCCGTAGTGCTGCTGCGCCGGCCAGCGGGCGACCCGACGCCGAAGCGGCTCCTCGGTCTCCGCCCCGGCGCTCATCGGGCACCCGCCCCGGCGTCCCCGGCGGGCCGCGCCGCGGTGCCGAGCAGCTGGGTCAGCAGGTCGGTCGAGTGCCGGCCGGCCGCGAAGTCGGCGCTGCGCAGCACCTGCCGCAACAGGTCCCGGGTGTGCCGGATGCCGGAGCCCTCGATGACCACCTCGGCCAACGCACGGTCCATCCGGGCCAGCGCCGCCGTCCGGTCCGGCCCCCACACCACGATCTTGCCGAGCAGCGAGTCGTAGTCGGCGGTCACCACGGTCCCGGGTGCGACATGGGTGTCCACCCGGGTGAACGGCCCGGCGGGCAGGCGTACGGCGTCCAGCCGGCCCGGAGTGGGCAGGAAGTCGCGGTCCGGGTCCTCGGCGTTGAGCCGGCACTCGACGGCGGCACCGCGCGCCACGGCGGACGACTGTTCCAGGGCCAGTGGCTCCCCGGCGGCCAGCCGGATCTGCTGGGCCACGATGTCCACGCCGGTGACCATCTCGGTCACCGGATGCTCCACCTGGAGCCGCGGGTTGACCTCCATGAAGTAGAAGTTCTCGTGCTCGTCGACGAGGAACTCGACGGTGGCCGCGCCCACCAGCCCGGCGGCCTTCACCCCGGTCAGCGCGGCCTCGGCCATGGCCTGCCGGGTCTCGGGGGACAGCCCGGGAGCCGGGGTCTCCTCGACGAGTTTCTGGTGCCGGCGCTGTACCGAGCAGTCGCGGTCCCCCAGGTGCACAGCCGCCCCGTACCGGTCGCCGAGCACCTGGAGCTCGACGTGGCGGGCGTGGCGCAGGTAGCGCTCCAGGTAGACGCGGTTGTCCGAGTAGAGGGCCTGCGCGGCGGCGCGGGTGTCCCGGACGGCGCCGACCAGCTCCCCGGGGTCCCAAGCCACCCCCATGCCCTTGCCGCCGCCGCCGGCGACCGCCTTGACGATGACCGGGTAGCCGATCCGCTCGGCCGTACGCAGGCCGTCGGCCTCGTCGAGCAGGATCGAGTCACCGCCGGGTAGCAGCGGCACGCCCACGCCGCGCATCAGGTCGCGCGCCGACGCCTTGTTGCCGAGGCATTCGAGGACGGCGGCGGCCGGCCCGATGAAGGTGAGCCCCTCCGCCGCGCACACCTCGGCGAAGTCGGGGTCCTCGGCGAGAAATCCGTAGCCGGGGTGGACGGCGTCGGCCCCGGTCATCCGGGCGGCTTCGACGAGGGCCGGAACGTTGAGGTAGCTGCGCGCGGCGGGGGCCGGTCCGATGTGGACGGCCTCGTCGGCGAGGTGGGTCACCGGTGAGCCGGCGTCGGCGCTGGAGTAGACGGCGACGCAGGGGATGCCGAGTTCGCGACAGGTACGCGCGATTCGGAGGGCCACCTCGCCGCGGTTGGCGATCAGGATCTTCCGGAACATGTGGCGACTCCTCGCGGGTCAGATGGCGTGGCCCGGCTGCGCGGCCGCGACCTCGACAAGTGGTTGGCCGTACTCGACCGCGCGACCGTCGTCGACGAGCACCCGGCACACGGTGCCGTGCACCCCGGCGGGGACCGGGCTGCCGACCTGCATCGACTCCAGCAGCCCGACCGGTGTGTCCGGATCGACCGGCTGGCCCGGTGTGACCAGCGGTGGGGCGCCCGGTTCGGGGGCGAGGCGGAAAACGCCGACGGTCGGCGCGGTGACGACCACCGGCACCTGCGCCGGGGGGTCCGGCTCGGGTGTCTCCGGTTCCGGTGTGCCGGGGAAGTCGGCAGGGGCCCACTCGATCTCCACCTGGGCGTCGCCGACCGACAGGACGACCGAGCGTAGTCGCCCGGTGGCGTCCACGGCGAGCTGTCGCGCCTCGTCGGCCAGGGCCGCGACCAGCGGGGACGGCAGGTCGGGCAGGGGCGTCGTGGCGATGGGATGCTCTACGTTGATCATTGCTTCCTTCCGGGTCGGATCGAGGCGCGGCCAGCACGGGTCGGCTCGATGAGGGAGGAGGGGCGGTGCCGTGCGCGGCTCGGGTGACGGGGCGACCGGTGTGGTCTCATGCACCTGGTCTCTCAGGTGACCGGATGTCATCGCCGAGCTATCGAGCAATCGCGGACCGTCATCAGAAAACCCCAGAAGGTGCGCCGCCTGCAAGTTCCAACATCGATTTACGAACCGCCGCGATCTCGTTTTCCCGACACCTACCGGACACATCGGCATGTCGTCGGGGTGGGCGCCCGCGGCGGGCGTGGCACACGCGACGCGGAGGTGACACCGGTGGTCTCAAAAATGGGGTTGCCACTGCCGGTCGGACGCCCGGCGGAGGCTCCCCGGGGGGCGATGCGCCGGCGGCGCCCCGGCCCCGCCGCTGGGGGGCGGGCGCGCGGGATCACCCTGCCGTGGTGACCTGGACCGCGACGCGCCGACGACCCGGCACCCTGGGCGGGGGGCCGGGTCGTGGGACGGCTGCGGGTGCCCGCGCCGACGGGCGTGGGACGGGTGCCGCTCAGTCGGCGGGCAGCGCCTCGATCAGCGACTCGGTGCGCGGGCTCACGCGTGCCTGGCTGGTCCGGACGCCGTTGACCCGGAACCCGCTCTGCTCCAGCAGCGCGCGCATCTCCGCCTCGGTCCGGTCCTGACCGCCGAGGACCACGAGCATGTGCAGGTCGGCGAGGACGCCGGGATGGAACCCGTCGGTCGTGGGAAGCAGGTGGTCGATGACGATCAGCCGCCCGTCCGGGCGGATCGCGTCGCGCACCGAGCGCAGCAGCCGCAGCGCCTCGTCCTCGGCCCAGTTATGCAGGACACGGGACAGGAGGTAGGTGTCGGCGCCCTGCGGGACGGAGTCGAAGAAGCTCGCCGCGACGATCTCGCACCGATCGCGTACGCCCTGCTCGGCGAGGTGCGCCGGTGCGTCGGTGACGCAGGAGGGCAGGTCCTGGAGGACGCCACGGGCGGTCGGCTGCCGCCGCAGGACGGCGGCCAGCAGCGTCCCGATTCCCCCGCCGAGATCGACCACCTGCTCGCAGCCGGAAAAGTCGTACTCGTCGAGGACGCTCGGCGTCGAGTCGGTCACCCCCATCGTCTTGTTGAAGATCTCGTTGAGCTCGGGATGGGTCTCCAGGTAGGCGAAGAAGGGTTCGCCGAAGACGTGCTCGAAGGCCGGCCGGCCCGTCCGTACGGTGTGCATCACGTCGGCCCACGCCCGGAACGTCTCGCTGCCGTGCAGCATTGTGCCCCAGCGCAGGCTGCGCGGTGCGTCCGAGCGCAGGGTCGCGCCCATCGGCGTGATGCTGAACGCCCGGTCGGGGTGCTCCCGCAACACGCCGAGCGCGGCGAGCGTGCGGCAGAATCGGTAGAGCGCGCCCTCGTGGGCCTCGCACACCTTGGCCAGGTCTGTCACCGGCGTCGGCTTGTCGCCGAGGTGGTCGGCGACGCCGAGGGTGGAGGCGACATAGATGGACTGTGCGATCCACGGCCCACCCATCAGGTGCAGCCGCAGCATCTCCTCGGTCGGGTCCTTCGGGGTGGGGTCGGTGCGGTCGGTTCCGGTCATGAACGCCACCTCTCTCGACATACTTTCCAGGCTAACGGAACACGATTCGCGCCCGGGTGGTCAAGAGCGCGACCGGTGCGAGATGTGAAGCCTCCGCGCCGGACAGTTCAGAATGGACCGCGCGCAACTTCTTGAGAACCGTTACGGAAGCGCTCCGTATTGCAATTTGTCAATTAATTCTCTGCCTTGACCGGCGGCCTACTGCGCCGGCATGATGAGGCAATCAGCGAATTCGAAACTGCGGCCACCGCCTGAACAGACGGTGTGCCCGGGCCCGTGTGCACTCCGGCCGCCGCAGGATCGTCCATCAACTTTTTCCAGCATGCGGCACCCGTCCGACGTCGACGGCGGCGCCGCACGGCTGGCCGTCCGACCACCATTACCGTGACCTCGAAAGGTGTACCGGATGTCGCAGCAGTTACGTATCGGAGTGCTCGGCGCGGGCTGGGGCGCCGGCCTGCACCTGGAAGGCTTCCGGCGGGTACCGGGCGTCACGCTCGCCGCCCTCAGCAGCCGGACCCGTTCCCGTGCCGAGCGGCGGGCCGCGGAGTTCGGCGTCCCGCTGGTAACCGACGACATCGACGAGCTGATCGAGGCCGTCGACGTGGTCTCGGTCGCGACCCCGCCGGCCGCCCACCTCGACGCCGTGCTCGCCGCCGTACGCGCCGGCCGGCACGTCCTGTGCGACAAGCCGGTCGCGCTGACCGCACCCGACGCCCGCGCCATGCTCGACGCGGCCGAGCGTGCCGGGGTACGACACGCGAGCGGCTTCATCTGGCGCAACGATCCCGCCCTCGTTGAGCTGCGACGGCTCCTGCGCGAGGGCGCGATCGGGCCGGTACTGGAGGTCCACTCGACCGGCGCGCTCGGCGTCCCGGTCCTGCCCATGACCTGGATGTACGAGGCGGGTGACGGCGGCGGGGCGCTGGCACAGCACGGCAGCCACGTCATCGACCGGGCGCGCTGGCTCGTCGGCGCGGAGGTGACCGCGGTCTGCGGCCGGCTGCACCACGACGTCAAGGAGGCCGTGGTGGCGGCCGACTTCCACGACATCACCGACGCCTTCGCCTGGGCCCGCCAACACCACGGCACCACGGTGGACGCGCCCCGCGCCCCGGTGCGGGCCGACACGGGGTACGACTTCGTGGCGACCTTCGACAGCGGCGTGCGGGCGCGGTTCTGGGAGGCCTGGCACCTGGCCGGACCGGCCGAGGACGAGGTCGTGGTCTTCGGGGAGACCGGCACGCTGCGCTGGCGGGGTGCCAGCGGTCTGACCCTGCACCGCATCGGCGCCGCCCCGGAGGTACGCGACGTGGACCGGGCCGCCGGCTCGGGCGCCAACACGCCCCGCGAAGTCGGGCTGGCCCGCTGGGGCGAGCTGGCCACCGCCTTCGTGGCGGCGATCAACGGCGCGGCGGACACCGGGCACCCCACCCTCACCGACGGCTGGCGGGTGGCGGGGATCTCCGACGCCGTACGCCGCAGCCACCACAGCGGACGGTGGGAGGAGGTCCGATGACGACCGACGACCAGCGCGTGCGCATCGTGTTCCTGCTCCGGCTGCGACCGGACTCGGCCGAGCGCTTCCGGGCCGCCTACGAGGCGGTCCGCTGGAACGTGGCCCGGACCGACGGGCACCTGGGCGACCAGCTCTGCCAGTCGGTGGGCGACCCCGACCAGTGGATGATCACCAGTGAGTGGGAGAGCCTGGAGCACTTCCTGGCCTGGGAACGGACGGACGCCCACCGGGAACTCGCGGCGCCGATGATGGCCTGCGTCGTGGAGCGATCCTCGCTGCGCTTCGTGGTGCGGGCGGCCACCTCCGGCGCCGCGTCGGGAGCGCGGTCGTGACCGCCCCGGGCCCGGTCGTCGTCGCCGGCGGCGGCGTGGCCGGGCTGGCCACGGCGCTCGGGCTGGTCCGCCTCGGGCTGCCCGTGACCGTGGTGGAGCGCGACCCCGAACCCGCGAGCGGCGGTGCCCTCGGCGTGCAGAGCAACGCCGTCCTGGCGCTGCGCTGGCTCGGCATGGCCGACCGGGTCGTCGCGGCCGGAGTGCCGGTCGAGGACTACGTTCTCACCTCGTGGCGCGGACGGCCGCTGGCCCGGTGGTCGCCGGGCGTGATCGGGCGGGAACTGGGCGCGCCGAGCGTCACCGTACCCCGCGCGGTGCTGTCCCAGGTCCTGCGTGCGGCCCTGCCGGCCGGTTGCCTGCACGCCGGCACGGTCACCGGGTTCGAGTCGCGACCCGACGGGGTGCGGGTGCGGTTGGCCGACGGCACCACGCTGGCCGGTGCGCTGCTGGTCGGCGCCGACGGCGTGCACTCCCGCATCCGCGAGCAGGTCGTCGGTACCGCCGCACCGCTGCGGCACGCCGGCTACACCTCCTGGCGGGGCACCGCGGAGACCACCACCGACACGATCCGGCGCGGCACGGCGCGGCACGTCTTCGGCGTCGGTCGGACCGTCGGCATGTGGCCGCTGCCCGGCGCGCGCACCTACTGGGTGGCCACGGTGGCCGCGCCGCCGGACCCGGACGGCACGCGCCTGCTCGACGGGAGCGGTTACGCCGAGCTGCGCCGAGCCCTGTCCGGTGCCCCCGAGCCGGTGGCCGCGCTGCTCGACCACACCGCGGCCGAGGGGGTGCTGCGTACCCCCATCTACGACCGGGACCCGGTCACCCGCTGGCACGTGCCGGGCGCCGTTCTGGTCGGCGACGCCGCCCACCCCATGCAACCGACCACCGGCCAAGGCGCCGCGCAGGCTCTGCTGGACGCGGTCGCGCTCGTCACCGAGCTGGCCGCGGCGGACTGGTCGGCGCCCGGCTCCCTCGACGCGGCGCTCGCCCGGTACGCCGCGGTACGCCAGCCGGCCACCGCCGAGGCCGTCCGGGACGCCCGCGAGATCGGACGGCTCCAGCACGCGGACAGCCCGGTCGCCGGATTCGTCCGCGACACGGTCCTACGGCTGACCCCGGGACGGGTCTGGCAACGCCGGGCCGCTGCCCGCCTCGACGAACTGGACCTGCTGCGCCGGGCCGGAGAGCGCACCGTGCTCCCCGTCCGCCCGGGCAGCGCCCCCACGACCGACGATGGAGGAGTGTGATGGAACGCTACGGCCTGACCTTTCCGGTCCGACCCGAGGCCGTCGACGAGGTGCGGCGCGTCCTGGCCGACTACCCCCGGCCGCAGACCCGGATCGCCGACGGGGTCGCCCTGCTCGCGACGACGGTCTTCCTCTGGCGTGACCGGGTGGTCCGGATCATCGACGTGACGGGTCCGTTCGAGCGAATCATGGCCCACCTCTCGGCCGACCCGGCGATCCGCGCGACCGAGGCGGCGCTCAATCCGTACCTGGTGGAGCAGCGGGACCTCGACCGTCCCGAGGCGGCGCGCGGCTTCTTCCGGCGGGCCATGATGCGCCGGGTCGTGCACCGCGAGACCGCGCCGGAGCTGCTGCCCAGCGACCCGACCGGACCACGGACGAGGCTCGCCCTGGCCTATCCGACGAGCCCCGGTCGGGGTGACGACCTGGCCGCCGTCCTCGCCGAGGCGGGCGAACTGCCGGTAAGGGCCGCCCCGCGAACGGCACTGGCCAACACCACCGTCTTCCAGCACGGCGACCTCGTCATCCGGTTCGCCGAGGTGGCGGGTGACCTCGACACGGCCCAACGGCATCTCAGCCAGGCGGTGAGCCGGGCCGCCACCACCGGCCGCCTCACCGGCCTGCTGCGACCGGGCACCGACCTGGGCACGCAGGCGGGCTTCGCGGAGTTCTTCCGCGACCACCGGTTGACCCTCGTCGCCGACCGCCGGGCCGAGGAGGTGGTCCGGTGACCCGCCCCGGCGGGGAGGGGCAACGCGGCCCCGGTGGGCGCGGCGGTCCCGGTGGGCGCGGCGGTCCCGGCGCGACGAGCACGCCACCGGACCTGTCCGACCGGACCGTGGCGGTGATCGGGCTGGGCACCATGGGCAGCGGCATGGCGAGCCGACTCGCCGCGACCGGTGCCACCCTGCGCGTGTTCAACCGGTCCCGGGCCGCGGCGGAGGCGTTCGCGGCGAGCCACGCCGCCACCGCCGCCGCCACACCTGCCGAGGCGGTCGACGGAGCGGACCTGGTCCTCGTCTCGGTCGCCGACGACCAGGCGGTTCGTGACGTGCTCCTCGGCCCCGCCGGGGTCCATGCCGCCCGTCGTCCGGCCGGGGTGGTGCTGAACACGAGCACCGTGTCCCCGGCGACCCTGGACGCCGTGGCCGCGCACCTGCCGCTGCTGGCAGCCGGCATCCTCGGCAACGGCGAGCACGCCCGGGAGGGCCTGCTCCGCTGGTACGTCGGCGGGCCGGAGCCGCTGCTGCGGCGGGCGGAGCCGGTGCTGGCGGCGCTCGGCCAGCAGGTGCGCCACCTGGACGGACTGGCCGCCGGGATGCGCCTCAAGATCGCCATGAACCTCCTGATGGGCCTGGAGATGCAGGCCATGGCGGAGGTGGTCGCCCTGGCCGAGTCGGCCGGCCTGTCCCGCCGCTTGGTACTCGACGCGATCGGCGAGAGCGGGTTCGCGGCGCCGGTGATGCGCTTCAAGGCCCGCCGGATGGCCACCGACTCCTACGCCGAGCCGGACTTCCGCCTGCGGCTGATGGCCAAGGACCTCGCGTTGGCCATGGCGCAGGCGGCGGAGAGCGGCACGTCACTTCCGATGACCGCCGCCGCCACCCGTACCCACGCCACGGCCGTCACCGTCGGGCTGGGCGACGCTGACTGCGCCGCCGTGCTGCGGGTGCTCGCCCCTGCGGTGGAGGCGGCGCGGTGACCATCGACGTGCACGGCCACATCAGCCCGCCGGAGTCGCTCCGGCGGTTCCCGATGCCGCCGAGCCTCGGCGACGTGACCGGCATGATCGAGCGCAAGCTGGCCCTCGGCGTGCGGATGACCATCGTCGGCAGCCCGGTCGGCGCTGGCGCGATGGTACCTCTGCCGGGGGTGGACAACTACGCGCAGAGCGACGACGAGCTGCGCCGGTTCCACGACTGGATCGCCGCGACCGTCGCCGCGCATCCGGCCCACCTGCGAGGCCTGGTGTACGCCAACCCGTTCGGCGACGACCGGCACCTGGCCGGTGTCGCCGATACCTACCGGGGCGGGGAATTCGTCGGGCTGATCGTCAACACCAGCGTCAACGGGCGCTACCTCAACGACGGCCGGGCGGACGCGTTCTTCGCGCTGGCGGCGGAGGTGGGCGCCCCGGTCGTGCTGCACGCTCCGGCGGCCCCGGTGGCCGGGACGGGCCTGTCGGATCTGCGGTTGCTCGAACAGCTCGGCCGGTTCGGTGACGTCACCATCGGCGTGGCCTGCTGCCTGCTCGGCGGCTGGTTGGACCGCTACCCCGGGCTGCGACTGGTGGCCACCGGTGGTGGGGGAGGACTGGCGCTGTTGACGGAGAGACTCGATCTGATCGCGTCCATGCCGCACTGGCGGGGTGCCCCCCGCGGCGGCCCGCCGCCGACCGCCGGGCCGCCCTCCCCGGTCGCCGCCCCGGACGCGGTCGCCGGGTTGCGTCGGCGACCCAGCGCCTACCTGGAGCACGTCTGGTTCGACACCGCCACCCCGAGCCGGGCCGGCCTGGCGGCGAACCTCGCCGCGTTCGGCGGGCGGCGGCTCATGTTCGGCACCGACTCGCCGCCGTTGCTGGACGTGGTGGAACCCGGGCTGGCCGCCATCGACGCGTTGCCGGTCGACGAGGCCACCCGGGACGACATCCGCTGGGGCAACGCCGCGCGACTGTTCGGTCTCGCCGCCCCCGATGCCAGAGTCGACGCCGGCCGTCCGGCGTCCGCCGCCCCGACACCCGTCGGGGCTCCCGACCACCGGCGCGCCAACGGCGCGGCTGCGACGCGCGAGGAGTACCCGTGACCCCTGCCACCGAAAGCACCGCCGTCCCCCCGCCCAGCGACCGCGCGGTGGTCATGCGGCTGATGTTCGGCGCGTGGCTGCAACAGGCCCTGTACGTGGTCGCCAAGCTGGGCGTCGCGGACGCGCTCACGGCCGGCACCGCGACGGCCGACGAGTTGGCCGCCCGCGTCGGCGCCCACCCCGGCGCGCTGGCCCGGTTCCTGCGCGCGCTCTGCTCGGTCGGGCTGTTCGCGGAGCCGGAGCGGGGCCGGTTCGCCCTCAACGGTCCCGCCGAACTGCTCCGCTCCGACGTCCCGGACAGTCATCGCTACATCGCCATTCTGCACGGTGAGGAGGCGTACGCGGCGTGTGCCGAGGCGCTGCACACCGCGCGCACCGGTCAGCCCGCCTTCGACCGGGTGTACGGCAAGCCGTACTTCGACTACCTGGCGGAGAAGCCGGAGGCCCGGGCCACCTTCGACGCGGCGATGGGGCAGCAGACCCTCGTTCCGTTGGTGGCCGAGACCTGCGACTTCTCCGGTGCACAGCGGATCGTCGACATCGGCGGTGGGATCGGGGTGTTCCTCAGCTCCGTGCTGGAGCGCACGCCGGGTGCCAGCGGGGTGCTGTTCGACCTGCCGCCGGCCGTCGAGCGGGCCGAGCGGAACATCGCGCGGCTCGGCCTGACCGACCGGGTGAGCGTGGTCGGGGGGAGCTGCTTCGACGCCGTACCGGCCGGTGGGGACGTCTACAGCATCGTGCGGGTGCTGCACGACTTCGACGACGGGCAGGTGCTGACGGTGCTGCGCAACGTGCGGGCGGCCGTCCGGCCCGACGGCCGGCTGTTCGTGTTCGACGCGCTCCTGCCGGAGAGCAGCGGTGTTAACCCGGGGCGCCTCGCCGACCTGGGCATGCTCATGGTGCTCGGCGGCCGTTACCGCACCGGAGCGGACCTGGCCGAGCTGGTCGCGCGGGCCGGCTTCGAGGTCGTCGGGATCCGGCACGCCCCGCCCGGGTCCGACCCGCGCGCCGAGAGCGTGCTGGAGGCCCGGCCGGTCTGAGCCGACCTCCGCCCGGCCGTGGGCCCGGTGACCGCCGGTCACCGGGCCCACGGTTGCTCAGGAGGTGCCGCCGGTGACCCGGATGATCTCACCGGTGATGCTCTTGTTGACCGGCGCGGACAGGAAGACGATCGCGTCGGCCACGTGCTTGCAGGACGGCAGGGCGCCGGTGGGCAGCCGGTCCGTCTGCTCCTTCATCAGCGGCTCGGGGATGTCGAAGGCGAGCTCCTTGCCGTCGATCACCCAGCCCGGCATGACGACGTTGGCCACGACCCCGTCCCGGCCGGCCTCCCAGGCGATCGTGCGGGTGGCCCCGTAGAGCGCGGACTTCGCCGCGACGTAGGGCACCGAACCGACCATGCCCCGCTCCACCAGGGAGGTGGAGAGGTTGACGATGCGACCGACGCCGCTGGCGCGCAGGGCCGGCATCGCCGCCCGGAGCACGCGCAGCGTGCCGGCCAGGTTCGCCTCGATCAGGTGTTCCCAGTCGGAGTTGTCCTTCTCGAAGGCGGAGACGCGCTCGGTGGGGTTGTGGTCGGCCCAGCGCACCGCGTTGTTGACCAGCACGTCCAGGCCGCCCCAGTGGCCGACGACCTCCTCGACCAGACGGGCGCCAGCGTTCGGCTCCTCCAGGTCGAACTGCGTGATGTACGCCTGACCGCCGGCCTGGCGTACATCCTCGGCGACCTTCTCGGCCGCGTCCTTGCGACTCTGGTAGGTCAACGCCACCCGGGCGCCCTCGCGCCCGAAGGCGACCGCGGTGGCCGCCCCGATGTTGGACGATCCGCCGGTGACCAGCACCGCGCGATCGCGCAGCCCAAGATCCATGTGTTCCTCCTCGACGAAGATACTTTCCCGGCTAATGTATCGGATCGGATGCGCGTCGCGCGCCCCTCGTCGTCGGGTGTCCCCGCCGACGCGCCGCGCGGGCCGCCGGCCACCGGCCGGCCGTGCCGGCGGTCGGCCGGTGGTGCCCGTCCGGGTTGGACAGAAATTGTGGAATCAATTTCCCGCATGCTTCGAAATATGATTCGAGTGGGTAGCGAATCGATTTGTCGAAGCATCTAAATCGTTGACAATGATGAATGCGGAAAGCTAATCTTGGGCTGCGATTGCCGGCACCGGACCACCCATTGGAGCGCCATCGGAAACCGGTGGGCGGCGGTGTCGACCAGCGGAGTCGGCCGGCATCAACACGGCCGGTTCCCCGGCGCGTCGTCTGCGCCGGCGCCGTCTTTTCGTCCACTAGCCGCCCCGCCGTTCGTGCTGACAACACACGACGGCCGGCGGTGCCTGCACGCCCGGGAAGGACCGACATGACCAGCATCGAATCCTTGGCCGACGGCGCGAGCACGGCAGTGCCGCTGCACCGTCGTCCCACCGATCGGCCCATCGGGTTCGCCCGGCTCGCCGACGCCCCGGTCGACCGCCGGCGCGGCGGTGTGCTCCGGCTGTTGCTCAGCCCCCGGACCGTGGGCAGCACCTCCGGTTTCATGGGGGTTGCCACATTGGAGCCGGGTGAATGGATCGCCGAGCACTACCACCCCTATTCCGAGGAGTTCCTCTACGTCGTCAGCGGTGACCTCCAGGTCGACCTCGACGGCGAGCCGCACCCGATGCGCGCCGAGGAGGCACTGCTGGTGCCGCCGGGCACCCGCCACCGCCTGCGCAACCCGGGCACGACGACCACCACCGTCGTGTACCACCTCGGCCCGCTGGCGCCCCGCCCCGAGCTGGGCCACGTGGACACCGAGGCGGGCCCCACGGGTGGTCGGGCGTGACCCGCCGCGTCGCGGTCACCGGGCTCGGCGTGGTCGCGCCCGGGGGGATCGGCAAGAAGGCGTTCTGGTCCCTGCTCACCTCCGGCCGCACCGCCACCCGCCCCATCAGCCTCTTCAACGCCACGAACTTCCGGTCCCGCATCGCCGCCGAGTGCGACTTCGACCCGGAGGCCGAGGGGCTCACCCCCACCGAGATCCGCCGGCTCGACCGGCACATCCAGTTCGCCCTCGTCGCCGCCCGCGAGGCCGCGGCGGACGCCGGCCTGGCGGTGACCGAGGAGTCGGCCGGGCGGGTCGGGGTCACCATGGGCTCCGCCGTGGGTTCGACCATGCGGCTGGAGGACGAGTACGTGGTGGCCTCCGACGGCGGTCGCAACTGGCTGGTGGACGCCGGGCACGTCCAGCCCTTCCTCTACCACGCGCTGATCCCCAGCAGCCTGTCTGCGGAGGTCGCCGCGGACGTGGGCGCGGCCGGGCCGGTGCTGACCGTGTCGACCGGCTGCACGTCCGGGCTCGACTCCGTCGGGTACGCCTTCCAACTCATCGAGGACGGCAACGCCGACGTCGTCGTCGCGGGCGCGTCGGACGCCCCGATCTCACCGATCTCGGTGGCCTGCTTCGACGCGATCCGGGCGACCAGCTCGCGCAACGACGACCCGGAGCACGCCTCCCGGCCGTTCGACGCTGACCGGGACGGCTTCGTCCTCGCCGAGGGCGCGGCGGTGCTGGTGCTGGAGGAGCTCGGGCGGGCCCGGGCGCGGGGCGCTCACATCTACTGCGAGGTGGGCGGCTTCGCCACGCGTGGCAACGCGTACCACATGACGGGACTCACCCGGGAGGGGATCGAGATGTCGGTCGCCATCGACGAGGCGCTGCGCCAGGCGCGCGTCGACCCGACCGGCATCGGCTACGCCAACGCCCACGGTTCGGGCACCAGGCAGAACGACCGTCACGAGACCGCGGCGCTCAAGCGCAGCCTGGGCGCCCACGCCTACCGGACTCCGACGAGCTCCATCAAGTCCATGGTGGGACACAGCCTCGGGGCGATCGGCGCGATCGAGCTGGTGGCCTGCGTCCTCGGCATGGAACACGGGGTGCTGCCGCCGACGGCGAACTACGCGACCCCGGACCCGGAGTGCGACCTCGACTATATCCCCAACGTGGCGCGCGAGCGCGCGGTCGACGCTGTGCTCAGTGTGGGCAGCGGCTTCGGTGGGTTCCAGTCGGCGGTCGTGCTCGACCGGCTGGGAAGGCGTAGCCGATGAGCGCCACGACGGTCGTCACCGGGATCGGCGCGCTCGCCGCCACCGGTACCGGCACGGAGGAACTGTGGCGCGCGGTACGCGAGGGCCGCCAGGGCATCGGACCCATCACCCGGTTCGACCCCAGCGGGTACCCGGTGCGCCTGGCCGGCGAGATCGCCGACTTCGACCCGGCCCGTTGGGTGGACAGCCGGGTCGTGGTCCAGACGGACCTGTGGACGCACTTCGCACTCGCGGCCACGTCGATGGCGCTGGAGGACGCCGGGCTCGACCCGGCCGCGCTCGACGACCCGTACTCGGTCGGCGTCACGACGGCGTCGTCGTCCGGCGGCAATCTCTTCGGCCAACGGGAGATCCACGCCCTGTGGTCGAAGGGGCCCCGGCACGTCGGGCCGTACCAGTCGATCGCCTGGTTCTACGCCGCCTGCACCGGGCAGATGTCCATCGCCCACGGCATCAAGGGGCCGTGCGGCGTCGTGGCCACCGAGTCCGCCGGCGGGTTGGACGCGCTCGCGCACAGCCGGCGGGCCGTGCGCCGGGGGACCGCGGCGATGGTGACCGGCGGCACCGAGGCGCCGGTCGGCCCGTACGTGCTGGTCTGTCAGCTCACCGGGGGCATGCTCAGCCGGGTTGCCGACCCGGCGGTGGCCTACCTGCCGTTCACCCCCGCCGCGGCGGGTTATCTGCCCGGCGAGGGGGGAGCGGTGGTCGTGCTCGAGGACGCGCGGCACGCGCGCGACCGCGGCGCGGAGCCGGTGGCCGTGGTGTCCGGATGGGGCTCGACCTTCGCCGGCCGGGTGCCTGCGGGCGCCGACGACCGGCAGGGCTGGGCCCGCACCGCCGCGCCGCTGGCCCGGGCCGTCACCGTCGCCCTCGACGACGCCCGGCTGGACCCCACGGACGTGGATCTGGTCTTCGCCGACGCGATCGGTCTGCCGGAGGCCGACGCCGCCGAGGCCGAGGCGCTGTACCGCGCGCTCGGCCCGCGGGCGGCGACCGTGCCGGTGGTCGCTCCGAAGACCGGCTTCGGCCGGCTGTACGCGGGCAGCGCCGCCCTCGACTCCGCCCTGGCCGCGCTGGCCCTGCGCGACGGTGTCGCGCCGACCGCGCCCGGCCTGCCCCGGCCCGACCCGGCGCTGGGCTTGGACGTGGTGACCGGTGACTCGCGGTCCGTCGCCGCCCGCCACGCGCTGGTGCTGGCCCGGGGAGTGGGCGGCTTCGCCTCAGCCCTGGTGCTCAGCCGCCCCTGAGACGCAACCCAACTTCACCGACGTCAAGGAGACGACATGTCCGACAAGCAACTGCACCTCGACGACCTGGCCGAGATGGTCACGCGGTGCGCCGGTGTCCCCGTCACCCCGGCCGTGCTCGCCGCCGACCCGGCCTTCGCCGAGCTGGGCGTCGACTCGCTCGGCGTGCTGGGGGTCGTGGCCGAGGTCGAGAACCGGCTGGCGGTCTCCCTGCCCGACGGGGCCGATGGCCTGGACCGGCCGTCGGACCTGATCAGCCTGGTCAACGACCGACTCGCGCGGAGCGCCTGAGATGGCGGCGCACACCGAGAACGAGATCGTCATCGACGCCCCGTACGAGCTGGTCTGGTCGATGACCAACGACGTCGCGCGCTGGCCGGACCTGTTCAACGAGTACGCCGCAGCCGACATCCTGCACCGCGACGGGGAGTACGTGCGGTTCCGGTTGACCATGAACCCGGACGAGCAGGGGCGGGTCTGGTCGTGGGTGTCCGAGCGGCTCACCGACCCGGCCCGTGGCGTGGCGCACGCGCACCGGGTCGAGAAGGGACCCTTCGAGTACATGTTCATCCGGTGGTCGTACGAACGGACGCCGGCTGGGGTACGGATGCACTGGACGCAGGACTTCGCGATGGCGCCGGGCGCACCGGTCGACGACGCGACGATGGCCGCGAACATCAACACCAACTCGATGCGTCAGCTGGCGCTCATCCGGGACCGCGTCGAGGCGGCGGCCCGGCCGCACCCGGCGGAGGTCACCCGGTGACCGCCGTCGAGTCGGGGCCCGTCCGCACGGCGGACCCGGTGGACGCGCGGGTGCTGCTGGAGCGGGCCCGCGACATCGGCGCCGAGACGGCCGGCCGGGGCGCGGAGATCGAGGCCGCCGGCACGCTCCCCACCGACCTGGTGGAGCGGCTGCGGGCCGCCCGCCTGTTCGCCATGGGACTGCCGCGCGACCTCGGTGGTGTGCAGGCGCCGCTGACCACCATCGTGGAGGTGATCGCCGAACTCGCCCGGGCCGATGCCTCCACCGCCTGGGCGACGCTCGTCGGCAACACCTCCGTGTTCCTGTCCTGGCTAGAACCGGACGCCGCCCGTGCCGCCACCGCCGGCGGCCGGGACCCGATCGTCGCCGGCTCGATGGCACCCACCGGCCGCGGGGAGCCGGTCGGGGACGGGTTCCGGGTCAACGGGCGCTGGGCGTTCGTCAGCGGGTCCCGGCACGCCGACTGGTACATGGGTGGGATGACGGTCGTCGACCAGCGGCGCTCGGGCCCGCCCGAGCTGCGTACCGCCTTTTTCCGGCCGGCGGACGTCACCGTCGATCCCACCTGGGACGTCATCGGCCTGTGCGGCACGGGCAGCAACGACGTGCTGGTCTCGGACACGGTGGTGCCGGCCCGGCACACGGCCGCTCCGCACACGGGGCCCGCCTCGTTCGACACGCCCCTGACCCGGCTCACGCCGTACAACATCCTGATGGTGTTGTTCGCCGGTGTGCCGCTGGGTGTCGCCCGCCGCGCCCTGGACGAGCTGACCGGGCTCGCCGCCACCAAGCGGCGGGCCGGCTCGACGGAGCGCCTCCTCGACGATCCGGCGGTCGGGGACTTCGTCATCGGCGCGGAGCCGGCCCTGCGGGCGGCCCGGCTGGTGGTGTTGGACGTCCTGCACCGGACGGAGGCGCGGCTGGGCGCCGGCGCCGAGCTCGACCCGACCGAGCGGGCGCAGGTGGCGGCGGCCGGCATGCACGCGATGCGGGTCGGCTGGGAGGTGACGCTTGGGGCGTCCCGGTTGGCCGGCACCGGCGCGACCGCCCGTGACAGTGCGCTGCAACGCTTCCTCCGCGACCTGGCGGCGGCCCGGCAGCACATCGCCTTCGGGCCCGACCTGCGGGTCCGTACCGCCCGTTCGCTGCTCGGCGCGCCCAGCGCGCCGGCCCTGTTCGGCGTGTGACCGGCCGGCACCGCCCGGCCCACCCGGCCGGCCCAGACAAGGAGACGAGCATCATGAGCACATCCATCGCGTACCCGCCCGGCCGGGGCGGGGCCACCGCGCCGCGCGCCGGCGACCCGGTCGCCGCCGCGGCGGCACTGCACGACGAGCTGAACCGGCGTGCGGCCGAGGCGGAGGCGTCGCGCCAGTTACCCGACGACGTCGTGCGGAGTCTGCGCGAGGCCGGCCTGTTCTCCCTCGCGCTGCCCCGGCGCCTCGGTGGACGCGAGGCCGACCCGCGCACCATCGTCGAGGTGGTCGAGCTGCTCAGTCACGCCGATCCGGCGGCCGGCTGGAGCGTCCTGATCGGTCAGGGCGCCGGGTTCCTGGCCTGGTTGGCTCCGGAGGTGGCGGACGAGATCGTGGCCGCCACGCCGGCGCCGATCGTGGCCAGCAGCTTCGCGCCACTGCCGCCGGCCGTTCCGGCGCCCGGCGGCCACCGTCTCGCCGGCCGGTGGCCCTACTGCTCGGTCAGTCGGCACGCCGACTGGCTGATGGGTGCCTTCCTGGCCCCGGCGCCCGGCGGGCCGCCGATGCTGCGGTTCGGGTTCCTGCCGGCCGGCGACTGGACCGTGGCCGACACCTGGGACCCGGCCGGTCTGGTCGCCACCGCCAGCAACGACGTCGCGGTCGACGGCGCGTTGCTGCCCGAGCGGCGCACCGCCGATCCACGGACCGAGGCGGCGCGCGAGCCGGGCCCGCTCTACCGGCTGTCCCTGTTCACCCTGCTGCGGGTCTGCCTCGCCGGGTTCCCGCTCGGTGTCGCCCGCCGCGCGTTGGACGAGATCACCACCATCGTCACCCGCAAGTCACGCTCGGCGAGCCGGCAGCCGCTGGCCGCCGATCCGCTGGTGCAGGCGGAGCTGGCCCACGCCGAAGCGGCGTACCAGGCCGCGCGGGCCGGTGTGCTCGCTGTTCTCGACGAGCTGTGGGCGCAGGCCCAGCGCGGCGAGGCCGTCGACCCGGTCCTGCGGGCGCGGTTCGCCGCCTCCGTGCAGTTCGCCATGCGGACCGCGCTGGACGTGGTGGAGTCCAGCTTCCGCATCGCCGGCGGCGGGGTGCTCTACCGCACGGGCACCCTGCAACGCCTCTGGCGTGACCTCCAGGTGGCGGCCAGCCACGTGGTGTTCGGGCCGGACAGCGTACGCCGCACCGGCCAGGCGTTGCTCGGCCAGGACGTGCCGGTCGCGCTGCTCTAGCGCGGACGCCGGGATCCGCCGGCCGGTGCGGCGGTGGCTTCCCGGTGTGAGCGATCGGCCCCGGGACGGTCCCGGGGCCGGACGGTGCGTGCGCCGTCGGCAGGAGGAGGGACGGAAATGGACACCGGACTGGCTGAGCGGGTCGTGCTCGTGACGGGCGGGTCGTCGGGGATCGGCGCCGCCGTCGCCGAGGCCTACGGCCGGGAGGGGGCGCGGGTCGCGCTCACCTATCGCAAGGAGGAACAGGCCGCCGCGGCCGTGGCCGACCGGATCCGGTTGGCCGGGGCGGCGGCACTGACCGTGCCCATGGAGCTGGAGGACCTCGACTCGGTGACCGCGGCGGTCGCGACCGTCGAGGCGACCTGGGGGCGGGTGGACGTGCTGGTGGCGAACGCGGTCCGCTGGGGCGGCACGGCACCAGACCCCACGGTGCGGTTCGAGGACGTGCCGGTCGAGGAGTGGCGGGCGATGCTCGGTGCCAACGTTGTGGGCGCCGTCGCGGCCGTACGCGCGGTGCTGCCCGGCATGCGCACCCGGGGCTGGGGACGGATCGTGCTGATCTCCTCGGGGGTGGCCGAGGAGGGCCGGCCCGGGCCGGGCCCGTACGGGACGGCGAAGTCGGCGCTGCACGGCCTCGCCCGCGCGCTGGCCTGGGAGGGGGGCCGAGACGGGGTGCTGACCAACGTGGTGGCCCCCGGGCTGACCCCCACCGCCGACCGCCGGCCTCCGGCGGCCCTGACCGACCGGCTCGCCGCCAGCGTGCCGTCGCGGCGGCTGTCGGGCCCCGACGAGGTGGCCCGGCTCGTGGTCTTCCTCGGCTCCGGCGCCAACGGCAACGTCACCGGGGAACTGGTCCGGGACGGCTCCTCGACCGCCCGCGCGCCGTACGTCGGCGGCTGACCGCCCCCCGCACCGATGCGAGAGCCCCCGACCCGTGGTACGGGCCGGGGGCTCCGACGTGTGCGCTCAGTACCGGTAGTGCTCGGCCTTGTACGGGCCCGCCACCGGCACCCCCAGGTACGCGGCCTGCGCCGGGGTCAACTCGGTGAGCCGGATGCCCAGCGCGGACACGTGCAACCGGGCCACCTTCTCGTCGAGGTGCTTGGGCAGCATGTGCACCCCGAGCGGATACCGGTCGGCGTGGCGGAACAGCTCCAGCTGGGCGATGACCTGGTTGGTGAACGACGTGGACATGACGAACGACGGGTGGCCGGTGGCGTTGCCCAGGTTGAGTAGGCGCCCCTCGGACAGCACGAGCACCGCGTGCCCGTCGGGGAAGACCCACTCGTCCACCTGCGGCTTGACCGGTACCCGGGTGACGCCGGGCTGGCGGGCTAGCCCGGCCATGTCGATCTCGTTGTCGAAGTGGCCGATGTTGCCCACCACGGCGTTGTGCTTCATCCGGGCCATGTGCGCCGCGGTGACCACCCCGACGCAGCCGGTCGCGGTGATCACGAAGTCGGCGCGGTCGAGGACCTCGTCCAGGGTGTTCACCTCGTAGCCGTCCATGGCGGCCTGCAGGGCGCAGATCGGGTCGACCTCGGTCACGACGACCCGGGCGCCCTGGCCCCGCAGGGAATCGGCGCAGCCCTTGCCCACGTCGCCGTAGCCGCACACGACGGCGAGCTTGCCGCCGATCAGGACGTCGGTGGCCCGGTTGATGCCGTCCACCAGGGAGTGCCGGCAGCCGTACCGGTTGTCGAACTTGGACTTCGTGACCGAGTCGTTGACGTTGATCGCGGGAAACCGCAGCGTGCCCTGCCGGGCCATCTCGTAGAGGCGGTGCACGCCGGTCGTCGTCTCCTCGCTGACGCCCCGGATACCGTCGGCCACCCGCTGCCACCGGTCGCCGTCGGTGGCCAGCGACCGCCGCAGCAGCGCCAGCAGGGCCACCTGTTCCTCCGGGTCGTCGTCGGCCGAATAGGGTACCGCGCCGGCGGACCCGTACCGGGCACCCAGGTGCACCAGCAGCGTGGCGTCCCCGCCGTCGTCGAGGAGCAGGTTCGGACCGGTCGCCGGTCCGCCGGCCGGGTCGGGCCAGCTCAGTGCCCGCTCGGTGCACCACCAGTACTCGTCGAGCGTCTCGCCCTTCCAGGCGTACACCGGCACGCCGGCGGGGGTGTCGACGGTGCCGTCCGGGCCGACGACCACCGCGGCGGCGGCGTGGTCCTGGGTGGAGAAGATGTTGCAGGACGCCCACCGCACCTCGGCGCCGAGCGCGACCAGGGTCTCGATCAGGACGGCGGTCTGGATCGTCATGTGCAGCGACCCGGTGATCCGCGCACCGCGCAGTGGTCGCGCCGGGCCGTACTCGTCGCGCAACGCCATCAGACCGGGCATCTCGTGTTGGGCCAGCCGGATCTCGCGGCGGCCGGCGGCGGCCAGCGACAGGTCCGCGACCCGGAAGTCGCCCTGGGCGACGGTACGGGGCGGGACGGCCAGGTCGACGGTCATGGCGTGGTCTCCTTCGTGGTCGGTGCCCGTTCGGCGCGGGCGGTACGGATGTCGGCGGCGGCGGCCCCGCCGTACGCCCCGGCGAGCCGGTCGAGGAACCCGTCCGGGTCCCAGCGGTACTCCTGGGCGCCCGGGTGTTCGAGCACCACGGCGGCGAGGCCGCAGCCGACCTGCGCGGCACGCTCGTCGCCCAGACCCCAGGACAGTCCGGCCAGGAAGCCGGCCCGGAAGGCGTCCCCGCCACCGGTGGGGTCGACCACCACCGTGCCGGCGACGCTGGGTACGTGCAGGGTGGGGCGCCCGGGGCGCTCGACGCGTACCCCGTCGGGGCCGTCGGTGGTCACCCAGCCGGCGACCCGGCGGGACACCTCGTGCGCCGCCCAGCCGCTCTTCTCCAGGAGCAGGCTGCGTTCGTACTCGTTGGAGAACAGCAGGTGCGCGCCCTCGACGAGTTCCCGGATGTCGTCGCGGCCGAGGGTGGCGAGCTGCTGGGACGGGTCCGCCGCGAAGCGGTACCCGTGGCGGCGGCACTCGCGGGTGTGCCGCAGCATGGCGTCCGGGTCGTCGGGGCTGATCAGCACGAGGTCGACCGGCCCATACGCGTCGACCAGCGCGGGCAACGCGATCTGAGCCGCCTCGGTCATCGCGCCGGGGTAGAAGGTGGCCAGCTGGTTGCCGGCGAGGTCGCTGGTGCACAGGAATCGGGCGGTGTGTCGGCTGGTCGAGGTGTGCAGGGCCCGCAGGTCGACGTCGTTGTCGGCGAGCCAGGAGCGGTAGTCGCCGAAGTCGAGGCCGACGGCGCCGACGGGGATCGCGTGGACACCGAGCCGGCGCAGGCCCAGCGCGATGTTGGCGGCCACGCCGCCCCGGCGGATCGTCATGCTGTCGGCGAGGAGCGAGAGGGAGATCCGTTCGGCCTGGTCGCGAATGATCTGGTCGGCGATCAGCCCGGGAAAGGTCAGCAGGTGGTCGAAGGCCAGCGAGCCGGTGACCATGATGCGCATGAGGGCACTCCTGGGGAGGATGCGGGTTCAGGACCGCGGCGAGGGTGTCCGGTCGGAGCGCGGCTGCTTGATCGCCGGCGGGTAGACGCTGGGCACCTCGGGGGCACCGGCGGACCGCCCGACCTCGATCAGGCCGAGCCAGAGGTGACGGCCGACGAGGCGAGCCACGCGACGCAGCCGTGCGCCCAGTGACGGGGTCGCCGCCATCTCAGACGCCCACCATCTGTCGCAGCTTGGCCGCCCGGTCGGTGGCCTCCCAGGTGCGCTCCGGCGTCTCCCAGCCGAAGTGTCCGTACGCGGCGGTGTCGGCGTAGATCGGCCGCAGCAGGTCCAGGTCCCGGATGATCGCGGCCGGGCGCAGGTCGAAGACCTCGTCGACGGCGGCGGTGATCCGGTCCACCGGCACGGTGTTGGTGCCGTGGCACTCGACGGCGAGGCTGACCGGCCGTGCCTTGCCGATCGCGTACGCCACCTGCAACTCGCACCGGCTGGCCAGGCCCGCGGCGACGACGTTCTTGGCCACCCAGCGCAGCGCGTACGCCGCCGAGCGGTCGACCTTCGACGGGTCCTTGCCAGAGAAGGCGCCGCCGCCGTGGCGGGCCATCCCGCCGTAGGTGTCGACGATGATCTTTCGGCCGGTCAGCCCGGCGTCGCCCATCGGCCCGCCGATCTCGAAGCGGCCGGTCGGGTTGACAAGCAACCGGTAGTCCCGGGTGTCCAGGTCCAGGGTCGCCAGGACGGGGTCGACCACGTGCTCCCGGATGTCGGGTGCCAGCATGCCGTCCAGGTCGATGCCGGCCGCGTGTTGGGTGGAGATGACGATGGTGTCCAGCCGGACCGGGCGGTTGCCGTCGTACTCCACGGTCACCTGGGTCTTGCCGTCCGGTCGCAGGTACGGCACGGCGCCGTCGCGGCGGACGTCGGTCAGCCGGCGGGCGAGCCGGTGTGCGGCGGCGATCGGCAGCGGCATCAGCTCCGGCGTTTCGGCGCAGGCGTAACCGAACATCAGCCCCTGGTCACCGGCACCCTGCCGGTCGGCGTCGTCCAGCAGGTCACCCTCGCGGGCCTCCAGGGCTAGGTCGACACCCTGGGCGATGTGCGGTGACTGCACGTCGAGCGAGACCGAGACGCCGCAGGAGGCGCCGTCGAAGCCCTTGGCGGACGAGTCGTACCCGATGGCGAGAATGCGTTCCCGAACCAGCGCGGCCACGTCGACGCGGGCGCGGCTGCTCACCTCGCCGGCCACGTGGACCTGTCCAGTCGTGACGAGTGTCTCCACGGCGACCCGGCTGGCCGGGTCTGCGGCCAGCATGGCGTCGAGCAGGACGTCGCTGATCTGGTCGGCGATCTTGTCGGGATGCCCTTCCGTCACCGACTCGGATGTGAACAGGTGTTGACCCACTGGTCCCCCTCGGAGCGTGATGGCACGGGTCGGCGGGTGGTCGGGCGGCGGTGCCGTCGGAACCGGCGGGGTGCCTCGTTGCGCCCCGGGGTCGGCCGGTCTGGTCCGCGCCGGGCGGGTGCCGCCGGCACCCGCCCGCCCTGCGCCGGTACACAATTGGACGGTCGTGCGCGGTTCTTTGATCGCCGCAGCATATTCGCGAACGACGATTAAGTAAAGGCGCTCGGCGGTACGATCGGTCGAATCGCTGCTCTGCGGTATTACGAGCCGCATCGTTCTGGATAACGTCGTGCCAAAGCCCGGATGAGGCACTTACGCGGGCCCGCTCCGGTGCGTTATCTTCGACCTCGGAAGCGACCCGTCTGCCCTATGAGCTGCGCGGGGTGGGGCGCCGTTCCGACCGTTGCGTCCCGCAGGTGCCCTGCGAGACGCTGTCGGCGCCGGGGGAGGAAACGTGTGCCACTATTTTTCCCGAACGTCGTCCGACCTTTTTGATAATTGTTCTACGGTCCCGTCTCGTATCTGTTCGGCACCGCGCCGGTGACGTCGGATCGTCGATGGGAATGGTCGCAGTCGGCCGACGCCGACGTCGAGGAGAGGAACCAGGCCGTGACCGAACGCCCTGTCCGCATCGCTGTCATCTACTACAGTTCCTCGGGCACCGTGCGACACCTGGCAGAGGGGGTGGCCGACGGTGCCCGGCAGGCCGGTGCCGAGGTGCGGGTGCGCCAGGTGCCCGGCTTCGACCCGGACACCGAGCCGCTGGACGCGTCGCCGCCCAGCAACGGCGACCTCGCGTGGGCCGACGGCATCGCCCTGGGCACCCCGGCCCGGTTCGGCAACGTCGCGGCCGAACTCAAGCGCTTCATCGACGGCACGCACCCGCTGTGGGCCGAGGGCGGTCTGACCGACAAGGCTGTCACCGGTTTCACCGCCGCCGCCTCCACGCACGGTGGCCAGGAGGCCACTCTGCTGGCCCTCTACCAGTCGGTCTACCACTGGGGTGGGCTCATCGTCTCGGCCGGCTACGTCGACCCCGTGCAGCGGGCGGCGGGCGGCAACCCGTACGGCGCTTCGGCGCGCAGCAACCGCCTGGGGGAGGTGGACACGGACACGGTTGGTGCCGCCCGGGTCCTCGGCGGCCGGCTCGCCTCGGTGGCGGGTCGACTCCGTCTCGTGCCCGTGCCGATCGGCTGACCCGGCCGGGCTGGTCGCCCGGCCGGCCCGGCAGCACCCGCGTCCTACGTGAGGAGTCCGATGCCCAGAATCGCGTTCGTCCTTCGCCGCCGTGCCACCGACCCGTCGGTCGCGATCCCGCCGCCCGCCGCCCCGCTGCCGCCGCGCGCCGGAATCGACCAGGGCGTCTGGTACGCCTTCCACGACCTGCTCATCGACCTGGTGGACCGCGACGGCCCGCCCGCCGCCGACGCCCCGCCGGACCTCGACGGCGAGGTGGACGCCCTGCGGACCGCGCTCGCCGGCCTGGCCGTCCCCTACGGCGAGGGCGCGGCGGGGACCGTGGCCCACGAGTTCTACCGCTACCAGTCCGCCGAGCGCTCCGCAGGCCGGCACCGCAGTCTCATCGTTGCCCGGGTGGCCGAAGGCGCGGAGGAGAAGGTCGCGGACTTGTTCGCCGAGTCCGACGCCGGCGAGCTACCCGCTCTCGTCACCGTGACCAGTCGCAGCCTGCTGCGGGTGGGATCGCTGTACCTGCACTACATCGAGGCCGAGCAGCCGGTGGCACCACTGGTCGCGCGGCACCGGGACCACCCGGAGTTCCGCTCGGTCAACGAGGGGCTGGCCGAGTACGTCGCCCCGTACGATCCGTCGACCTGGCGCGGGCCGGCCGACGCGATGGCGCGGGAGCTGCGCCACTGACGCCGTACCGGCGCTGTCACGTCATGCCCGTGCCCCGACCGACGTCGGTCGGGGCACGGGCGGGTGCAGCGGCGGGCCTCAGGCGCCGGCTGCCTCCGGGGCCGACGGGCCCGCGCCCGGCCCGGGCACCGACGCGGAGCGCCGGGGTGCGGCGAGCAGGGCGAGGACGGTCAGCACGGCGGCGACCGCCCCGACCGCGTAGGCGGGCGTGGTGCGGGCGATATCGGTGTCGACCAGTTGCCAGGCCAGCGCGCTGGCCGCCGGACCGACCGCGAAGCCCAGGTTGAGCACGAGGGCGGAGAGCGCACCGGCGGTGGCACCGAGCTGCGGCGGCGTGGAGGTCATCACCGCGGTCTGGGTCGAGCTGGCGATCAGGCCGGTGCCCGCCCCGACCAGGGCGAGCCGCCAGGCCACGTCCCCCACGCCCCACGTCGGACCGGCGGGCAGCATCAGCACGGCGCCGGCCAGCAGGAGGAGCGCGCCGAGCACCGCCATCGGATGGGCGCCCCAGCGGTCGGTAAGTGTCCCGCCCAGCGGCGCGAACACCACCATGCCGGCGGACAGCGCCAGGATGGTGAACCCGGTGACGCTGGTGGAGGCGCCGATGCCCCTGGTCAGCAGGAACGGGGTGAGGAACGTGAGCACGCCGTTCAGCGTCGCCGCGAAGAACAGGCCGAGCATCCACCGGTTGACCATCCGGTTGCGCAGCAGTTGCACCACCGGCCGGGCGTCGCGGCGGCGCAGCCAGAGCGCCCCGGCCACGACGGAGGCCACCAGCAGCACCGCGCCCACCGCGAGACCGGCGCCGAGCCGACCGAACTCCTGCAAGCCCAGCACGAGCGCGGCACCGGCGATGCCGAGCAGCGCGGCGTCGACCAGCCAGCGAGCCCGCGGCGGCCGTAGCCGGGCGTCGGAGGCGGGCACCGCGGTCCACGCGAGCCAGCCGGCGACCAGGCAGACCGGCACGTTGATCAGGAAGACCCACTGCCAACCGGCCCAGTCGATCAGCAGACCGCCGCCGGCCGGGCCGATGGCGCCACCCAGCGGGCCGAGGGACGCGGCCACGCCCATCGCGCGGCCCATCGTCGCCGGGCGCACCGAGATCGCGATCGTCGCGAGCACCAGCGCGGAGATGAGCGCGCCGAAGAGCGCCTGCACGACCCGCGCGGCAACCATCATCTCCAGGGACCGGGAGGTGGCCACCAGGATGCTCGCGAGGCCGAAGCCGGCCACCGCGAGCACGAACGCCTTCCGCTTGTCGACACCGTCGCCCCACCGCCCGGCGGGGAGGATGAAGGCCACCATGGGCAGCGCGTAGGCCAGGATCACCCACTGCATCGCCGACGGGGACGCGTCGAACTGCCGGCCCAGCGTCGGCAGGGCGACGCCCACCACGTTGAGGTCGACGGCCGTGATGAACACGGCGAGCCCGCACGCGACCACGGCGCCCCACCGGTCGCGGGGCTCCGGAGCGGCGGCGGTGGGCCCGTTGACCGCCGCGGAGGCCGTCATGCCGCGGCCTGCCGTCCGGCCACGAAGTGCCCGGCGGCGGTGGCCAGGCGGGCGCCGTACGCGCGCGCGGCGTCCAACTCGTCGTCGCGCGGCGCCACCTGCCCGTAGCGGGCGTAGGCGGAGACGCCGTACGGGTTGCCGGCGCCCCGCAGGGTCTCTCCGGCGTACCCGGGCGGCACGATGATGGCCGCCCAGTGGTGGAAGGTGTGGGTGAGCGCCAACAGGGTGCTCTCGTGCCCACCGTGCACGGTGCTGGCGCTGGTGAAGCCACCGACGCACTTGTCGACCAGCTCGTCGCCGAACCAGAGGCCGCCGGCCTTCTCCAGGAAGGCCGAGATCGGGGTGGCGAGGTTGCCGAAGCGAGTCGGGCAGCCGATGGCGATGGCGTCGGCCCACCGCAGGTCGTCCGGCGTGGGCGGGGGCAGGTGGTCGGTCTCGGCGAGGTTGGCCTGCCAGTCGGGGCGGGTGGCGATCGCCTCGGGCGGCGCGGTCTCGGGAGCGCGCAGCAACCGCACCTCCGCCCCCACCTTCTCGGCCCCGTCCACCATGGCCTCGGCGAGCCGGCGCACCGTGCCCGAGGCGCTGTAGTAGACGACGGCGACCTTGACCTGGGTTGCGAGCGGCACAGTAACTCCTTACTGATCGCTTTGTTTAGCCGGCTTAGCTTATCGGCCGTATCGGGCATCATCAACGCGGCCGACCCGGTTGGTTCGCGCGGTGTCGGACACGTGCCGGGCCGTGGGCTGGGCGGTCGCCGAGCACCTGCGCACCGATCTGACCGACGCCGCCCGCACCGATGCCCTCGTGCGGCGCCGCCCGCCGGCCGGGCTGGTGTTCCACTGCGACCGCGGCTGTCAACTGAGGTTCAAGGAGTCGTCGCAACACCGGCTCGTTGCAGCGACCTTAGGTGGGAACTCCTCGAAGATCTGTCCAGCAAGCAGCCGTTGGCGACGAACGTACGGAAGTATCTGCTCTCGGGTGGCTTCAGGCCGGAAACACCGTTAGCGAGACAGCCCTGCCGACTCGGCGAGCTGGGGGCCTGGGCGGTGGTGTTGTCCGGCATCGGGCTCTCGACGATGACGGCAGAGGCGCCAGGGTGGGTCTCGCCGATGACCTCGGGCTTCTTCGCGGCGAGTTGGTCGCGGCGTTCGCCGACGGGGTCTCGGGCGATGGTGACCACCAGGCTGGTGCGGTGTCCAGGAGGGTCGGCTGCTTAGTGAACGGACTGCCCCAGTCGGAGCCGGCCTGGCTGGACAACATCGGCATAGGTCCCGAAGCAGGCCGCACGCCCCAGCCCGGCCACCGGGATGCGGTAGTGCCGGGCCAGGGCGCTCAGCACCGAGAGGTCGGCCGGCAGTTCGGCCTGGGGGAGCCCGGGAATGACGCACCTCGGAGTGGGCAGGACCACCCGGAGCACGACATCGCCCAGGCGTAGTTCCTGCCCCGGTTCGGGGTCACGCGGTGCGTCGATGACCAGGTTCGGGCGAAACCGCTCTGCGTCCACACTGATACCTCCCATGCGCTCACCCAGCAAAGACAGCGCACCAGTGGTCACAATATGAACGGCGCCGAAGTCGACGAACCGGCCGACCCGCTCCGCGCCCGCGATCGCCGTGATCGTTTCCTGACCGGGCCGGGCACCGCCCATCCAATCCGGCACCATGCCGACCTCATCAGGCAACGTCCGGTGCAGCCTCGCGTTGGGCGGCAGCTCCCGGCTTAGCCGCACCGGCCGGCCGAGGTGCTTGCTGAGTGTCGAATCTGCCGCGGCGCTTCCGGCTCGCAGCGACGTGCCGTCGACATGCAGCGTCAACGTCGTCTCCGGGCCGTCATCCCGCATTGTCGTACCGACATCGAACAGGCGACCCCATCGTCGGGGGTGTTTGGCACTGCCGACTGTCCCATCCAGGCAGTCGATGCAGGCCCACGTCCGATCGCCGCGCAGACCGGTCGACTCGACATCAGCCGCCTCGAGAGCCTCACCCCGGGCGCTCTTGAGCGGGTAGCGCCGGAGGGCGACAACCGTCTGCATGACGATTATGCTGCCTTACCGCCGTGAGCACCGAGGTGCTCACCGGTGCCGGACAGAGACGAGGAGCTCTGACCTGCGGTGATGGAGATCGATCGGTGCAGCGTGACCTCCCAGTGACATCCGAAGTGGTCACCTCTCGCTGCTCCAGACACGCCTGGCGCAGCGCGGATCTCGGGCCGCCGAGTCTCGTCGCCGCACGGGCGGCGACCATCGACGACCGATCCCGTCCTCGGGCGCGCGGTCGAAGCAATCGACGCCTGGCGCATTCGCTGGTTCCTCGACGACGCCGCCGATGACGACTACAACCATGAGGACATCGTCGAGGCGGGTATCCGCCTTGCCCGCGAGGGTTGCCTACGCGAGGTGGTCGAGGGCCTTTGGTTTTCGTTGCCTGATGCTCCAGGTGGCTCAGCCTGAGATACCCACACAAAGCAACCAACCGCCGTACGTCTTGAAACTCGCACCTCGCAGATAGCCGGATCTGCTGCGGGGCCGACGCCTGGGCGGTCGGGTGCCGACCATCATTCGTCGCGGTTCTGCCAGCGGAAGCGGACAAGCTGCCGACCTCGAGGGCTTCAACTGGCGAGGATCTACCAACGAGCGCCGCGGCGTGAAGTCCAAGCCGTGGATCAACGGCTTGCGGTGCTCGGCGACCTTCTCGTGATTCCGCGTCGACTCTGCTGATCCCGGGCACGGCCGACATTCGGCACCTAGACGAGAACCTGTCCGCGAGCGCGATCACCCTGGACCGGCGAGACCATGGCCGCGCTCGACGTGATCCCGACGCCCGGACACACCGCACCGGACCAGTGACCTCCGGGAGCCCTCGGTCGCACCTTGGCGGCGCCAGCCCCAAGACCACGAAGTCGATCACGATCTTCAGGGTTTCGCTCGACGTCCGCATCTCTGCGGCGGTCAGGCGGAGGCCCGGCTTCATGAGAATCCGGGTCCGCCCGCCGGGCGTGCGCCCGTTGACCAAGCCGCTTACTCCGGCAGGCGGATTACCGGTGAAGTCAGGCGAAGAGGTTGCCGGTGATGTCGGCGTAGAAGTCGGCGGGATCGCGGGAGAGGGAGGCCTTGACGTTGGCGGTGGGCTTGTCAGCGATGACTTCGATCTTGCCTGCTTCCAGTCCGTCGAGGGCCTGGGCGACCACCTCGTGGGGCGGGAGCTTGGGGATGTCGATGCCAGCCATCATGTCCGTGTCGGCGATCGCCAGCGCCAGGGCGGTGACCAGAGTCTTCTGGTCGGCCAACTCGAGTCGGATGCCGTTCGTCAGGGACCACTCCGCGGCCTTGGAGGCGGCGTAGCCGTTGCTGCCGGGGCTGAAGGTGTACCAGCTCAGCGCCGAGATGACGTTGAGGATGGCGCCACCGGCCAGCTTGGGCGCGAAGGCGCGGGTGACGTTGAGAGTGCCCCAGAAGTTGGTGTCGAGGTCGCGGCGGATGTTCTCCGTGGAGGGGCCGAGCAGCGGGGCTTCAGTGGAGGTGCCGGCGTTGTTGATGAGGATGTCGAGGTCGCCCACCTTGCCTGCGGCGGCCTCGATGGACGCGGGATCCGTGATGTCCAGCTGGAGCGCGATGGCACCGGGGATGTCGATGCTTTCCAGGCGACGGGCGGTCGCATAGACGGTGGCGCCCCGGGCGAGGAGGGCCTCGGCGAAGGCCTTGCCGAGGCCGCGGTTAGCTCCGGTCACGAGAGCTGTTGAGCCGTTGATTTGCATATCGCCAGGCTAAAACCTCACGTTGACGTCATGGGCAAACTTGTGCGAGGTGAATCACGCTCGCCCGTGTCGGCGGCGCTCGGCGCTCGGCGACCCGGGTGCGGCCGGTAACGCCCAGTCGGGCGGACCGCCGGCGGGTACAAAGGGGGAAGCGCGACCCCAGCCGAGCTTCCGAGGCACGAAGGGATCGCGCCGCCGGTGACCGAGCCGTTCGACAACTGGCTCGACGGCGACCTGCACTGGAACGGTGCCCAGGTCTGGGGCATGTGATGAAGTCCGTCACAGCCATTCGTCGATGGCGGCGAGTTGGATGGTGGCTTCGTAGTGGACGGCCTGCTTGTCGGCACGCCATGGAGGGAGGCCGCGTCACTGCATAGCGGTGGCCCGAGTCTGCCCACCGGCGATCACCGACGCCAGCCTGGTGCTGGGCATGGCTCTTCCGGCCCGCTGTGGCCGGGTGAGCGCGCAACACCTCCTACGCGCTGGGGTGGCGCCCGCACCATCGCCTAGACATTCAGCCGCGCCACGGCATGCTCGTCATCCGCTCGGCCGGCGACGGCCGCCACCAGGTGGGCAGCCGTGGTGACCTACCCTTGCCGGCGAATGCCCGGCACATGTGCCGCATCGCGCCTGGCCAACCCGTGCTGCTCGCCGCCATCGTCCCGCACGGCCTGCTCGTCGTGCATCCCGTCAACACCGTCGTACGCCTGCTCGCCGACCCGCACACGCACCTAACGGGAGTCGGCAATGAACGCCGCCGTCGCTGCCGCTCGCCGCCCGGGTCAGCCAGTTGCCGCCCTCGGTGCCGGCGGCTGACCACCTCCGCTCAGTCCCCCGGAAATTCGGCGCCGTCTCAGCGTGGTGCTGCAGTTCTGGGCGG
Organism: Micromonospora sp. NPDC049101; assembly: GCF_040648675.1. NCBI lineage: Bacteria > Bacillati > Actinomycetota > Actinomycetes > Micromonosporales > Micromonosporaceae > Micromonospora > Micromonospora sp. NPDC049101. Next base: position 10,616 of record NZ_JBEZED010000029.1, on the reverse strand, counting down.
GGTCCGGCTTGAGGGTAGGCCGGAGGGAATCTAATCGTTACCTTCTGTGCGTGGACGTTGACGACCTGTTCGCCAGCAGTGGCGGTCTCGCTTCCTTTCTTTCGACGACCGACTGGGCCGCGATGTGCTCGCTCGGTTCCCGGTGCCTCATGGCCGCCGACTACCCGTTATTCCGACAGGGCGACGAGGGGGAGCACGCTTACGTGATCCTCAGCGGCGCGGTCAAGGTAGTTCGGGGCGAAGCAGCGGGTAAGAGCGCGATCCTGACGATTCGCGGGGCTGGCGACGTCGTGGGCGACCTGGCCGTGATGGACGGTGGCCGCCGCTCCGGCACGGTTTCGACGCTGACCCCCATGGTGGTCCGGGTGGTCCCAGGGGCGAGCTTCAAACGGTTCATCGAACGACCCTCCGTCACAGCCGCCTACGCCCGGTATACCGTCAACCGCCTCCGACAGTCTGACGTCCAGCGGACCGAGATCGCCGTCCTTCCGGTACGGCAGCGCCTAGCCCGGGCACTGCTCCGGCTCTACGTGACGGCTGACGCCGCCGGTGGCCAACGCGCCTTCGAGTTGCCACAACAGGATCTGGCAGAGCTAATCGGCGCGTCCCGGAACGCCGTCGTCCTCGCGCTCGGGGTTCTCCGCGCCGAAGGCGTGCTGGACACCCATCGCATGCGGGTATCGATCCTCGACGTCGATGCACTGCACCGGCAGGCCGGATGAACCAGTGATTGATAACCGCGTCACCTCTGCGGTGCACAGTGGTGGGCAGCGCTACCCAAGCGGGCCGGACACGATTGCCTTCATTCGGCCGCCTGCGAAGGGAACGCGACATGGAGCAGTCACCCCCGTTCGAGCAGTCCCGCCCGCTGCCGCCGTACCGCGCGGTGCTGGCGGTCGACGCCAAGGGCTTCACAGATCTGCCCGGCTCAACGCACGAGAACGTCTCCCGCACCATTCACCGGCTCGTAGGGGACGCGATGCGGGATGCCGGGCTGGACGCGGAGTGGTCGAGCCCCGACTTCTACGGCCCAACCGGGGATGGCCTGGCCGTGGGTTTGCCCACCCGGATACTCCCGTATCTCGTCCATCCCTTTCCGGCAATGCTCCAGAATCGTCTGGACGACCACCGGCGCCAACACCCGGGGGAGGAGCCTCTGCGGTTGCGGGTGAGCCTGCACGTGGGTCCCCTGCCGACTGACTCGGCGGCAGTGGGGCAGGGGGGCAATGGGACAGCACGTAACGAGACGCACCGACTACTGGACTCCGGGGTGGTCAAGAGCGCGCTCACGGAAGCCAAACCGCGCATCACCCTGGTTGCCATGATCGTCTCGGACCGGGTCTTCCACGATGTGATCAGTGCTGGTTACTCCGGTCTGCACCCGGACCACTTCGTCGACGTGGAGGCCCGGGTGGAGGGCAAGGCGTTCGCGCAGCGTGCGTGGCTGCACCTGCCCGCCCCGTCGGGCGCTTGGCCGGTGGGCCGGATGAACGAAGCGGAACCCGCATCTGAGTCTCAGTCCCCGCCAGGGCTGGCCAACCGGCCGTCGCAGCAGCCGGTGGGCACCAACTACGGGCAGGTGGTCGGGGGTGGGACCGTGCACGGCGGAATGCACCAGTCCTTCGGCGGTAACCCCCGCGGGAGCCGATCGTGAGCCCCGAAGAGACCGTGACTCTCGCCGAGGACGACCGGCTCGAGGAGGATCTGTACGCGGAGGCGGTCAGCGGCATCAACGTCGGGCAGGTGGTCACCGGCGGCACCGTGCACGGCGGAGTGCACCAGACCTTCATCGAGAACAAGCTGATCAACGAAGCCATTCGCCGGCACCATCTGCTACAGGCCTATGTCGAGCAGGTCGTGCAGTCACTCGCGACACGCAGCTACCGACTGGCCAGCCAGGACCAGGATCTCACTCTCGACCGGGCCGCCGCAGCCCGCGTCCTCGGCGACCAGCCATGGGTGGTGGTGCTGGGCCCGGCCAACTCCGGGCTGCGGACCGCTGCGGTCGCGCTGCTGTACGAGTCGAGCCAGGCGGGGCGGCGATTGGAGGAAGTTCTGATCGACGAGGAGCGGGGGCGCCCGTTCGCTGCGGCGGAGCTTCCAGCGGAACGGGGGGTGACATACCTGTTATGTCTGCCGGACCAGCGGGAACGGGTGAGCCCCGACCTGGGCCGCCGGTTGCAGGCCCACGCGGCGCACCTGGCGACCCTGGACGCGAGTCTGGTGGTCGCGGCAACCCCAGCCGTCTGGGCCGCCGCCGGCGGCGTCGGGACCGTCTCCATCTTTCAGGTCCCGCCCCCAGACCTTGCGGAGGTGGTACGTCGCGAGTGCGCAGTGCACGCTGTCGACGCTTCCTCCATCATCGGGAATCCCACCATCGGCGACTTGCTGACCCGAGCCACGGTAATGGACGCTATGCGCCTTACCGGGATCATCGTGACGGCCCTCCGTAACCATCCCGAGCATGACGTGACGAAGCTCGTCGAGGAGGTGTGCGGGGCCTACGGTGACTGGGACGACGTCCTGGCCAACTGGTTCAGCGCAGCCAGGAGTGTCCGGCATCGGCTGTTCCTCGTCGCAGCCGCCCTGCTTGAGGGAGAGCCACCGGCAGAGGTGCTGGACGCAGTCAACTCGCTCGGCCAGACCCTCGGTGACCTGCCCTCCGCCCGCTCCGACGGGCTCACGGAAATCGGACTACGGACGCTGATGACCGAGATCAAAGCCGAGGTGGTGGACGGTGGGCTTCGGTTCGAGCGGGCGAACTACGGCACGGCAGTACTGACCTTTCTGCACGGTGACCGCTCTGCCTGGTTCCACAAGAAGCTGTGGGAGTGGGCCATGGACCTGCCGTTACGGCGAAACGACTATCGGCAGACCCGGCTGGCGGAACGGATTGTCGGGAATCTTGTGGCCATCGTGCTGCGGAGCCGGGACACCCGCCCGCTGGTGTGGCTGAATCGCTGGACCGGACGGCCGAATCTGCGGCCCCACGTGGTGCAGGCCCTGACGGCCACTGCCATGAGCGATGAGGTCGGGGCTGACGTGCGGAGCCTGCTCTACCGCTGGTCGCGCTTGGAGCGTGCGAGTGACCAGTCCCTCTGCACCATCGCCGAGGTCTGCTCTGGTGAACTCGCCCGGCTCTATCCCCGGGTGTCGCTGACCCGTCTGAGCCACATTGCCCACCGTGATTCTCCGGTGGTCCGGGATGCCATCGTGACGGCGGTGAGCCGGCTCTGGGAGATACCCCGGCTACGCCCTCGGATCGTCGAGGTGGTTAGCAACTGGTCCGAGGGTGAACCTGGTGGTCGTACGAAAACGGCGTGGGCGGTGTTCGCAGCGCTCGCCCGTAGTGAGGCTCACCCCGTGTTGCTGACCTGGCATGACGAGTCGTCGCGCACCGGACTCGTCGGGGCCGTGGCTGGACTCTTCGATCAGACCGAGGGCGATGAGGCCCGTACGGAGTTCGGCGAGAGTCTGCTCGACGCGGCGCTCTTGTCCGAGGCTAGTCGGATTCGGATTGTCGAGTTCCTCGGGGACGTGGTGCGTCGTGGGGACGGCGGGACCCGCCGTCTCGTGCGCCTCTCCAAGCTGGCGTTCGCGTGGCAGCCGGTCGATCGCGACGTGGCCAACCCGGATCGGCGTGACGTGCGTGACCACGTCGTCGAGAGCCTGCACCAGGTCGATCCACTCACCGTAGGAGCATGAAATGCGTGATCTCTTGCGGGGTTTCTCCCGGGAATGGACGTCCGGGAATGAGGAGCACCCCCCCTTTCCGTCCCCGTCCCACAGGTTCGAGGCCACGCTGGCTAGCGCGCTGCCCGGCGCGAACTTCCAGGCGGAGGTGACCGTTGAGTGGCGGGGACGTGAGCCGGAGGCCGAGGCCAAGGTTCGTGCCTTTGCCTGGGATCACCTCGCCCGGTGGGCTGCCACCCGGCGCGTCACGGTTGCGAGTCACCTGGCTGATCTAATCAATGCCAGGGGCGTCACCGAGATTGCCGTGCCGCAGACCAGTCTGGTCCTCACCCATCTGCATGTCCGGATCACCGTGCCTGCCGAGGCGCTTGCCGTGACCACCGCCTGGGAGGAGGCCGAACGACGCGCGACTCTGGAGAAGCAGCGTCGCGGAGACGAACTGCGTCAGCTTCGGTGGCTGCGTGACGAGATCTTCGGCAGGCCGGACATAGCTCGGATGTACTGGCATCTCCACCACCCGGCCGATCTTCGGTCCTTGACAGACCCTGTCTTCGATACGATCGCCGCTCAACTTGGCGGTGATGAGCGTGTGACTGCGTCCCCGCAGGTCGAGGAGGACCCGATCAGTGTGCTCATCGGAAAGTTTGTCGACGGGCTCAGTGCGGACGAGCGCAGGCACCTAATCGGCCAGCTCGGTCGGGTGTTCCGTAGCTTCGACCGCACGGACCTCGCCATGCAGCTGGGGGACCCGAGTGACCGAGTCGAGTCGTGACGGGCGCGCTCCGGTCCTCCTGTTTGCAGAGCGAAGCGGGCTGGAACGCCCTCCAGCAACTACACGAGACAATTCGTTTCGCTGACGTGAAGGCGGCTGCGGTCCTCGCAGCCGCCGGGCTTCTGGGCGGCAGCCTGTGGTCCGGCCAGGACTCCCTGACCGTGACGGGCCCGGCCTGGTCGCCGGTGCTCCCGGTGCTTTCCGCGGTAGCGGCCGCGACGAGTGCGCTCCTCGCGTTGCACACGCTGATGCCGCGACGACAGGCGGCTGCGTCGGAGCCTCTACACCACTTCGCGTACGTGGCCGAGCGTTACGGACGCAACAGCCAGGGATTCGTCGACGCTTGGTTGGCAACCACAGCCGACGAAGATGCCACCGCCAGGATGCTGGCGGGACACGTCTGGGCGGCGCACATGGTGGCGAGTCGCAAGTTCGCCTATGTCACGTGGGCGATCCGACTTCTGGTGCTCGGAGTGTCGGCGTGGCTCGTGGCCGGGCTGGTCTGACGACGCCGTTGTCGTTGAGGGCGCGGGCGATGCTGGCCACGCTCCGGCCGGCAAGCCGCTACTCGAAGATCCATCAAGCGGGGGAGACTCCCGGCGGGCTGCCCCGATAGCTCACCGGCTCACCGGGCGAGTCGGTGACGCGAACGCCAGGACCGGGAGCCGTGACGTTCGCGCCGCCGCTCGTCAGTAGCTGCAGCCCGAAGTCGGCAGGCTGGTCACCGGCGGGGGCGTGGCCCCGTCGTACACGGCCAGAAGCCACGGCTGGGGGCAGCGGGGGCCGCCGCCTACCTGGATCGCCAGATGCAGGTGTGGCCCGGTGGAGTTGCCGGTGTTGCCCGTGTCGCCAATCTGCTGACCTGCGGACACCTGCACACCAGACCCGACACGGTGGGCGGAGAAGTGGCAGTACGTGAAGACCGCGCCGAGCGCGGTGAGCGTGGCGCCATTGCCGCAGCTGGCGTTGTAGAACGTCTGGACGGTGCCACTCGCCACGGCCAGGGCCGGCGTTCCCGTCGGGACCCCGATGTCGACGGCCGGGTAGTCATGATGCGGGTCGTCGTACTTGCTGCGGGGCGCGGCGCTGGGCGGCAGCGGAAGCGAGTGCTGCCCCACGACGGTGTTGGTGTACCAGATCGCCGTGGTGCCCTGGTACAGCACGAGGTTTCCGTCGTTCTGCAGTACGAGGTGGGCTCCGGCCCGGCCGCGTGTGCTCGTCTGCCAGAGGGACGTGTTGTTGGCTCGGTACAGCACCAGGTTGCCATCGGTCTGCATATCCAGGTAGGCGCCCGGGTGGCCATCAGTGTCGGTCTGCCACGAGTACGTGCCGCCCGGCCGGTACAGGACCAGGTTGCCGTCGGTCTGCATGGCCAGCTTGTGGCGCCTGTCCGCCGAATACATGTCCTGACCGGGCGTCAACCGCTCACCCGGCGACAGGACACTCCTGGGGATCCAGGTGTCGGTCTGCCACAGCACCCGGCCGGACTGCAGCAGCACGAGGTTGCCGTCGTCCTGCAGTTCGAGGCGGGCGCCGGCCCGGCCGGGCGTGTTGGTCTGCCAGATGAACGTGCCGTTGGCCCGGTACAGCACCAGGTTGCCGTCGGTCTGCATATCCAGGTAGGCGCCCGGGTGGCCATCAGTGTCGGTCTGCCACGAGTACGAGCCGTCCGGCCGGTAGAGGACCAGGTTGCCGTCGGTCTGCATGGCCAACCTGTGCTGCCGGTTGCTGGAGAGCAGATGCTGCCCGCCGGTGAGTCGTTCGCCAGGGCCCAACAGGCGGGTGCCGTGAGCCGCCTGGACGGGCGATGCGACGGCGGCGATCACGCCGACCGTCATGATTGCCGCGGACACGGCTGCGGCGACCGCGCGCCGCCATCGTGTTGTTGTCACTGTTCGTCTCCTCAGGGTTCCGGGCCGCTGCCCCGGAACGTGGTCTCACCGGTTCTGCGGCGAGGGTCAGGCGGTTGGTCCGGTCCGCGTCCGCAGCCGGCAGCCGGCAGTCGAGAAGGTATCGGCGCGGTCGTCGCTGCTGTTGGAGCGCGTCGAGCCCGGGTTCGAGCTGATCGATACGGTCGCCGAACGTCGGTCAACCGGGGTCGCTCCCCGGTGCGGTTGCCCTACCGGCCTTGCGGCGGCGGGCTCGCGTCGCGCAGCGCCACAGCCACCGGCCGTTCGGGCTCCGCCCGGCTACCGGCTGAGCGTGTCAAAGGATTGATCATTCGGTCCCCTGCCGGGTCGGACGGTGCCACCCTTGTGCGACGAGTCCAACGACGCAGGAGCGTCCAACGCCGGGCACACAATACATGTGCATTTGTCGCTCGGGTACGGCACCGCCAATCCATAGCTGGGGGTGCGTCGGGGGGACCGGCGCGCCGGGCAACGGAGTGCTGAGGACGGGGGGGGTATCGAGAGAGGTGCGCGTCCGTGCGGGTGCTACCGCCGCTCGTCAGCGGCGGCCGACGCGGGCCTCGGGTGACGTGCCGCCGTAGGTGGACGGATCGACGCTGATCAGGGCTGGGTGGATGGGACTTCGCTGCCGGCGGGCTGACCGTGCGGGTCACCGTGGGCAGGGGGGATCGCTCGGCGGCCACGTTCCGGGATCGGCCGGGGCGGAGGTGGCGCCGTCGAGGCGCGGACGACGAGCTCGACCGGTTGGTCGGCCGCCGGTGGAAGCTCGACGTCCGGCTTCTCGATGACCTGTACCAGCAGCGCGAGGCCCTGCCGCGCGGCCGCGTCGAACGGCTGCCGCACGGTGGTGAGCGGGGGAGTGACGTAGGCGGCGACCGGGATGTCGTCGAACCCGACGACGCTGATGTCCTCGGGCACGCGGCGCCCGGCCTCAAGCTGCGCGCGGATGAGACCGATCGCCATGTCGTCGTTCGCGGCGAACACCGCGGTCACGGTGCCGTCGCCGGCCAGTTCCCGGCCCGCCGCGTAGCCGGACGCGGCCGACCAGTCGCCCTCGACGACCGGCGGCTCGTCCGCGCCGTGTGCTCGCAGCGCCTCGCGCCAGCCGGCGAGACGGTCCCGTGCCGAATACCACCGCTGCGGGCCGGCCAGGTGATGGACGGTCGCGTGCCCCAACTCCAACAGGTGCTCGGTCGCGGCCCGCGCGAGCCGGCCCGCGCCGACCCTGGCGGTCACCACCTGCGGCGCGGCGAAGGTGGGCGGCGCGCCGAGGACCAGGACCGGCACGTCGACGCTGATGAGGCCGACGCCCTCGTCGATCGGCTCGGAGATGACGACGCCGTCCACGCCCTGGTCCAGCAGCGACGCCAGGGCGCTCGCGATGCCGCCCGGGTCGCCCTCGATCGTGGTGGCCACCCGCAGCGTGTAGCCCACCTTCCGGACCGCCCGCTCGATGCCCATGAGCCACGACGCCGGCCCGTACAAGGCGCTGCCGAGCGTCACCACGCCGATCGACCGGGTCCGCCCGGAGGCCAGCGCCCGGGCCGCCTGGTTGCGCCGGTAGCCGAGCTCCGCGGCGGCGTCCAGGACCCGCCGGCGCACGTCGGCCGAGACGTACGGCTCGTCGTTGAGGACCCTGGACACCGTCTTCTGGGAGACGCCGGCCAGCCGCGCGACGTCCACGCTGCGCGGCGTCGGAGGGCTTCCGCCCGGCCTCGCCAGTCGCGTCACGGCACCTCCCATCGCCGGGCATAGTCCTGTATGATTGCGCAGTCATGTCTACGCGACTCTCACCGTAAAGAGCCCGAAACCCGCCCGTGACGCTGGCGAAGCACGTTCCCTGCCAACACCCTAACTCCAGTTTTGCACCGAACAGGTCAGGCCGCGCCGCCCGCCGACTTCGCCGAGGACCGCGTTTGCTGTCCACGCATTCGACGTGTCACGCGGCCGGGCGCCGCAGAGGCGAACCGGTTCGCTATTCGATCGGCGCCGCGTCGGTGGGTCGGCGACACGGAATGCCTGAGGGCGATGCCCTGGCACTTCGGAATGGTCGTACTTATCGGCGGCAGCTCGAAGCTTGCGAGGGGTCAGGAGCAGGAAGTAACCGTCTTGAAGCCTTGACTTCACGCTCGCTGCACCCATTAATGCATATCTATGTATCTGGGCCGCAACCACCCTTCCCGGGTGGTCGGCGGCGCCGGCAGGTTTGTCGAATCGATTCGAGTCTCGGCCTTGTGGCTGTGCCCCGAACCGATGTTGCGGAGCCGGCGGATGAGTCACAGGAGGGTTACCGTGCATCGTACGAACGTCCACTGGGGTGGCCGATTGTCGGCGTTGGCCAGAGGGCTGGCCGCGACCGTGGCGCTCGCGCTGCCCATGACGCTGGGTGGTCTGACCCTGGCGACCCCCGGATCGGCCCTGGCCGCGCCGGTCGCGACGCAGAGTGTCGCGGCCGCCGGACTTGACGGTGTGGCGGCCGGCAACGCCGCGGTCGCCTCGGTCGACCTGGCCGGGACGTGGAACTTCACGCCCGCGGGTCGGGGGGCGACCACGATCGCGGTGCCCGGTGGCGGCTGGTACAAGCAGGGCTTCACCACCGTGAACGAGGCGGTGTACTCGCGCAGCATCACGGTGCCGGACTCGGGGCAGCCGCAGTCGACCTGGATCGAGTTCGGCGCCGTCAACCACCAGGCGACACTGTCGGTCGACGGCCGGGTGGTCGCCACCCAGACGACGGGGTTCACCCCGTCGAACTTCGACATCAGCGCATACGCGGCGCCCGGCACCACCCACACGATCACGGTGAACGTGAAGGGCCGCGGCGCGTTGAAGGCATCCAACGGCCGGTATCTGGTGCCCGACGCCGCCACGTGGTCCGAGGCGGTCCCGCAGGGGATCTTCGGGTCCGCGTTCCTGCGGGTGTACCCGGCGGTGTACGTCAGCGACACATTCGTGCGTACGTCGGTGGCAAACAAGACGCTGACCTACGACGTGACGGTGCGGAACACGTCGGGCAGTGCCCGGTCGGTGACGTTGACCGGGTCGCTGTCGTCCAGCAACGGAACGGCTTTCAGCTACCCGGATCTGCCCAGCCGTACGGTCACCGTGGCGGCCCGCTCGACCGCGACCGTGACCGTCGGGCCGGTCGCGTGGAACCTCGACAGCACCTCGTACTGGTGGCCCAACGTGCCGTACCGGTCGGGGTACCGGGCGCAGCTGCACGGGCTGGCGGTGCATGCCGCCACCGACGACGGCCGGACGAGCGACGCCGAGTACCGGTTCGGGTTCCGGGAGGCTACCCAGAACGGGGACTACTACTACCTCAACGGCGTGCGCGTGAACTTCCGCGGCGACAACCTCCAGGGTGCCGACTATGACCGGATCAACAACGGAGGCAAGGGCGACGCGTACCACACCCTGCCCGGCTTCCTGCCCCCGTCGTCCGGCAACGGCGGCTGGCCGCAGGCGGTGGACAACTACCAGCGGCTGAACTACAACGTGGTGCGCATCCACCAGGAGCCCGGAAGCCCGTACATGTTGGATGTCGCCGACGAGATGGGCCTGATGATCATCGACGAGGTCGCGATTCGCGGCTCCCAGTCCTCGCAGGAGTGGCAGAACTCCGTCGGGCGCGAAAACATGATCAACCACGCCCGTGCGCTGGTCCTGCGCGACCGCAACCACCCCGCGATCATCCGCTGGAGTCAGAACAACGAGCCGAATCAGAGCGGCCAGGATTCCGAACAGTTCGAGAAGGACCTCTACGCGGCGATGAACGGCGCCGACGGCACCCGGCCGATCATTGTCGAGGTGGGCGTCGGCAACAATGTCAGCCTGTATCCCGGGATGACGTACGCCAACTTCGCGGTGATCCCGCACTACGTCGACGGCTTCGGCAGGTACGGGGAGGGCCTGGTCACCGTGAACGGGCGGCCCGACGGCGAGGGCGAGTTCATCTGGCCGGCATGCAACAACAAGCAGGGCTTCGAGTGGTTCGCCACCGCGACTGCTGCCAAGCGCGGCAAGGGCGCCACCGACCTGCGTCCGTACACGCTGCTGTCCGCCTGGGCCAGCGTCGTGCCCGGCGTGCGGTCCACCGACTTCACCCCGGAGGAGGGCGGTCACCCCATCTACGGAGTGGACAACCTGCCCGATCCGTGGAGCAACCCGCAGATCCAGCGCGTGCAGGCGGCGTTCAACCCGGTGGCCGCGATCGACCTCCCCTACTGGTCCGCCTCCGG
>NZ_JBEZED010000028.1:0-106240 GCF_040648675.1 Micromonospora sp. NPDC049101 | reverse complement strand
TCCGCCGACCCCAACCAGGCCGCCTACGACATCACCGTCGAGCACCTCGCCGACTGGATCGCCACCCGCGGCTACGCCACCAGCTGACCCACACCGAACAGGGCCGGACCCTCCAGGGGTCCGGCCCTGTTCGGCATAACCGCAAGCCGGAACGCACACGGTCCCGCGTCCGACGGGGCCTCGGCAGGCCGCCCGCCCGCGCGTCACGGCACACACCAACGGGTGCGGCTCAGCCGCCGGAGTCGTCCATTTCGGCACCCTCGGGGACGGCGTCGTCGTCCCGACTGGCCAGCCAACCCTCCGGCAGGAAGACCTTGCCCGGCGAGTTGGTGCGCCCCCGCGGCTGGCCCAGGGCGGTCACCGGGAACGGCTCCGCCGGATCGAGCTTGCCGAGCAGGTCGTCGAGCTGGGCCAGGCTTTCGATCATCGCCAGCGAGCGGCGCAGTTCGCCGCCGACCGGGAAGCCCTTGAGGTACCAGGCGACGTGCTTGCGGAAATCGGTGCAGCCGTCCCGCTCGCCCCGAGCCGGGTTGCGGGCGCCGGCCACGAACTGGTCGACAAGCAGCTCGGCGTGCCGGCGCATGGTCACCGCCACCTCGCCGAGGGTGGGCAGCCGTCGCTGCGGACGACCGTCGAAGGCGGCTTCCAGGTCGGCGAAGAGCCACGGGCGACCCAGGCAGCCACGCCCGACGACCACGCCGTCGACCCCGGTGTGCGCGACCATCCGCAGCGCGTCGTCGGCCTCCCAGATGTCGCCGTTGCCGAGCACCGGCACGTCGAGGGCCTGCTTCAGGGTGGCGATCGCGTCCCAGTCGGCGGTGCCCGAGTAGCGCTGCGCGGCCGTCCGCCCGTGCAGGGCCACCGCGGCCACGCCGGCCTCCTGGGCGGCGAGCCCGGCTTCGACGTACGTCAGGTGGTCGTCGTCGATGCCCTTGCGCATCTTGACCGTGACCGGCACCCCGGCCGGCGACGCGGCGTCCACCGCGGCCCGCACCAGCCGCGCGAAGAGCCGGCGTCGCCACGGCAGCGCCGCGCCGCCACCACGCCGGGTGACCTTGGGTACGGGGCAGCCGAAGTTGAGGTCGATGTGATCGGCCAGGTTGCGCTCGACGACGATCCGGACGGCGGCGGCGGTGATGTCCGGGTCGGTGCCGTAGAGCTGGAGGCTGCGCGGCTTCTCGTCGTCGCCGAACGCGATCATGCGCAGCGTCTTCGGGTTGCGCTCGACGAGCGCCCGAGTGGTGATCATCTCGCAGACGTAGATGCCGCCGCCCTGCTCACGGCAGAGCCGGCGAAAACCGACGTTGGTGATCCCGGCCATCGGCGCGAGCACCACCGGCGGCCACACCTGGTAGCCACCGAGGGTCAACGGGCGTCCGGGCGCCACCGCGACATCACTCACCCCGCAAGTATACGGAGGGGTTCCTCCCCCTATGCCCGCCGCCGGGCGGACGCTCGGGTCGACGCCCGGGGGGCGACCCGAGCGGGCCTACCGGGACAGCCGTCGGGCGGTGCTGAAGCCTGTCCCGCTGGGCCCCGTGCAGGTCTGGAGCACGAGATCGTATCGGCTCGCCCAGTGCGGCATCGTGCCTCCCTTGCGCGGCTGCCAGCGGCGCCCGACCACCTGGTAGGTGCCCGCGCACGGCCCCGACACGACCCGCACCACCCGCCCCGCCGGGAGGTCGTCCAGCCACGCCCAACCCATGGTGTCGTGCCCCGCCAGGAGACACGTCGGCGAGGTCGTCCAGGTGACGAGCGCTCCGCGGTCGATCGCGGCCTGCGAGTGGATGGCCGTGACGGGGGCGAGACGTGTCGTGGGGGCCTGCGGGGGCGTACTGCGCGCACCACCGGCCGCACCGACGACCGGCGGGATGACGGGGGCTCGCGGGGACGCGCTGCGCGCGGGACCGCGGCGGGAGGCGACCCTCGGCTCAAGCCTCGCCTGGGCGGCCTCGATCATCCCCTCGGCGGACGACATGGACGGCGCGGCCGGGTCGACCGAACCGGCCGACCCGCGTGACGCGGATGACACGTCCGGCGGGGCGGAGGCGGCAGCCTGGGCGGGGAGCACCTGGACGGCACCGCGGTGGGCGGTGGAGCCCGAGAGCGCCGGCAGTCCCGCGACGATTGCCGCCGCGGCGGTCACGCGGAGGACGAGAAGTCGCTTCGCCATGTCAACCCACCTTCTTCCGATCACGACCAAGATATCGAAAGATGGCATTGAATTAATTTCATCGACCGGCGTTTTGCCTGGTAGACCACGAAGTGGCCCCCTCTCCACCACCGTGGAGAAGGGGCCACTTTCCGGAGTACGTCAGCAGCCGGGGAGGCGCTCGATCAGGTAGCGCTCGACCTGGTCCAGGGAGACCCGCTCCTGAGCCATGGTGTCCCGGTTGCGCACCGTCACGGCGTTGTCGTCCAGGGTGTCGAAGTCGACTGTCACACAGAACGGGGTGCCGATCTCGTCCTGCCGACGGTAGCGGCGGCCGATCGCCTGCGAGTCGTCGAACTCCACCACCCAACGCTTGCGCAGCAGCGTCGCCAGGTCCTTGGCCTTCGGCGACAGCGCCTCGTTGCGCGACAGCGGCAGCACCGCGACCTTGACCGGGGCCAGCCGCGGGTCGAACCGCATCACGGTGCGCTTGTCCACGCCACCCTTGGTGTTCGGTGCCTCGTCCTCGTCGTACGCCTCCAGCAGGAAGGCGAGCACCGCGCGGGTCAGACCCGCGGCCGGCTCGATGACGTACGGCATCCAGCGCTCACTCTTGGTCTGGTCGAAGTACGACAGGTCGACGCCGGAGTGCTTGCTGTGCGTGGAGAGGTCGAAGTCGGTGCGGTTGGCGACACCCTCCAACTCGGCGAACTCGGTGCCGCCGAACTGGAAGCGGTACTCGATGTCGACAGTGCGCTTCGAGTAGTGGGAGAGCTTCTCCTTGGGGTGCTCGTACAGGCGCAGATTGTCCGCCGACAGGCCGAGATCGAGATACCAGTTCCAGCGCTCCTGGAGCCAGTACTCGTGCCACTGCTCGTCGGTGCCCGGCTCGACGAAGAACTCCATCTCCATCTGCTCGAACTCGCGGGTCCGGAAGATAAAGTTGCCTGGGGTGATCTCGTTGCGGAACGACTTGCCGGTCTGCGCGATGCCGAACGGCGGCTTCTTGCGGGCGACCGTCTCGACGTTCTTGTAGTTGACGAAGATGCCCTGGGCGGTTTCCGGGCGCAGGTAGTGCAGCCCCTCGTCGCTCTCCACCGGGCCCAGGTAGGTCTTCATCAGGCCGTTGAACATCTTCGGCTCGGTGAAGGTGCCCTTGTTGCCGCAGTTGGGGCAGTTGAGCTCGGCGAGCGAGACCGGCGGCTTGCCGTGCTTGGCCTCGTACGCCTCCTCCAGGTGGTCCGCCCGGAACCGCTTGTGGCAGAACTGGCACTCGGTGAGCGGGTCGACGAACTCGGCGATGTGGCCGGACGCCTCCCACACCTTGCGGGCCAGGATCACCGCGGAGTCCAAGCCGACGACGTCGTCGCGCTGCTGGACCATGGTCTTCCACCACTGCCGGCGGACGTTCTCCTTGAGTTCCACGCCGAGCGGGCCATAATCCCACGCCGATCGGGTGCCCCCATAGATCTCGCTGGAGGGGAAGACGAAGCCTCGTCGCTTGGCGAGGCTGACGACGGCGTCGATACGGTCGGCTGGCATGTTTCCTCCTACGCCGGCTGGCGGTCGGCGGGGGCGAGATGTGGATGGATCGGTCGGTTCGGGACAACGGTACGACCACCGTCGCCCTGAGCCCAGCAGAATACCGGGGGCGGGTCAGCTGACCCCGCAGACCTCCACGCCACCAGTCTGGCCGTCGCGCCCCAGGATGACCTGCTGCTGCTCCCGGCCACCGCCGTCGAGCGTCACGTCGACCGGCATGGTCAGGTTGATGGTGTCCACCTCACCCAACCGGAACGCGGCCACCTGCGGTTCGGCGGCGGCACGCCGTTCGAACTCGGGCTGGGACTCGCGCTGCTGCGCGTCGTCGCAGAGCTGCTCGTACGCCCGCCCGTAGTTCCGCTCGACAAGCGCCTGGTAGTAGTCGCCGGTCACGGTGCGGGCCTGCTCCCGGACCGCCTGCACGCCGGTGACGAACAGGCCGACGACGGCGCTGCCGCCCCCGCCGCAGCAGAGCACCACGGCGAGCGCGCCGACGCCGAGGCCGATCCAGAGCCGGGTCCGGCGCCCCTCGGTGGGCGGCGCGGCGAACGGCGGAGCCACCCCGGGACCGGGTGGCGGGGCGGGTGCGGTCATAGGAGCAGCGTAGTGTCCGCCGGCTCAGCGGTAAGGACCCGCAGCCCGATCACTCTCGGCGACGACCACGGCCCCGCCGGGGGCTGCGGTGGCCAGCGCCTCGTACGCGGAGGGCTCGTCGACCGACTCGGCGAGCAGCGGTACGGCGCTGACCTTGACCTCGAAGGCGCCCAGTGCCCGGCGGTAGGTGCCGACCGACTCCCACTCGGTGACCAGCGACCAGTACCGGGGGTCGTCGAGCGCCCGGACCAGTTGACCGCGCAGGTAGCCGGGGCAGGCGGCCAGTGCGGTGAGGGCGGCGTGCGCCCGTTCGGTGAAGTCGTCGGCGACATCGACGTCGACCACGAACCGGTTGGTCACCAGCAACGGGTGTCCCTCCTCGTAGAGTCTGTGGGATGCAGCGTACGCAGCGCCCTCTGCTGGCCCGGTTGGCCGGGGCCAACCCGACGTCGGTGTTCCTGATCACCCTGGTGGTGGTGCTGGTGGCGTTCTTCACGCCGGGGGTGATCGGCGGGCTGCTGACGCTCGCGCTGGCCGCCGTGCTGATCGCCCTGTTGGCGACGACCTGGGCGGTTCAGGCGCCACAGACCCGGCTGATTCGACTGGTGATGCTCACGCTGCTGGTGACGGTGGGCCTCGCGAAGCTGCTCTGACATGCAATCATGCGTTTTTGACAATCATTATCGTTGCCACGGACAGTTGGCGTCATGAGCAACCGCACCACGTCCCGTGTCCTGGCCGCCGTCACCGCCCTCCTCACCCTGGGGGCCGGGGCCGCCTGCTCCACCAGCGCCGGCGGCGCCGACCCCCAACGAGTCGACGTGGTGGCCGCGTTCTACCCCCTCCAGTTCCTGGCCGAGCGGATCGGCGGCGACGCGGTCCGGGTGACCAACCTGGCCAAGCCCGGCGCCGAGCCGCACGACCTGGAGCTCAACCCGAGCCAGGTCGGCCAGGTCAGCGAGGCCGAGCTGATCGTCTACCTCAAGGGTTTCCAGCCGGCGGTGGACGACGCCGTCGCCCAGAACGGCGGCGACCGGGCGTTCGACGTGACAAGCGTGCAACCGCTGTTGGACGCGACCGCCGGCGGGCACAACCACGAGGGCGACGAGGGGCACGCCGAGGAGGGCAACGGCGGCAAGGACCCGCACGTCTGGCTCGACCCGACCCGGCTCGCCGGCATCGGTGACCAGCTCGCCCAGCGGCTCGGCAAGGCCGACCCGGACCGCGCCGCCGACTACACCGCCCGCGCCGCGGCGCTGCGCGCCGACCTGACGGCCCTGGACGGCGAGTTCAAGCACGGCCTGGCGACCTGCCAGCGGCGGGAGATCGTGACCAGCCACGCCGCGTTCGGCTACCTCGCCGACCGCTACCAGCTCGAACAGGTCGGCATCACCGGGCTGAGCCCGGACGTCGAGCCCTCGCCGCAGCGGCTCGCGCAGGTGATCGAGGAGGCGAAGGAGCACCACGCCACCACGATCTTCTTCGAGACCCTGGTCAGCCCGAAGGTCGCCGAGACCATCGCCGGTCAGGTCGGCGCGAAGACCGCCGTACTGGACCCGATCGAAGGACTCGCAGCCGGCAGTAACGGGGACTACCTTTCGGTGATGCGTACCAACCTGCGGACCCTGCAGACGGCCTTGGGCTGCTCGTGACCTCACCTGTCATCACCGTCGAGCACGGGGTGGTCGGCTACGACGGCCGCCCCGTGCTCCGGGACATCTCGCTCACCGTGACCGCCGGCGAGGTGGTCGCGGTGCTCGGCGCCAACGGCTCCGGCAAGTCCACCCTGATCCGCGCCGTGCTCGGGCTGGTGCCGTTCAGCGCCGGCTCGGTCACCCTCTTCGACCGGCCGTTGCGCCGGTTCCGGCAGTGGGAGCGCATCGGGTACGTTCCGCAGCGGCTGGGTGCCGGCGGCGGCGTGCCCGCGACCGTCCGTGAGGTGGTGGCGTCCGGGCGGCTGGCCCGCCGGGGGGTGCTCCGCCCGCCGGGTCGCGCCGACCGGGCCGCCGTCGACGCCGCGCTGCTCGCGGTCGGGCTCGCCGACCGGGCCGGCGACCCGGTGGCCACGCTCTCCGGCGGCCAGCAGCAACGCACCCTGATCGCCCGCGCCCTGGCCGGCCACCCGGAGCTGCTGGTCCTCGACGAGCCCACCGCGGGGGTGGACGCGGCCAGCCAGGAGGCATTCGCCGACGCGCTGCGCGACTTCGTCGCCGGCGGCGGGACGGTGCTGCTCGTCGCCCACGAGCTGGGCCCACTGCGACCGGTGATCAGTCGGGCGGTGGTCGTCCACGAGGGCCGCATCGCCCACGACGGCGCGGTGCCGGACCCGGCCGGCCACCACGCGGAGCCGGACCACGACCACGTGCACCCGCACTGCTACGACGAGCCCGCCGGGCTGTGGAGCAACTGACCCATGGGACTCTTCCAGTACTCCTACATGCAGCATGCCCTGATCGGCGCGCTGGTGATCGGCCTGGCCGCGCCGGCGCTCGGCATCTACCTGGTGCAGCGCCGGCTGGCGCTGATCGGCGACGGTGTCGGGCACGTCGCCCTGACCGGCGTCGGGGCGGGCCTGCTGCTCAACCGCTCACCGGTGCTGGTCGCGGTGCTCGTCGCCACCGCCGGCGCGATCGCCATCGAGGTGGTCCGCGCCCGTGGGCGTACCTCCGGTGACCTGGCCCTGGCCCTGCTCTTCTACGGCGGCATCGCGGGCGGCGTGTTGCTGGTCGGCCTCTCCGACGCGACGAGCGCGAACCTCAACGCCTACCTGTTCGGGTCGCTGATCACCACCTCCCTCGCCGACGTGATCACCATCGCGGTGCTCGGCGCGGCGATCCTGGTCACGATGATCGCGCTGCGCCCGGCCCTCTTCGCGGTCAGCCACGACGAGGAGTACGCCCGGGTCTCCGGCCTGCCGGTGCGTACGCTGAACCTGCTGATCGCGGTGGCCACCGCGATCACCGTGACCATCGCGATGCGGGCCGTCGGGGTGCTGTTGATCAGCGCGTTGATGGTGGTGCCGGTCGCCACCGCCCAGCAGGTCACCCGGGGTTTCCGCAGCACCATGACCGCGGCGATGGCGCTCGGGCTCTTCGCCGCCGGCTCCGGTGTCTGGGTGGCGGCCACGGCGGACACCGCGCCGGGTGCCTCGGTGGTGCTCGTCGCGATCGCCTCCTTCCTGGTGGTCGCCGTCGCCGGTGGGGTCTGGCGGACACTGCGCCGGCGGTCGACGCCGGCCGCCGCGCCAACGGCCGAACCTCACGAGGTCGTGCTGGGCCGATCCTGAGCGGGGCGCTGGCGCTGGTATTGGTTACCGTTGCAGGATGACCAGCGCAACGGGCTACGAGGGGTTCGACGGGGCCAGCGAGTTGCTCCGCGCCCTGTCGGCGCCCATCCGGCTGGCCATCGTCAGTGAGCTGGCCAGCGGTGAGCGGTGCGTGCACGAGCTGGTGGACAAACTCGGTGCCGCGCAACCGCTGGTCTCCCAGCACCTGCGGGTGCTGCGCGGCGCTGGTGTGGTGCGGGGTTCCCGCCGCGGTCGCGAGATCGCCTACAGCCTGGTCGACGAGCACGTCGCGCACATCGTGGCGGACGCGGTCAGCCACGCCGGGGAGGGATCATGAGCGAGAGCGAGAGCGGCACCGCGGTGCGCAACACCCGACAGCGTTCGGCGGTGAGTGCGCTGCTGGCCGAGATGGAGGGCTTCCACAGCGCCCAGGACCTGCACGCGATGCTGCGCCAGCGCGGCGAGCGGGTCGGCCTGACCACCGTCTACCGCACCCTGCAGGGGCTGGCCGACGCGGGCGAGATCGACGTGATGCGGCCGCCGGGCGGCGAGCACCTCTACCGCCGGTGCAGCGAGGGGCACCATCACCACCTGGTCTGCCGGGCCTGCGGGCGCACCGTCGAGGTGGCCGGGCCCGCCGTGGAGAGCTGGGCCGACCGGGTCGCCGCGCAGCACGGCTACGCCGACGTCAGCCACACCCTGGAAATCTTCGGCACCTGCCCCACCTGCGTCCGCTGACTGTCGATCCGACCGTGCCGTCAGCGCTCGGTTCGTGACACGCTGTCCGGCGTGAAAATCTATGCCGATCGGTTCCCGACCGCCGCCCGTCAGTTGCTCACCGACCTGCTCGTCGTCGCCTGGGTGTACGCGGCGGTCCGCGGCGCGCTGTGGCTGCACGACCTGGTGCAGAAGCTCGCCGTACCGGGGCAGAAATTGGAGGGCGCCGGCAGTGGCCTCGCCGACAACCTCGCCGACGCCGGCGGCAAGGTTCGCCGGGTGCCACTGGTCGGCGACGAGCTGACCGCGCCCTTCCAACAGGCCGCCAACGCTGCCCGAGGGCTCGCCGACGCCGGCCGCGACCAGCAGCACCTGGTCGATCAGCTCGCCCTCGCTCTCACCATCGCGGTGCTGATCTTCCCGCTCGGCCTGGTGCTGTTCGGTTGGCTGCCGCTGCGGCTGCGCTGGATGCGTCGGGCCGGGTCGGCCGCGAAGCTGGCCGCCGGGCCGGCCGGCCGGGACCTGCTCGCCCTGCGCGCGTTGGCCACCCAGCCGCTGGGCCGGCTGACCCAGGTCGGGCCCGACGTGGCCGAGGCGTGGCGGCGCGGCGACGACGCGACAGTCGACGCGCTGGCCGCGCTGGAGTTGCGCCACCTCGGCCTGCGCGGCCGGACCCGCTGACCCCGACTTCCCCGCGACCACCGCTCGCACCGGCGACCCGCGGATGCCGCCGACCACCGCTCGCACCGTGATCAAGTGATGAAAAGTAGGTCAGAAGCAGCCCGGGGACCTACTTTTCATCACCTGATCATGGCATCGGCGGTGCCGACCACCGCGCCACCTCGGACCGCGCGGTCGAGAGACCGTTAAGGTCTTCGAGTGTTCTACTTCCTGGTCGTCATCGCCGTCCTGCTGCTCGGCTACGCCGCCGTCCTGGTGTCCTTCGTCCGCCGGGGCAAGAAGATCCCGCCCGCGGCGTACCTGGGTCTGGCGGCGGTCAACGGCCTGATCCTGGCGGCAGTGCTGGCCTGGGCGATCAGCCGCTGACCCGCGCCGTCGCCCGCCGACCCGCGCCGCGGCCCGCTGCACCCACACCGCGGCCCGCCGCACCCGCACCGTGGCCCGCTGCACCTGCGCCGGCCGCCGTCGAGCCGGCTCGGCTCGACGTGGCGCCCGGCGGCGCGCGCGGGTCAGGGCTTTGGCGGGATGCGGCGGCGGACGTCCTTGGCGGTGGACGGGCCGGGCGACCAGCGGGCCACCCAGGGCAGTTCGTCGGACGGAGTGATCACGCCCTCCTCCAGGCCCGCGTAGCGGCCGGCGAGGATGCGCTTCGCGGCGGTGGTGTCGACCGAGTCGGTGTTGTCCCACAGGGCGTTGAACAGGGCGTCCACCCGCACCCGCGCCTGCCGGCAGAACAGGTCGGCCAGCTCGACATTTTCCGGGCGGCTGCCCCGCTCGGCGTTGGCCCGGACGCAGACCGCGGACATCGCGAACAACTCGGCGCCGATGTCCACCACGCGGCCGAGGAACGCCTGCTTACGTTCCATCTTTCCCTGCCAGCGGGACATCGCGTAGAACGTCGACCGGGCCAGCTTGCGCGACGACCGCTCCACCTGGCGCAGGTGCGCGGCGAGCGGCCCGAACTCGGCGTACGCCGATGGGCTCTGCCCCCGGCCGACGGCCAGGGTGGGCAGCCACCTCGCGTAGAAGGCACCGGCTCGGGCGCCGGCGCGTGCCTTGCGGCCCAGGCCCGCGTCCGGGTCGATGATGTCGCCGGCCACCGACAGGTGGGCGTCGACCGCCTCCCGCGCGATCAGCAGGTGCATGATCTCGGTGGAGCCCTCGAAGATCCGGTTGATGCGCAGGTCGCGGAGCACCTGCTCGACGTTGGCCGGGCGTTCGCCCCGGGCGGCCAGCGAGTCGGCCGTCTCGTAGCCGCGCCCACCCCGGATCTGGACCAGCTCGTCGCCGATCTTCCAGGCCATCTCGCTGGCGTACAGCTTGACCAGCGCGGCCTCGATCCGGATGTCGTTGTGGTCGTCGTCGGCGAGCAGGCAGCAGAGGTCGAGCATGGTCTCCATGCCGTACGTGGTGGCGGCGATGAAGGAGAGCTTCTGCGCGACCGCCTCGTGCTCGCCTACCGGCCGGCCCCACTGGACCCGGTCGGCGGCCCAGCCCCGGGCCACGTTCAACGCCCACTTGCCGGCGCCCACGCACATCGCCGGCAGCGACAGGCGACCGGTGTTGAGGGTGGTCAGGGCGATCTTCAGCCCCTTGCCCTCGCCACCGATGACGTTCTCGGCGGGCACGAACACGTCGTGGAACCGGGTGAGGCTGTTTTCCAGGCCGCGCAGGCCGACGAACTCGTTGCGCCGTTCGACGGTGATGCCGGCGCTGTCGCCGTCCACCACGAACGCGGTGATGCCGCCCCGCCGCCCCTCGGCGGCCGGCACCCGGGCCATCACCACCAGCAGGGTGGCCACGATGCCGTTGGTGGCCCAGAGCTTCACCCCGTTGAGCCGGTAGCCGGTGCCGTCCTCGGTCGGCTCGGCGGTGGTGGCCAGCCGGGCCGGGTCGGAGCCGACGTCTGGTTCGGTGAGCAGGAACGCGGACACCTCGCCGGCGGCGAGCCGGGGCAGGAAGCGCTGCTTCTGCTCGGCGGTGCCGAACATCTTCAGCGGCTGCGGCACCCCGATCGACTGGTGCGCGGAGAGCAGCGCGCCGATGGCCGGGCTGACCGAGCCGGCCAGCATCAGCGCCCGGCAGTAGTGCAGGTTGCTCAGCCCCAGCCCGCCGTACTTCCGGTCGATCTTCATGCCGAACGCGCCGAGGTCGGCCAGGCCATGGAACACCGAGTCCGGAATGGACGCGTCGCGCTCGATGGCGGCCCCGTCCACCTCGGCGGTCAGGAAGGCGCGGAACCGACCAAGGAACTCCTCGGCGCGCGCCACGTCGTCCGGATCCGATCGGGGCCACGGATCGATCAGGTCGAGTCGGAGGCGGCCAAGGAACAGCTCCTTGCCGAAGCTGGGCCGGTCCCAGGTGGACTCGCGGGCGGCCTCGGCGACCTGCCGGGCCTCCTTCTCCGAGACCTGCCCGGCCTCCTCGGGCAACGGGGCCGCGGCACCGGCGGTGCGGGGTGCGGCGTCGGAATCGGGGCCGTCCGGTGCTGGTCGGCCGTCCTGCGTCGTGGTCACGGCTGCCCCCTCGAACCTCGGTGCGGCTGCGTCGACATGCGCGACTATCGTCACGCTACCCCCGGTTGTTACCCGGAGGTAGCCATCGGTGGAGATCTGTCAGATCAGCGGCCGGCGATCTCGTCCGGGTCGTCGTCCTCGTCGTCGATGTCGTCCTCACCCCAGTTGCGGCGAGCGAACGGCAGGGCGGCCCAGAAGGTGATGAACCAGAGCCCGGTCAGTGCGCTGAGCACGAAGGCGATCGGCCGGTCCAGCACGAAGTCGGTGATCAGCAGCACCGCGCTGACCATCGCGATCAGCATGAAGGCGAGACCCCCGGTGGCCATCCGGTGTGCGAAGCGCACCAACTCCGGCTTACGCCCCTGCCGGAACAGCGCCCGGTGGAACGCCACCGGCGAGATGATCATCGCGGTCGCGGCGGCCGCGGCGAGCAGCGCGACGATGTAGACGTCCCGCTGGAACTCCGTGGTCTCGGTGAACCCGTTACTGAACGGCAGGGTGAGCAGGAAGGCGAAGAGGATCTGCACGCCCGTCTGTGCGACCCGCAACTCCTGCAACAGGTCGGCGAAATTACGCTGCCAACGCTGCTTCTCGGTCTCCTTGGACACGCGCTACCTCCGCTGCGACGCTACTGCCGGCGGTCCCGGCCGCCGGCAGCAACGCCAATGCCCCACCCGGGCGAGCGCGAAACGGGTTCACGACATCCGTCGTTCACCTTCCGGACGCACCTCGGCCATCAGCACCGCGTCAGGACCCGCGCCGGATTCGACCGGCGTACCGGGCCTCCAGCTCCGTGTTGTGCGCGTCGCCGTCGGGGATGTTCGCCGACAGGTAGACCGGCGGCCGCTCCCCCGCCGACAGCAGCCGCGCCACCACCTCCACCGTGACCTGCTGGGCCAGCAGCGCGGCGGTGATCGACGAGACCGCGCCGACCGCGCCGCCACCGGGCAGCGGCAGCGTCGCGTCACCGTACGGCGCACCGTTGTCGAGCACGACGTCCGCGAGGTCGGCCAGCTTGCGCCCGGACGGGTGGCGGGAGGTCATCCGACCCGAGTGCTGCGCCGAGGTGATCGCCACCAGGGCGTGGCCGCGTTCCTTGACGAGCGTGGCGAACTCCACCATCGCGCCGTTGACCCCGGAGCTCGAGGCGAGCACGAAGACGTCGGCGGGCCGCACCGGAGCCAGCTCGTAGAGCCGGTGGGCCACCGCCGGGTCCCGCTCCAGCAACGGACCGAGCCGTTCGGCCGGTTCGCCGCCGAGCAGCACCAGGTCACGCAGCGCGATCCGGTTGGTCGGCACCAGCCCACCCGCCCGGCCGGCGATCTCCATGGCGAGGGCCTCGGAGTGTCCGGTGCCGAACGCGTGCACCACCCCGTCGGCGCGTACGGCGTCGGCGATCAGGTCGGCGGCCCGCCCCACCGCCTCCCGCTGGCTGGCGGCCACCCGACCGATCGTCTCGGTCACCACGGCCAGGTAGGCCTCGGCACTCACCGTCATGCGTCCTCCGTCGTTCGATTACGGTCCAGCCAGCGCACCCCGAAGTCGACAGCCGCCCGCTGGCGCATCAACCTGCCGGTCCCGGTGCCGACCGGTCCGCTGCGCACCGCCCCGGTGGCCTCCAGGTCCGCGCCCAACGCGTCGAAGTCGTCCGCGTCGAGCCGTACGTCCTGCCACCACACCCATTCCCGACCGCCGTCGCCGGTCCGCACCGCCGCGCCGACCCGCTCCCGGGGCGAACCCGGGCAGCGGTACTCGGCCAGGTGCAGAGAGGTGCTCACGGAGTGGTCCACGCCGAGCAGGAGAACGTCGGCGTCCAGGTCGTAGAGCCGGGCCAGCGGCGAGCCCTCGCCGAGCATGTCGGCCAGGCGGTGCCCGGCCACCACCTGCTCGGCGGCCGGACCGAGGGCGGCGAACGACACGTGCGGATGCGAACTGCGCAGCGCACCGGGCCAGCCACGGACCGTCTCGGCGAGCGCGCCCATGAAATGGCTCGGGGTCACCGCCGGGTCGAAACCCGGCATCTCGGCGCGGATCAGCGGCCACCAGTCCGCCGGCACCGGCGGGTTGCGCCACTGCGCGGGATCACTGTTGTCGGGCGTGTGGGTGGGCACCACGATCGTGCCGTCCGGGCCGAGCGCGTCACGCAGGGCGAGCACCACGGCGTGCGGTCCGCCGCAGACGAACCCGAGCGGACGCAGCGCGGCGTGCACCAGCAGCGTCGCGCCGGGGCGTACGCCCAGCAGGCGCAGTTGCGCGGCGATCGAGCGCCGGGTGCCCGGCCCGCTGGTACCCGTCGTCACGGTGCCCCTCTCCGACCGACCCGCACGGCTCAGGCCGTTCCGGCGGCCCGGGCCAGGATCGCCTCGGCGAGTGGGCCCGGCGCGGTGTCCGGAATCCAGTGACTCACACCGGTCAACGGCACGAAGCGGTACGCCCCGGTGACGTTCGCGGCACACGCCTCGGCGGCACTCCGGCCGATGGCGACGTCCCGGTCACTCCAGACGTAGGTGGTGGGCACCGCGACCGGGCCGACGCCGGCCAGGTCGGCGCGGGACATCGCCCGGTACCAGTTCAGCGCGGCGGTGAGCGCCCCCGGCGCACGCATCGGGGCGGCGTAACGGTCCACCCGGGGCGCGTCGCCCACCCCGCCGAGCATCTTGCGCAGCGCTGTCGCGTTCCACGCCAGCAGCACCCTCTCCGCGGTCCTTGGCTTACGGAACAACGTGATGTACGACGAGCGGGCCTTCTGCTGACCGTCGTTGGCCAGGGCGTACGCCATGGCGGCCGGATGCGGCACGGACACCGCGGTCAGCGTGCGGACCCGGTCGGGGTGCCCAGCGGCGACGGCCCAGGCCACGATCGCGCCCCAGTCGTGGCCGACCAGGTGGACGGTGTCCAGCCCCAGGGCGTCGAGCACCGCCACCACGTCGGCGACCAACTCGGGGATCCGGTAGTCGGCCACCGCCGTCGGCCGCGCGCCGGGCGAGTAGCCGCGCTGGTCCAGCGCGTACGTGCGCAGCCCGGCCGCGTGCAGCGCGGGCACCACGTCGTCCCATTCGCCGCGGTGTTGGGGGAAGCCGTGCAGCAGCAGGACGGGTACGCCGTCCGACGGACCGCCGGCGGTTACCTCGAACGTGAGACCTCGCGCGTCGACCCGCATGATCGTCAGCCTACCCATCCGGCGCACCGCCGGCCGAACGCCGAGACGGACGGAAGCCCTGCTAGGCCGGCACCCCTGGTCGGTGTTAGCGTCGACGAGACAACTTCACATCCGACAGGGGAGCGCACAGCGCTGAGAGTGCGGGCACGCCCGCAGACCCTCGAACCTGATCTGGGTAATGCCAGCGCAGGGAGTTCGGTCGACCTCCAGCCGCGCCGCCGTCCGGTGCCACCGGGCGTGCGGCGTGCGTCTTCTCCTGGTTCGCATTCAGAACTGGGAGCAACACATGAATTCCACCACCGACACGGGCCGCTGGCGGACCATCGACATCGTGGTCGCCTCGGTGATCGCGGTCGCCTTCGGGGTCATCTTCTGGGCCTGGGGCCTGGTCTGGAGCGCCACCGAGGGTGCGTTCACCTTCTTCCCGCCGGCGCAGGCGCTGCTCTACGGCGTCTGGCTGATGCCGGCCGTGATCGGCGGCCTGGTCATCCGCAAGCCCGGCGCCGCGCTCTACTGCGAGACGGTGGCCGCGGTTCTCTCCGCGCTGCTGGGCAGCCAGTGGGCCGGCACGGTGATCCCGCAGGGCATCGTGCAGGGCATCGGCGCCGAGCTGGCGTTCGCCGCGTTCCGCTACCGGTCGTACCGGCTGCCGACCGCGCTGCTGGCCGGCGCACTGACCGGTCTCAGCGCCGCATTGTTCGACTTCTTCGTCTGGAACGCCGACTACGCGTTCGCCGACTACCGCCTCCCGTACGCGCTGATCACCATCGTCAGCGCCACCGTGATCGCCGGTGCCGGCGGCTGGCTGCTGACCGAGTCCCTGGCCAGGACCGGAGTCCTGGACCGCTTCCCGGTAGGCCGGAACCGAGCACTGATCTGACCCCACCCACTCGGGCCGATCATGAGGTGGACGGATGGATCTCCAGAACCACCCGTCCACCTCATGATCAACCGGGCAGGGTGAGGGGCGGCGGGCCGGGAGGGGGTGGGTTTGGTGGGCGGGGTACTGCTGCGGGGGTTCGGATGGCGGCACGCTGGGCGGCGCGCCTGGGCTCTGCGCGGGGTTGATCTGCGGGTCGAGGCTGGGGAGCGGGTTCTGCTGCTCGGGCCCTCCGGGGCCGGGAAGAGCACCCTGCTCAGCGCGCTGGCCGGGCTGCTCCCCGAGGACTCCGGCGAGCAGGAGGGCACCGTCGAGATCGACGGACTCGACCCGCGCAAGGGGCGGGAACGCGTCGGCATCGTCTTCCAGGACCCGGAAACCCAACTGGTGATGGCACGCTGCGGCGACGACGTCGCGTTCGGGCTGGAGAACCGCGGCGTACCGACCGACGAGATCTGGCCCCGGGTGGACGAGGCGCTGCGCCGCGTCGGCTTCCCGTACCCCCGGGACCGCCCCACCGCCGCGCTCTCCGGCGGCGAACAGCAACGCCTCGCCCTGGCCGGCGCACTGGCGCTGCGTCCGGAACTGCTGCTGCTCGACGAGCCGACCGCCAACCTCGACCCGGCCGGGGCCGACCTGATCCGGCAGGCGGTGGCCGGCGCCCTGGACGCCGACACCACGCTGATCCTGGTCGAGCACCGGATCGCCGAGGCGCTGCCGCTCGTCGACCGGGTGGTCGTCCTGGAACCGGGCGGCGGGGTCCGCGCCGACGGCACACCCGAGGCCGTCTTCGCCGCCCACGGTGCCACGCTCGCCGCCGAGGGGGTCTGGGTGCCCGGTCACCCCATCGCACCCCGGCCAGCCACCGCCGCGCCCGGGGACCTGTTGCTCACCGCCGACCGGCTCGGCCTGCCGCCCCGGCTGGGCTCCACCGACCTGGCGGTACGCGCCGGCGAGGCACTCGCCGTACGCGGACCCAACGGCGCCGGCAAGTCCACCCTGGCGTTGCTGCTCGGCGGGTTGCTCCGGCCGGGCACCGGACGGGTCACCGCATCCGTCGAGTTGGCCGGCACCGACCACCGCACTCCCCCACACCGGTGGTCGGCCCCCGCACTGGCCCGGCGGATCGGGTCGGTCTTCCAGGATCCGGAGCACCAGTTCGTCACCAGCACCGTCTTCGACGAACTGGCGCTCGGCCCCCGCCGGACCGGTCAACCCGAGGCGGCCGTCAAGGAGACCGTGTCCGCGCTGCTGGAACGGCTGCGCCTGGGCCGCCTCGCGGCTGCCAACCCGTACACCCTCTCCGGTGGTGAGGCGCGGCGGCTGAGTGTGGCGACCGCCCTGGCCACCGCGCCCCGCCTGCTGATCTGCGACGAACCCACCTTCGGCCAGGACCGGCGGACCTGGCGGGAGTTGGTCGACCTCTTCGCCGACCTGCGCGACGCCGGGCACGGCGTGGTCGCGGTCACCCATGACGCGGACTTCGTGGCCGCGCTCGCCGACCGCACCGTCACCCTGCACCGGGCCGCGGCCGGCGCCGTCCCCGCCGACCCGGCAGGTGATCGGCCAGGTCGGCCGGCGGGCCAGCCTGGCCGGGACGACGTCCGATGATCAGCATCGAGCCGGTCGCCGCGCCCGACGCGCCGTTGGCCCGCCGCAACCCGGTGGCGAAGGTCGCCGCCGCGCTGGTCTTCTCGTTCACCCTGCTGGCCACCCTGGACCCCCTCGCCCCGGCGATCGCCATCGCGCTCGAACTCGCCGTGCTGCCGCTGTTCGGCATCGGCTACCGGGTGCTGGCCCGACGGGCCTGGCCACTGCTCCTCAGTGCCGCCGGCATCCTGGTCACCCTGGTGCTCTTCGCCGCCGACCGGTCCGGCCGGGTCCTCCTGGACGCGGGACCGATCCTGGTGACCACCGGCGTGCTGCTCACCGCCCTCGGCCTGGTGCTACGGGTCTTCGCGGTGGCCCTGCCCGGCGTGATCGTCTTCGCGACCACCGACCCCACCGACCTGGCCGACGCGTTGGTCCAGAACGTGAAGGCACCGGCCCGGTTCGCCATCGGGGCCCTGGCCGCGTTCCGTCTGGTGCCGCTGCTCGGTCAGGAGTGGCAGATGATCAGCATGGCCCGACGCGCACGCGGCGTCGACGCGGGCCGCAACCCGGTGGCGAAGCTGCGACTGTTCGCCTCCACCGCGTTCGCGCTGCTGGTCGGGGCGATCCGCCGGGGCACCAGGCTCGCGGTGGCGATGGACGCCCGTGGCTTCGACGCCGGCACACCCCGCACCGTCGCCCGCCGTCAGCACTTCACCCGCGCCGACGCGCTCCTCATCGCCGGGGCGGTAGTGCTGGCCGGCGCCGCCCTCACGACAAGCATCATCGCAGGCACCTTCCGCCCCTTGATCAGCTAAACCCCAGCCGCCGCGCCCACGCAGCACCCTCGCCGATCTTGCGGTTTCTGTCGCCGTTCCGTCCTGGTGTGCCAGTTTCGTGAGGACAGAAAGTGCAAGATCGCGGGGCGAGGTGGGCCGCAGGCGGCTCGATCAGCTGCGGCGGAAGGCGTAGCGGCGGGTCTGGCCAGCCTGCTGGCTGCGTCCGCCGCCGGAGCGGTTGCCACCACCCTGCGGCGGGCCGGCCGTCGGTGCCTTCGGTCGCCCGGTCGACTTCGGCAGATCTCCCACCGCCGGCGCGTCGACAACCGCCGGCACATCGACCGCCGCCGGCGCATCGACCGCTGCCGGCCCGGCGACCGGAACCGCTACATCGACCGGGACGGCCAACTCGTCCGGGACAGCCACCGGCAGCGCCGGCCCGGCCAGCACCGTCGATTCGGCCAGCACCGTCGGCCCGGCCAGCACGTCCGGGACAGCCGCCGGCCCGGCCAGCGCCGGTTCCGCCGGCAGGGGCGGTTCGAGCGCGAGGTTCAGGTCGGGGAGGGTGGGTGGGAGCGGGCCGGGGCCGGCCGCCGGGTCGATGCCGAGCGGCGTCGCTTTCGGGGTACGGAACTTCTTCGGGTTACGCCTCGCAGGCATCCTGACCTCCGTCAATGCCGACCGGCACGGCCGGCCCCGCGCTGCGGCGGTCGGTCGGATCGGCTGGTGACCGCCGTTGCGCGGCGGTCGAAGGGAGAAGGGACTGCTCACCGGGGCCAGGCAGGGCCAGCGCCGCCGAACGGCGGGGAGGAGATGCGGGACGCCCGGGAGCGCACGGACCGCGACGCGGGACGGCGGGCCGGCTCGGAAAGTGGGGCGTCAGTTACGCATGTCCGTACCCTAGCCACCGCCCGACCGGACGCGCATCCGTTTTTACTGGCACGATCGGCACATGCTTATCGCGTTCTCGATCACCCCGCTCGGCGGTGACGACTCCGTGGGCGACCTGGTCGCCGAGGCGGTGCGGGTGGTCCGTGCCTCCGGCCTTCCCAACCGGACCGATGCCATGTTCACCACCGTCGAGGGCGAGTGGGACGAGGTGATGGCGGTGGTGAAACGGGCGGTCGACGTGGTCGCCGCGCAGGCGCCCCGGGTGAGCGTGGTACTCAAGGCCGACGTCCGGCCCGGGGTCACCGACGCGCTCAACGGGAAGATCGCCCGGATCGAAGCCCGCCTCGCCGAAGGCTGACGCGCGCGGCGCGGGTTGGCGACAGGTTTCCCGGTACGGCCTACCGGCTCCACTGCGGAGCGCCCAGGCCACCATTCGCAACGCGCATGTTGTTCGCAGAAACGGGAGGTGGATCACTGGTCCATATCGGCTCACATCGCGGTAAGTTTCCAAACGCTGATAGTGGTGACGAGAGGTGGCGGCACGAATGGCTGAGCAGGCGAGGGCGCAGATCGGTGTGACCGGGTTGGCGGTGATGGGCCGGAATCTGGCCCGCAACCTGGCCCGCAACGGCTTCACGGTGGCGGTGCACAACCGGACGCCCGCGCGCACCCGGAGCCTGGTCGCCGAGCATGGCGACGAGGGCACGTTCGTGCCCGGTGAGACGATGGCCGACTTCGTGGCGTCACTGGAACGCCCCCGCGCGGTGATCGTCATGGTCAAGGCGGGTGCGCCCACCGACGCGGTGATCGACGAGTTGGTGCCGCTGCTGGAAGAGGGCGACATCATCGTCGACTGCGGCAACGCCCACTTCGCCGACACCCGCCGCCGGGAGGAGGCGCTGCGCGCGCAGGGGCTGCACTTCAGCGGCACCGGCGTCTCCGGTGGCGAGGAGGGCGCGCTGCTCGGGCCGAGCATCATGCCCGGCGGTTCCGCCGAGTCGTACGCCAAGCTCGGGCCGATGTTCGAGAAGATCGCCGCCCAGGTGGACGGCGTGTCGTGCTGCACCCATGTCGGGCCGGACGGTGCCGGGCACTTCGTCAAGATGGTGCACAACGGCATCGAGTACGCCGACATGCAGCTCATCGCCGAGGCGTACGACCTGCTTCGGGCCGGTCTGGGCGCGAAGCCGGCGGAGATCGCGGAGATTTTCCGCGACTGGAACAACGGCGAGTTGGAGTCGTTCCTCATCGAGATCACCGCCGATGTGCTCGCGCACACCGACGCGGCGACCGGCCGCCCCTTCGTGGACATCGTGCAGGACCGGGCCGAGCAGAAGGGCACCGGCCGGTGGACCGTGCAGAGTGCCCTGGATCTGGGCATCCCGATCACCGGAATCGCCGAGGCGACCTTCGCCCGCTCGCTCTCCGGGCACGTCGACCAGCGCGAGGCCGCTCGCCGGGCGTTCCCGGATGCGGGTGAGAAGTGGCAGGTCACCGACCGGGACGCGTTCGTCGAGGACGTCCGCCGGGCGCTGCTCGCTTCAAAGATCGTCGCGTACGCGCAGGGCTTCGACCACATCCGCGCCGGCAGCCAGGAGTACGACTGGGACATCAACCTCGGCGGCACGGCGACGATCTGGCGGGGCGGCTGCATCATCCGGGCCCGCTTCCTCGACCGCATCCGCGAGGCGTACGACGAGAAGCCGGACCTGCCGACGCTGCTGGTGGCGCCCTACTTCGCCGAGGCGGTCGCCGCTGGCGTGCCGAGTTGGCGGCGGGTGGTGGCCGACGCGACCCGGGCCGGTGTGCCGACCCCGGCGTTCTCGTCGTCGTTGGCGTACTTCGACGCGCTGCGCGCCGAGCGCCTGCCCGCCGCGTTGATCCAGGGTCTGCGGGACAACTTCGGCGCGCACACCTACCAGCGGGTCGACCGCGAGGGCTCGTTCCACACCACCTGGGCCGGTGACCGCGCCGAGTCCCCGGCGTAGTCGGCGCGGCGCCCGCGGCGCCGTGATCGTGCTCGATCCATGATGTAGTGGCCTTCCGCCCTCGGAAGGCCACTACATCCATGTTCGGGCGAGATCGTGGGGGCAGGGCGGTGCGCGCTCATGCGGCAGGGCGGTGCGCGCCTCCCGGCCGGGCAACGGTCAGGCGACGGTGGCGTGCATCTCCCAGACCAGGATCTCGGCCGGTTCGTCGGCGGTGACCCGCCGGCCTCCGGTCCTGGTGAGCCGGACCGCGTCGCCGGTGCCGAGCGGGCCGCTGCCCTCCAGGGTCACCGTGCCGTTGGGCACGTACAGGTGCACGAAGGGTGCGTCGGGGATGGTGACCTCGTCGCCGGGGGCGAGACGGGCGGCGTGCAGGGTGGCGTACCGGTTGCGGATCCGGATCGCGGACGCACCGTCGTAGCGGTCCATTCCGGAGGCGATCGGCACCAGGCCGCCGCGGAGGAGTTCGTCCTCGATCTCCAGTTGCTCGTAGCCGGGGTCGACGCCCTGCTCGTCGGGGAGCACCCACATCTGCACGAAGTGGACCGGGTCGGTGTGCGGCTCCTGGTTGTCGAGTCGCCAGGCGTCGTTCTTCTCCGAGTGCAGGATGCCGGTGCCGGCGCTCATTCGCTGGGCCAGGCCCGGGTAGATCACCCCGGAGTGCCCGGTGGAGTCCTGGTGCACCAGGGAGCCGCGCAGCACCCAGGTGATGATCTCCATGTCCTGGTGCGGGTGGGTTTCGAAGCCAGCCCCCGGGCGTACCACGTCGTCGTTGTTGACCAGCAGCAGACCGTGGTGGGTATTGGCCGGGTCGTAGTGCCGGGAGAACGAGAACGAGTGCTTGGAGTCCAGCCAGGAGATCCGGGTGGCGAAGCGGTCATCGGCGCGACGCACGTCGACGGCGGGAGCGGGCGCGGTCACCAGGCACGCTGCCCGGCGTCGGGGGTCGACGGCGCCCAGGTCAGGGCCGGCTCGCCGGTGGCCAGCTCGGCGATCTCACCGGTGCGGATCTGCGGTGTGTGACCGAACTCGGCGCAGTGCTGCTCGGCGATCTCGGCACAGATGTCGGCCACCTGTTCGCAGATCGGGTCGCCCAGATCGGCCGCGTTCAACGCCATGATCATCTTGAACCGAAGATCCCGCACATCCACCCCAAACGCCGTAAACCCGCCAGCTTCGGACCCTACCCGCCCCGCTTCCGGAAGACGCCGAAACAGCAGACGCTCCCCCGGCCGAAAGCCCTCCACCCCGGCCGCGTCGATCATGCACTTGTGGTGCCGCACAAAAGTCGGGAAAGCGCCGGAACCGCCCACCACAACTCCATGATCGGCCGGGCGGCGGGTGGGGGCGGGGGTGGGGGTGGGGTGGGGGCGGGGCGGGGGCGGGCGTGGGGTGGGGGCGGGCGGAGCCCGAAGCACGCGGCGCCGCCCGCACCGGGTGGGTGCGGGCGGCGCCGGGGACGGGCGAGGGCTGGTTAGAAGAAGCGGCGACGCTTGGCCTTCTGGGGACGCATCAGGTCCGCGCCCTTGGTCAGCAACCGGGTCACTCCGGAGGGACCACGGCGGGCCTCCAGGGTGTGGCTGAGCCGGCGGGCACCGGCAGCCGCCAGGGGCACCGCAACCGCCATCACCGCCCACTGGGCAATGCGCTTCTGGATCATGTGGGTTCACCTCCGTCAGTGGCTTCTGACATGGGTGATACCCAGAGTGACGGGAGAGTAAGCGCGTCGGCTCAGATCACCGGGGCGACCGGGTTGGGCAGTGCCCCGCCGAAGCGTCGGTCCCGTTGCGCGTACAGCTCGCACGCATACCAGAGGTGGCGGCGGTCGAAGTCGGGCCAGAGCGTGTCCAGGAAGACCAGTTCGGCGTACGCGGACTGCCAGAGCATGAAGTTGGAGATCCGTTCCTCCCCGGAGGGACGCAGGAACAGGTCCACCTCCGGGATCTCCGGGTGGTAGAGGTATTTCGCCACGGTCTTCTCGGTGACCTTGGCCGGGTCCAGTCGGCCGGCCGCCACGTCGCGGGCGATCGCGGCGGCCGCGTCGCCGATCTCGGCCTGCCCGCCGTAGTTGACGCAGAACTGCAGGGTCAACGTCGAGTTGTCCTGGGACATCTCCTCGGCGGTCTGCAACTCGGAGATGACGCTCTTCCACAACCGGCCGGACCGACCCGACCAGACCACCCGTACGCCGAGGTCGACCAACTGGTCACGGCGCCGACGGATCACGTCCCGGTTGAACCCCATCAGAAACCGGACCTCGTCGGGCGAGCGCCGCCAGTTCTCGGTGGAGAACGCGTACGCCGTCAGGTACGGGATGCCCATCTCGATCGCGCCCTCGATGGTGTCGAAGAGGCTGTGCTCTCCCGCCTCGTGACCCTTGGTGCGCGCCAACCCACGATCCTTGGCCCAGCGACCGTTGCCGTCCATCACCACCGCCACGTGCTTCGGCACCGCCTCGGTGGGCAGTGCCGGCGGCCGGGCGCCGGACGGGTGCGGTGTCGGCGGCGTCGGCTCGCGCCGGCCCGCCTTCTTCGATCGGATCACTCGGTCACTCCCTGTTCGTGCCGTCCGCCCCGGCCTCAACGTCGCCACGTGGCCGGAGCACCACGACCCCGGTGCCATCCGGCGGCGAGGTCGTGCCGGCCGCCGAGGGACCCCGGTCGACCAGCGGCAGCGAGCGTAGCGCGCGCTCCAGGTGCCACTGCAGGTGAGCCGCGACCAGCCCGCTGCACTCCCGGCGTACGCCGGTGTCGGTGGCGTCGGCCAGCACCCAGTCGCCGGTGGTCAGTGCGGACATCAGGTCGATGGTGGCCGGCGCGGGGTGGGCCGCGCCGGGTGGTCGGCAGTCCGGGCAGACCGCGCCACCCGCCGGTACGGAGAACGCCCGGTGTCGCCCGGGGGTGCCGCAGACCGCACAGGCGATCAGCGCCGGCGCCCAGCCGGCGAGGGCCATCCCCCGCAGCAGGTACGCGTCGAGCACCAGGGTGGTGGCGTGCTCGCCCCGGGACAGCGCCTTCAGCGCGCCGACGGTGAGCTGGAACAGCCGCAGCGACGGCTCCCGCTCGACCGGGGTCAACCGCTCGGCGGTCTCGGCGATCGCACTGGCCGCCGTGTAGCGGGGATAGTCCCCGAGGAACCGCTTGCCGTACAGGTCGATGCCCTCGACCTGGCTGACGCTGTGCAGCGAGCTGCCGTGGTTGCCCTTCGGGTCGCCGGCGAGCTGGAGGTCGACGTGGCCGAACGGCTCCAGCCGGGCGCCGAACTTGCTGGTGGTGCGGCGAATCCCCCGGGCCACCGCGCGCAGCCGGCCGTGTCGACGGGTGAGCAGGGTGATGATCCGGTCGGACTCGCCGAGCTTTTGCACACGCAGCACCACCGCGTCGTCGCGGTAGAGCTGTCGGCGATACCCGGCCATCGGGCCATTCTCCCTCGGGGTGTGAAATCAGGGTTGGTTCGGGGTGGATGCGCGGACGAACCCCGATGCGCCCGACTCGTCACCGGCCGTAGCGTGCGGGTCATGGCAATGCACCCCACCACCGGCGCCGTCCGTCGGCGCGCCACCGCACCCGTCGCTCTGGGCCTGGCAACGACCCTCATCCTGCTCGCCGGGTGCGACAACCTGGCCATGCGTCGGCTCGACTACGACGACACCGAGTCGGCGAAGATCACCACCATCCGGGTCCTGCCGGGTGCGGGCGACGTGATCGTCCGGGGCAACGGCACGGCGGGCGAGGCGCGGATCAAGCGAGTGGTGCGCTACCAGGGTGGCGAACCCCATGCCCGGTACGAGATCAAGGGCAGCGAGTTGGTGCTGGACACCGACTGCGGGGACCGGTGCAGCATTTCCTACGAGGTGGCCCTGCCGGAGGGTGTGGCTCTCCAGGGCGAGTCCGGCTCCGGCGACGTCGAGCTGAGCCGGGTCGGCACGGTGGATCTGCGGCTGGGCTCCGGCGACGTACGGATCGTCGGCGCGTCCGGCGCGGTCGGGGTCGAGACGGGTTCCGGTGACATCGAGGTGAGCGAGGCCAGCGGGGCGGTCCGGCTGCGCGCCGGCTCCGGGGACATCACCGCGCGCCGGTTGGGTGGCGCGGTCGACGCGGAGGCCGGGTCCGGCAATGTCAACGTCGAGCTGGACAAGCCCGCCGCCGCCCGCGCCCATGCCTCCAGCGGTGATGTCACGCTGCTGGTGCCGGCGGGCAGCTACCGGGTCCGGTCCAACACCGGCTCCGGCGACGCGCGGGTCACCGTCGCCGACGACCCGGCCGCGTCACTGGTGCTCGACGGTTCGGCCGGCAGCGGCAACGTGACCATCAGCCAGCGCTGACGGCGCCGCCCGCCACCGGGCCGACCCGGCCGCAAGGCGGCACGGTGCCGCGCCGCTCGGCCGCAAGACGGCACTGCCGCGCCGCTCGGCCGCAAGACGGCACTGCCGCGCCGCTCGGCCTCAAGCCGGCACGGCCGCGCCGCCCGGCCGCAAGGCGGGCGGGCCGCACCGCTCGGAGGCGGGCCCGGTTGGCCGCCTCGGCGAGAACGCTCAGAAGCCCAGCTTGCGCAGCTGCCTCGGGTCGCGCTGCCAGTCCTTCGCGACCCGCACGTGCAGGTCGAGATAGACCCGGCTGCCGAGCAGCTCCTCGATCTGCCGGCGAGCGTTGGTGCCGACCTCCTTGAGCCGGCTCGCCTTGTGGCCGAGCACGATCGCCTTCTGGCTGGGCCGTTCCACGTACAGGTCGGCGTAGATCTTCATGACCTGACCCTCGGGGATCATCTCCTCCACCACCACGGCGATGGAGTGCGGCAGCTCGTCCCGGACCCCCTCCAGGGCGGCCTCCCGGATCAGCTCCGCGACCAGCACCTGCTCGGGGTCGTCGGTGAGCATGTCGTCCGGGTAGAGCTGCGGCGACGGCGGCAGGTATTTGGTCATCACGTCGACGAGCGTGTCCACCTGGTGCCCGGAGACGGCGCTCACCGGCACGATCTCGGTGAACTCTCCCATCTGGCTCACCGCGAGCAACTGCTCCGCCAGGCGGCGCTTGTCGACCAGGTCGGTCTTGGTGACCACCGCCAACACGGTGGCCTTCAGCTCGGCCAGCTCGCCGGTGATGAACCGGTCGCCGCGCCCCACCGGCTCGTCGGCCGGGATGCAGAGGCCGATCACGTCGACCTCCGTCCAGGTGGACCGGACCAGGTCGTTGAGACGTTCGCCGAGCAGCGTACGGGGGCGGTGCAGGCCCGGCGTGTCGACCAGGACCAGCTGCGACTCCGGACGGTGCAGCACGGCCCGGATGACGTGCCTGGTGGTCTGCGGCTTGTTCGAGGTAATCGCGATCTTGGTGCCGACGATGGCGTTGGTCAGCGTCGACTTGCCGGCGTTGGGCCGGCCGACGAAGCAACCGAACCCGGCCCGGTACGGCTGCGCCTGCGGGTCCGGCACGGAGCTCACTGCGCCACCGTGCCGAGGACCGTGCCGTCCGGCGCGGCCACGTGGATCGGCGCGTCCACCGTGAGGTCACGCACGGCCGCGTGCCCGGCGCCGTCAAGTGTCGACGCCTCGGTCACCACCACCGCGGCCTCCAGCCGGCTCGCCCCGGCGGCCACGGCCGACGCGACCGCCAACTGCAACGCGGTGAGGGTCAGCGACGGCAATGCGACGCTGGCCGCCGCGTACGTCCGGCCGTCCTGATCCCGGACCGCGGCGCCCTCCACGGCGGCGACCCGGCCGCGGGCTCCCCGGGCTAGGACGACCAGCTTGGCGTCCTCGGCGCTCAGGGGCGTCGGCGCGCTGGGGGCGGGCCGAGCGGCAGGCACGGGGGGTGTGTCAGGCATCGGCGGACTGCCTCTCGTCGTCTCGGTAGTTGGTCGTGTCGTTCCCGGAGCCGGCCTGCTCGCCACGCCCCGCGGTGTCCTGCTCATGGCCCGACTCCACCCGGCTGACCAGGACGGTGTCGATCCGGTTGCGCCGACCGGTGGTGCCCTCGGCGAGCAGCCGGAGACCGGCGACCTCGACCTCCGCGCCGGGGATCGGCACCCGCCCCAGAGACTGGGCCAGCAGGCCACCGACCGTCTCCACCTCGTCGGTGGGCAGATCGGTGTCGAACATCTCGCCCAGACTCTCCACTGGCAGGCGGGCGGTCACCCGTACCGAGGAGTCCGTCAGACGTTCGACGGGCGGGCGTTCGACATCGTACTCGTCGGTGATCTCACCGACGATCTCCTCCAGGATGTCCTCGATGGTGACCAGACCGCCGGTGCCGCCGTACTCGTCGACCACGATGACCAGGTGGTTGCGGGCCGCCTGCATCTCCGACAGCAGGTCGTCGACCGGCTTGGACTCCGGCACGAAGGTCGCCGGGCGCATCAGCTCGGCCACCGGCAACTGCT
This sequence comes from Micromonospora sp. NPDC049101, assembly GCF_040648675.1. Classification (NCBI taxonomy): domain Bacteria; kingdom Bacillati; phylum Actinomycetota; class Actinomycetes; order Micromonosporales; family Micromonosporaceae; genus Micromonospora; species Micromonospora sp. NPDC049101. The sequence continues at coordinate 79,086 of NZ_JBEZED010000028.1, read as the reverse complement.
CGGCCGCCGGGTCTCCACCACGGGAGCGCCGGATCAGATCCTTGAGGTAGAGCACACCGAGCACGTCGTCGACGCTCTCGCCGATCACCGGGATGCGGGAGAACCCGGAACGCAGGAAGAGCACAAGCGCCTGCGCGAGCGTCTTGCCCTCCTCGATCCACACCATCTCGGTACGCGGCACCATCACCTCACGGGCGATGGTGTCACCGAGCGCGAAGACCGAGTGGATCATCTGACGTTCGCCGTGCTCGACGACGCCGCGCTGCTCGGCCAGGTCGACCAGCTCACGCAACTCGACCTGGCTGGCGAACGGCCCCTCCCGGAAGCCGCGGCCCGGCGTGACCGCGTTGCCGATCAGGATCAGCAGCGAGGCGAGCGGGTTGAGCGCCCGGCCCAGCCAGCGGACCAGCGGCGCCACCGCGCGACCCACGGCGTACGCGTGCTGCCGGCCGATGGTGCGCGGGGCGACGCCGACCACCACGAAGCTGACCACGGTCATCGCGCCGGCGGTGACCAGCGCGGCCCGCCAGCCGGCGCCGAAGCTGTCCACCGCGACAAGCGCCACCAGGGTGGTGGCGGTCAGCTCGGCGAGCAGCCGCAACAGCAGAAGCAGGTTGAGGTGCCGGACGACGTCGCCGGCCACGGCCTGCAGGGTGCGGGCGCCCCGCACACCGTCGCGCGCCAGCTCGCCGGCGCGCGCCGGCGAGATCGCGGCGAGCGCCGCCTCGGTCATCGCGATCAGGCCGGCCAACACCACCAGGCCGGCCGCGAAGACGATCAGCTGCAGGTCGGGAAGGCCGGCGGTGGCGCCGGCCGCCAGTAACGGAGGAGTGGACATCACTGGGTGCGGGTCGACCGCCAGCTCGACAGCAGGCGGGCCTGGAGGGCGAACATCTCCCGCTCCTCCTCCGGCTCGGCGTGGTCATAGCCGAGCAGGTGCAGCACCCCGTGCACGGTGAGCAGGTGCAGCTCGTCGGCCGAGGCGTGCCCGGCGGTCGCCGCCTGCTTGGCCGCGACCTCCGGGCAGAGCACGATGTCGCCGAGCAGGGCGGGCTCGCCGCCGGCGGGGGCGGACTCCCCCGGGCCGTGGTCGACGCTGCCCTCGTCCATGGGGAACGCGAGCACGTCGGTCGGACCGTCGCCACCCATCCAGCGGTGGTTCAGCTCGGTCATGTAGTCGATGTCGACAAGCAGCACGGACAACTCGGCGAGGGGGTTGACCCCCATCTCGTCGAGAGCGTGCCGGGCGACGGCGAGCACGGCATCGGTGTCGACCTCGACACCGGACTCGTTGGCGATCTCGATGGACAACTGCTTTCCTCTGCTTTAGCGGCGGCGGCCGGCCCGGCCGCCCTGGGCGGGTCGCCCGGGCACGGCGTGGACGCCCTGCGCCTGCTGGTTCTCCCGCTCGGCGTCCCAGCGGGCGTACGCGTCGACGATCTCCCCCACCAGCCGGTGGCGGACCACGTCGGAGCTGGACAACTGGGAGAAGTGCACGTCCTCGACGTTTTCCAGGATCTCCCGGACGACCCGCAGACCGCTGCTCGTCCCGCCGGGAAGGTCCACCTGGGTGATGTCACCGGTCACGACGATCTTGGAATTGAAGCCTAGTCGGGTGAGGAACATCTTCATCTGCTCGGGCGTCGTGTTCTGCGCCTCGTCCAGGATGATGAACGCGTCGGAGAGCGTCCGGCCCCGCATGTAGGCCAGCGGGGCGACCTCGATCGTCCCCTGGGCCATCAGCTTGGGGATCGTCTCCGGGTCGAGCATCTCGTGCAGCGCGTCGTAGAGCGGGCGCAGGTAGGGGTCGATCTTCTCGTTGAGCGTGCCGGGCAGGAAGCCCAGTCGCTCGCCCGCCTCGACCGCCGGCCGGGTGAGGATGATCCGGTTGACCTGCTTGGCCTGCAACGCCTGGACGGCCTTCGCCATCGCCAGGTAGGTCTTGCCGGTGCCGGCCGGGCCGATACCGAAGACGATGGTGTGGGTGTCGATCGCGTCGACGTACCGCTTCTGCCCGAGCGTCTTGGGACGGATGGTGCGCCCGCGACGGGAGAGGATGTTGAGCGTCAGAACCTCGGCGGGCCGCTCGGCGCTGCCCTGCTCGAGCATGCCGACGGTACGCCGGACGGCGTCAGTGGTCAGGGTCTCGCCTTTCTCGATGAGTTCGAGCAGCTCGCTGAAGACCCGCTCGGCGAGGGCGTTGTCCGCGGGGTCACCGGTGATGGTGATCTCGTTGCCGCGGACGTGCACGTCGCTGCTGACCGAGCGTTCGACGAGCCGGAGGATCTCGTCACCTGCGCCGAGCAGATTGACCATGATCTTCGAGTCGGGCACGGTGATCTTGGTCTGCACCCGGGGCGGGCCGGGAGGTGGGGTGCCGGTCATAGGTTGGGCCGAAGGGCCCTGCGCACCTGCTCTCGATCTCGGCGCCGGCCCTGCTGGCACGGCGTGCGGACGTTACACCCATCGTATCCGTTCAACCCGGGCCGCACCGCGCCCATTTCCGCTGGCCGCGATCAACGCCCGGCCCGGAAGTCGTACCTGTCGAAGGTCTCCTGGTGACGGGTGAACCGGTACGTCGCCCAGTGCATCCGGACCACCGCGCCGGCCTCGTCGCGGGTCAGCCGCAGCAGCTCACCGACCTCCCGGCCGGAGACCGTGCGGAACACGTCCGGCTGGTCCGGCAGCGGGGTGAAGATCGCCGGCGGACGTCCGGCCGGATCGGCGGCCCCGCGCGCCCGCAGGGCGCCGTCGTGCCAGGAGAAGACGTACTCGAAGCCCTCGCCCCACCAGCGGCCGAGCGCTCCCCGCAGGTCGGCCGGAGCCGGCGCGCCGGGCCGCCAGGGCTCGACCTCGGCCGGGTCGTGCTCGACCGCCGCGGCGAGCAGTCGGTGCGGCAGGTCGAACAGCTCGGCCGCCGTGCCGGACGAGCCGAGCACCGCGGCACCCATCGCGCCGGCCGTGCCGTCGCCGCCCCGCCGGCCGTACACCCCGGCGAGGAAACCGGGCATCGCCCCGTCGTGCCCCACGTGCACCACCCGTTCCCCCTGCGGGACGAGGATCAGGCCGAGCCCGAAGCCCGCGCCCCAGAGCGTCTCGTCGGTGGTGGTCAGCGGCCAGCGCATCTCGTCGAGCGTGGTGGCGGCGAGGACCGCGCCGGCCGGGTCCAGTGCGGCCGGGTCGGCGAGGAACGCCGCCCAGCGGGCCATGTCGGTAGCGGTGCTCCAGAGCTGGGCGGCCGGGCCGACCGCGCCGAAGTCGGTGGGCGGTTCCGGGTGCGCCTCGTCGGAGTACGCGTCGACCAGGAACCCGGTGGCCGCCGTGGGCCGAGGGGTCACCGTCGTATCGGTCAGCCCCAGCGGGGTCAGGATCCGATCGGTGAGCGACCGCGCCCAGCTTCCGCCCCGGAGCCGGGCGACGAGTTGGCCGAGTACGGCCATGCCCAGGTTGGAGTAGTGGAACCGACGGCCGGTCGGCAGCACCCGCTCGGCCCGGTCCAGCTCGGCCACCAGCTGGTCGGCGTCCGGCGCGCGCAGGCTGTCCCAGACGTCACCGAACGGCTCGCGTTGCAGGCCGGCGGTGTGCGACAACAACCGGCGGACGGTCAGCTCGCCGTGTGCCGGAAGGTCCAGGTGCCGGCCGACCGGGTCGTCCAGGTCCAGCAGCCCGTCGTCGCGGCACTGGAGGACCAGCACCGCGGTGAAGGTCTTGGTGACCGAGCCGATGCGGAACTGGGTGCCCGACCCCAACGGGGTGTCGGTGCCGGTCGCGCCGACGGTGCAGCTCCACAGCGGCCGGTCGGCCCGGTGCAGCGCCGCCGACACCGCCGGCACCCGGGCGTCGGCCTGCACCCTGCGGACCAGCCGACCCAGTCGCTCGTGCACGTCGGGGACGGCCGTCACGCCAGGTTCCGGGCGAGCATCGGGCCGAGCGGTGCGCCACCGAGCAGGTGCGCGTGCACGTGGAACACCTCCTGCCCGCCGTACGCGCCGGTGTTGAACATCAGCCGGAAACCGTCGCCGAGCAGGCCCTCGTCCTCGGCCACCGCGGCGGACGTCGCCAGCACGTCCGCGGCCAGCGCCGGGTCACCCTGGGCGAGGGTGGCGACGTCGGCGTAGTGCTCCTTCGGAATGACCAGGACGTGCACCGGCGCCTTCGGGTCGATGTCACGGAAGGCGAGCGTGGTCTCGGTCTCGCGGACCACGGTGGCCGGGATCTCCCCGGCGACGATGCGGCAGAACAGGCAGTCGGATCCCATCGGGGCAGTGTAGAGAGACTAGCGGCGGCCGGGCAGGATGGCCGCCATGACGGATCGAGCGGTACTCGTGACCGGGGCCTCGCGCGGGATCGGCCGCGCGGTGGCGACAGCCTTCGCGGCCGGCGGCGACCGGGTGGCGATCCACCACCGCGACTCCACCGACGCGGCCGAGGAACTGCGCGCGCTGCTGCCCGGTGCCGGGCACGTGGTGGTCCGCGCCGATCTCACCGACCCGGACGCGGTCCGGGCCATGGTCGACCGGGCCGCCGAGCTGCTCGGCGGGCTGGACGTGCTGGTCAACAACGCCGGCACGTACGGCGACCGGGACGACCCGCACCCGATCTTCGGCGCCTCCTACGAGCAGTGGCAGCAGCGCTGGCGGCAGGTGCTGGAGACCAACCTGACCGGCGCCGGCAACGTCACCTGGTGCGCCGCCCAGCACATGCGCGAGCGTGGCGGTCGGATCGTCAACGTCTCGTCCCGGGGCGCGTTCCGCGGCGAGCCGGACCAGCCGGCGTACGGCGCCAGCAAGGCGGGACTGAACGCGCTGGGCCAGTCCCTGGCGGTGGCGCTCGCGCCGTACGGCATCACGGTCGCCACGGTCGCGCCGGGTTTCGTGGCGACCGACATGACCACCGAGCACCTGCGCGGCGAGAGCGGCGCGGCCATCCGGGCGCAGAGCCCGTTCGACCGGGTGGCCCAGCCGGAGGAGATCGCCGCCGCCGTGCACTGGCTGGCCTCGCCGCAGGCCGAGTGGGCCTCCGGCACCATCGTCGACCTCAACGGCGCCTCCTACCTGCGCAGCTGACGGCGGAACAGCCGCCCACATCACCCGGCCAGGGGGGTGGGTTGCGGCACGAGGAGGGTAAGTCTCACCGACATGACCGACTCCGCACTGCTGGACCTGACCGCCGACTACCGGGTGGCCGATGGCCACGACGACGATCCCGTCCTGCTCCGGCCGGACGGCACCCCCGTGGAGACCTGGCGGGAGGACTACCCGTACGACGAACGGATGGACCGCGACGAGTACGACCGGGACAAGCGGCTACTCCAGATCGAGTTGCTGAAACTCCAGGACTGGATCAAGGAGTCGGGCGAGCGGCTGGTGATCCTCTTCGAGGGTCGGGACGCGGCCGGCAAGGGCGGCACCATCAAACGCTTCATGGAGCACCTCAACCCGCGTGGCGCGTCGGTGGTGGCGCTGGCCAAGCCGGACGAGCGGGAAGCCGGCCAGTGGTACTTCCAGCGGTGGCTGGCCCACCTGCCGGCGGCCGGTGAGATCGTGCTGTTCGACCGGTCGTGGTACAACCGGGCCGGCGTCGAGCGGGTGATGGGCTTCTGCTCCCGCAAGGAGTACCTGGAGTTCCTGCGGCAGGCCCCGGAGTTGGAACGGATGCTGGTGCGCTCCGGCATCCGGCTGGTCAAGTTCTGGTTCTCGGTGTCGCAGAACGAGCAGCGCACCCGCTTCGCGATCCGCCAGGTGGACCCGGTTCGCCAGTGGAAGCTGTCCCCGATGGACATCGCCTCACTGGACCGCTGGGACGAGTACACGGAGGCGAAGGAGGCGAAGTTCTTCTGGACCGACACGGCCGACGCGCCGTGGACCGTCGTGAAGAGCAACGACAAGAAGCGGGCCCGCATCGAGGCGATGCGGCACGTGCTGCACCGCTTCGACTACGCCGGCAAGGATCCGGAGGTGGTCGGCACACCGGATCCGCAGATCATCGGCCCGGCCGGGCTGGACCTGACGCCGGAGGAGGAGGTCGTGCCGGTCTTTCCCCGCCCCTGAGCGAGCCGCCGGTCGATCACCAGCGGCCGAGGCGGGTCGCCAGGACGCTGAGCGCCGCCACCCCGGCCGTCGAGGTGCGCAGCACTGACGGCCCGAGCCGCACCGGTTGGCCGCCGGCGTCGCGGAACGCGGTCAGCTCCGCCGGGGCGATGCCGCCCTCCGGGCCGACCACCAGGACGATCTCACCGGCGGCGGGCAGTTCGGCGGTGGTCAGCCGCTCCTCGGCCTCCTCGTGCAGCACGAACCCGGCGGCAGCGCCGGCGATGCGGCGGGCGACGGTGGCGGTGGACTCGTCCGGCGCGCCGGCCACCACCGGCAGCCACGGGCGGCGGGCCTGCTTGGCGGCCTCCCGAGCGGTGGCCACCCACTTCTCCCGGGCGCGTACGCCCCGGTCGCCGCGCCACTGGGTCACCGAGCGCGACGCCGCCCAGGGCACGATCTCGTCCACCCCGACCTCGGTCATCGCCTGCACGGCCAGCTCGCCCCGGTCGCCCTTGGCGATGCCCTGCACGGTGACGATCCGGGGTACTGGCGCGTCCGCGTACCCCCGGGAGGTGATGGTGACCTCCAGGCTGCCCCGGCCGACGGCGGTGACCACGGCGGCGGCCGTGCCACCCCGGCCGTCGGCGAGCAGCAACTCCTCGCCGACGCGCAGCCGTTGCACGGTGGCGGCGTGGTGCCCCTCCGGGCCGTCCAGGGTCAGCGCGTCGCCGATGGGCAGCGTCTCGACCAGGAACAGCGGCGCGGACACCTCAGGCGTGCCCGTTGAACGCGTCGCGCATCCGGGAGAAGAAGCCGCCCTGCTTGGATAACTCGGCGACCTCCTCGCCACGGGTCTTGGCGAAGTCGCGCAGCATCTTCTCCTGGTCGGGGTCGAGCTTGGTCGGCGTGCGCACGTCCAGGTGCACGTAGAGGTCACCTCGGCCGGTGCCGCGCAGGTGCGGCACGCCCCGGGCGCGCAGTCGCAGCGTGCTGGCCGGCTGGGTGCCGGCCTTGACGTCGACCGTCTCCTCGCTGTCCAGGGTCTTGATGGTCAGCCGGGTGCCGAGCGCCGCCGCCGTCATCGGGACCGTGACGCGGCAGTGCAGGTCGTCGCCCTTGCGGGAGTACACGTCGTGTGGCCGCTCGTGGATCTCCACGTAGAGGTCACCGGCGGTGCCGCCACCCGGACCGACCTCGCCCTGCTGGGCCAGCCGGATCCGCATGCCGTCCTCGACGCCGGCCGGGATCTTGACGGTCAGCGAACGGCGGGTGCGCACCCGGCCGTCACCGGCGCAGGTGGGGCAGGGGTGCGGGATGGTGGTGCCGTAACCCTGGCAGACGGTGCACGGCCGGGCCGAGACCACCTGGCCGAGGAAGGTGCGCTGCACCGACTGCACCTCACCGCGGCCACCGCACGCCTCGCAGGTCGCCAGGTGCGTGCCGGCGGCCGTGCCGGCACCGGAGCAGGTGGTGCAGAGCACCGCGGTGTCGACGGTGATCGGCGCCTCGACGCCGAACGCCGTCTCGTGCAGGTCCAGTTCGAGTCGCAGGATCGCGTCGGCACCCGGGCGGGTCCGTGGTCGCGGGCCCCGGGCACCACCGGCCGCGCCACCGAAGAACGCGTCCATGATGTCCTGGAAACCGACGAACGGGCCGCCGGCACCACCCGGACCGCCCGGACCGCCGGCACCACCGCCACCCGGGGCGAGCGGGTCGCCACCCAGGTCGACGATCTGCCGCTTCCGGTCGTCCGAGAGGACCTCGTACGCGGCGTTGATGTCCTTGAACTTCTCCTGAGCCTCCGGGTCCGGATTGACGTCCGGGTGGAACTGGCGCGCCAGCTTGCGGTAGGCGCGCTTGATCTCGTCATCGGAGGCTTCCCGGCTCACACCGAGAATGCCGTAGTAGTCCCTGGCCACTGCGTTCCGTGTCCTCATGTTCGTCTCGCGTTGTGCCGGTCGGCGGCCGCAGCCGGCCGCATCGGCCCTGACCAATCAGTTCTGGGCCAGCAACTCGCCCACGTAGCGTGCCACGGCGCGGACCGTGGCGATGTTGCCGGGGTAGTCCATCCGCGTCGGCCCCAGCACCCCCAGGCCACCCAGGATGGTGGTGCCCGGGCCGTAGCCGGTGCTGACCACGGAGGCGGCCCGCAGGTTGTCGAACTCGTTCTCGTCGCCGATCAGCACACGGGTCGTGCTCGGCTCGGTCTCGCCGATGAGCTTGAGCAGCACGACCTCCTCCTCCAACGCCTCGAGGATCGGGCGCAGGGAACCCTGGAAGTCGAGCAGACCGCCCCGGGTGAGGTTGGCGGTGCCGGCCAGCGCGATGCGTTCCTCGTGCCGCTCGACGAGCGTCTCCAGCAGGACGGTGGCGAGTGTGGTCATGGTCGGACGCAGCCCGGCCGGCGCCTCCTCGACAAGCGCCTGCACCAACGGTGGCGTGTCGGACAGCCGCGCGCCGGCGAGCTTTTCGTTGACCAGCCGGCGCAGGTCCATGACGTCGTCGGCCGGCACCGGCCCGGGCAGCTCCACCAGCCGCTGCTCGACCCGCCCGGTGTCCGCGATCATGACGAGCATCAGCCGGGTGGTGGAGATCGGCACCAACTCCAGGTGCCGAACCGAGGAGCGGGCCAGGCTCGGGTACTGCACGACGGCCACCTGCCGGGTCAGCTGGGCGAGCAGTCGCACCGTGCGGTGCACCACGTCGTCGAGGTCGACCGCGCCGACCAGGAAACGCTCGATGGCCCGCCGCTCGGCCGGGCTGAGTGGCTTGACCCGGGACAACCGGTCGACGAAGAGCCGGTAGCCGCGGTCGGTGGGCACCCGGCCGGCACTCGTGTGCGGCTGCCGGATGTAGCCCTCCTCCTCCAGCACGGCCATGTCGTTGCGGACCGTGGCCGGGGACACCCCGAGCTGGTGCCGCTCGACAAGCGCCTTGCTGCCGACCGGCTCCTGGGTGGAGACGTAGTCCTCGACGATCGCGCGGAGCACGGCGAGTTTCCGGTCGTCGAGACCCATCCTCCGCACCTCCTGTCGCACGTCGGCCGCCGGCGCCGTGGGGCCGGTCGAGCCGCCCTGGCACTCGACTGTAACGAGTGCCAGTCTACTTCGGCGTACCCACCGGCGCGATGATCAACGGTGGCCCCTCTGGTGCTGCGTTGCCACGGGCACCTACCGTGACACCCATGACTGAACCTCCTCGCCCTCCCGGCGCGGGTGACCCCGGCAACTATCCGCCGGAGCCGAGTTCGTACCCCTCGGCCGAGCCACCCACCGCACCACTGTCCGGGGCGTCTGGCCCGGGCGACTATCCCCCGGCCGGTGGCTATCCGCCACCCACCGGTGACCAACCGCCGTCAGGTGGCTACCCTCCGGCGGGTGGCTATCCGCCGCCCGGAGGCTATCCGCCCGGCGGCTACCCCGCTGGCGGATATCCGACCGGCGGCGGCCCCAGCGGCGGCTACGCCAACAACGAGGACAAGACCTGGGCGCTCGTCGCGCACTTCGGCGGCGCGGCCGGCATGATCATCAGCGGGGGTGTGCTCGGCTGGATCGGCCCGCTGGTGGCGCTGCTGGCCCGCGGCAACCAGTCTCCGACGGCCCGGGCGCACGCCGTGGCGGCGCTCAACTTCCAGCTCATCTGGTCGATCGTCGGCCTGGTCGGCTGGGTGCTGTCCTGCATCGTGATCGGCTTCCTCGGCGTCGGGGCGGCCATCATCCTCGGTGCCGTGTTCGGCATCATCGCCGGCGTCAAGGCCAACGAGGGTCAGCTCTACCGCTACCCGCTCTCGGCCAACATCATCAAGTGACCCGGGCCGGCCGCTCCCCCGGCCGGTCCGGTGCACTGCCGCCGCACCCCGGTGCACCGCTGCTCGGCCCGGGGCGGCGGGCCCGCTTCAGGGCAGCAGGTCACGCACGACCGCGTCGGCGAGCAACCGCCCACGCAGGGTGAGCACCGCCCGGCCGGCCGCGTACTCGTCGGCGGCCAGCAGGCCCTCGGCCAGGGCCCGCTCGGCGCCGGCCCGGCCGGCCGCGTCGAGCACCGCCAGCGGCAGGCCGCTGGCGAGCCGCAGCCGCAGCATCACGTCCTCCATGTGCGTCTCGTCGGCCGTGAGCACCTCCCGGGCCAGGCCGGGAGACTCGCCCGCGGCCAACCGCCTGGCGTACGCCGAGGGGTGTTTGACGTTCCACCAGCGCACCCCGCCGACGTGGCTGTGCGCCCCCGGCCCCAGGCCCCACCAGTCCGCGCCGGTCCAGTACAGCAGGTTGTGCCGGCACCGGGCGTCGTCGCTGCGGGCCCAGTTGGAGACCTCGTACCAGGAGAGCCCGGCCGCGTCGAGGGCGGCCTCCGCGGCCAGGTAGCGGTCCGCGGCCACGTCGTCACTGGGGTACGCCAGCTCGCCGCGCCGCATCCGGGCGGCGAGTCGGGTGCCGTCCTCGACGATCAGGGCGTACGCGCTGACGTGGTCCACCCCGGCGGCCACGACCTGCTCCAGCGAGGCGGCGAAGTCCTCGGGCCGCTCCCCCGGGGTGCCGTAGATCAGGTCCAGGTTGACGTGCTCGAATCCGGCGTCGCGCGCCTCCAGGGCGGCGGCGGTGGCCCGGCCGGCGCTGTGTTTGCGGTCCAGGATCGCCAGCACCCCCGGGGAGGCGGACTGCATGCCCAGCGAGATCCGGGTGTAGCCGGCGGCCCGCAGCAGCTTCAACGACTCCGGGGTGACCGACTCGGGGTTGGCCTCGGTGGTCACCTCGGCGTCGGCGGCCAGCCCCCAGGTGCGGTCGATGCCGTCGAGGATGCGGGCCAGGTCGTCGGCGGGGAGCAGGGTGGGTGTGCCACCGCCGACGAAGACGGTGTCGACCCGGGGCGGCGGGGTGTCACCGAGCACCCGGGCGGCGAGCGTCAGCTCGGCCAGCACGGTGTCGGCGTACCCCTCGCGGCTGGCACCGCCGCCCAGCTCGGCCGCCGTGTAGGTGTTGAAGTCGCAGTAGCCGCAGCGGCTGGCACAGAACGGCACGTGCACGTACACGCCGAAGCCGCGCGCGCCGACCGCAGCGGTGGCGGTGGCGGGCAGCGATCCGTCGACGGGGACGGTCTCACCATCTGGAAGGAGGCCGGGCATGGCCACTAGTGTGCCCGGCATGACCTCTCCCGACGTCCTCGTGCGGGTCGCCACGGCCCGTGGGGTGACCACCCTCACCCTGGACAGCCCGCACAACCGCAACGCGCTCTCCACCGGCCTGATGAACCAGCTGCTGGCCGGGCTGGCGGACGCGGTCGCCGACGAGGCGGTTCGGGTGATCGTGCTCGACCACACCGGCCCGGTCTTCTGCTCGGGGGCGGATCTGAAGGAGACGGCCGCGGCGTACACCAGCGGGACCGTGCCGGCCGGCATGCTGGGTGACGTGCTCGCGGCGCTCTGGGCGTGCCCGAAGCCGGTGCTGGCCAGGGTGGGCGGGCCGGCGCGGGCCGGCGGGCTGGGCCTGATCGCCGCCGCCGACCTGGCGGTCTGCGCCGACGAGGCGACGTTCGCGTTCACCGAGGTACGGATCGGGGTGATCCCGGCGGTGATCTCGGCGACCGTGCTGCCCCGGCTGCACCCGCGCGCCGCCGCCGAGCTGTACCTGACCGGCGACACCTTCGACGGCCGACGGGCCGCCGAGATCGGCCTGGTCACGGCCTCGGTCCCGGCGGACGGGCTGGACGACGCGGTGCGGCGCTACTGCGACTCGCTGGTGCGCGGCGCGCCCGGTGCGTTGGCCGGCGCGAAGGAGCTGCTGCGCCGGCCGGGCACCGCCGAACTGCGTGCCGACCTGGCCCGGCTGTCCGCCCTGTCGACCGGGTACTTCCTGTCCGACGAGGGACGCGAGGGGGTCACGGCCTTCCGAGAAAAAAGACTAGCTCGATGGGTGGCCGCTGTGGACGGGGGTGCCGGCCATCATGCCGGGTAGGACCGGGGGTGCCGGGGACGCCGCCTGCGTGCGGTGGCGGCCCCGGGCCATCCGGTCGGGTCACCAGGCGGTCGCGCCGCCGTCGACCGGGTAGTTCGCCCCGGTGATGTACGACGCCCGGTCGGAGGCGAGGAACACCACCAGTTCGGCGACCTCCTCGGGTTGGGCGAACCGCTTGAGCAGCGTCTTGCCGGTGATCGCGTCCCGAGCCGCCTGGTTGTCACCCAGGTCGCGCTCGCTTGCGGGGCTGATGATCGGCCCCGGGCTGACCGCCACCGCGCGGATCCCGTGCGGCGCGCCTTCGAGCGCGAGCTGACGCGTCAGGCCAATGACGCCGGCGTTGGCGGCGGTGTGACCCACCATCGGGGGCACGTGACCGGCGATCAGGCCGGCCATGGAGGCGGCGTTGATGATGACGCCACCGCCGCGCTGGACCAGGTGCGGCCAGGCGAACTTCGACACGAAGTACGGAATGTCCAGTTCACCGGTGATGGTGTACCGCCAGTCCTCGACGGAGAAGTCCGGCATCGGGCCGAAGCGGAGCGCGGCCGCGTTGTTGTAGACCACGTCGAGACCGCCGTAGGCCGCGGCGGCGTCCTCGACGAACGTGCGCACCTGGTCCGGATCGGTGAGGTCGACAGGCGCGATGCCGGTCATCTCACCGCCGGCGGCGCGGACGAGTTCGACGGTCTCGTCGTTGCCGGCGACCTGGATGTCGGCCCCGACGACCTTCGCGCCTTCGCGGGCGAAGATCTGCGCGGCGACGCGTCCCAGACCGCCGCCGGTGCCGGTGATGAGCACAACCTTGCCGTCGAGCGTTCCCATGGAACTCCTCCTTGCTCCGTGACCCAACTCGGTCGGCTTTCGCGTACCGGGCGGGTCAGCGATTGACATGTCAACCGTAGTAACTCCTTGACCGGTCAACCACTTCCCCGCCCGGCCGAGGCGGTGACACGCACGACAGGCCGGCGGACGCCGATCACCTGGGCAACGACAACCGGCACCAGACCTCTCGGATTGTCGTTGAGTCAGGGTGTGCGCGAGAGCCATACGGGCAGGTGAGAGCGGGGCCGGAGCGGGAATGCCTCGATCGGAACGCGCCGGCGGAGCCGACCCCGAACCGGGACGGAGCCGCCGAGCCGGCCTGGACGGCCCGTTGGGCGCGACGGGGACGTACGCTTGGCAGACTTGTCGATCTAAGGGGTGTGGGTGCGAACTCGGGCAGCCGTTGCGGGTGGAGTGGTCCTCATCCTCGTCGCCGTGATCGCGATCTGGCTCGTCGTCCGGCAGGTCGGGGGCGGTCTGCGGCTGCCGTTGGCGGCACGCAAGTGCACCGTGCAGGCCGACGGCCGGGTGGCCCTGGACGCCGACCAGATGGCCAACGCGGCCACCATCGCGGCGATCGGCGCAAAGCGCGGCATGCCCGAGCGGGCCGTGGTGGTCGCGCTGGCCACCGCGTACCAGGAGTCCGGGCTGCGCAACCTCGCCGACGGCGACCGCGACTCGGTCGGCCTGTTCCAACAGCGGCCGAGTCAGGGCTGGGGCACCTCGGCGCAGATCCGCGACCCGCGTTACGCGGCCAACCGGTTCTACGCGGCACTCAAGAAGGTGCGCGGCTGGGAGAAGATGCGCGTCACCGACGCCGCCCAGCGGGTGCAGCGCTCGGCCTTCCCCGAGGCCTACCAGAAATGGGCCGACGACTCCGAGGTGCTCAGCCGGGCACTGATGGGCGACGCCACCGGCGCGGTCGCCTGCACGGTGGGGCGTACCCCGGTGATGCACGGGGCGGCGGCGGCCGCGCAGCTCACCCGCAACCTCGTGCTGGACTGGGGCCTCAAGGGTGTCGACCCGAACGACCCGACCGGGCTGACGGTGACCGCGGGTGATCCGCGCGACGGCTGGCGGTACGCGCACTGGCTGGTCTCGCACGCACAGGACCACGGGGTGAAGCGCGTCCGCTTCGGCGAGTTGGAGTGGACCGCCCGGGACGGCACCTGGGGTCGGGTGACCGGCCAGCAGAACTCCGGCGGACAGGTCGTGGCCGAGGTGTTCGACGAGGGGTGATCGGGCCGGATCTCTTAACCGGCAGTGACCGCACAATCGGACAAAAACCCGCAAGACCCCCTATTGATCACGAAGATCTCACCGTACGCAGCCTTCCCGCTGCGCGGGGTTCCCTCCCGGGCCACTCGCGCAACACGCCCTCCCCGATGCATTGGCCAGCGCGTTACGATCGGCGGCCTGTGCCAGAAAAGGTTTCACCTCATGGGGAGGGGTACGACGCGGTGTTCGATTACGGCGACCGGACCGGCTACGAACCGATCAGCGACACTGACCGCAAGGAGTTCCACGAGCAGGGCTTCCTCCTGCTGCGAAACGTCCTGACGGAGGACCACCGGGCGGCGCTGGAGGCGGCGGTCGACCGCGTCTACGCGGAGGAGCAGGCCAAGGGCACCACCAAGAAGGACGGCACCCTGCACCTGCTGGGCTTCCTGGAGCGCGACGAGCTCTTCGGTGAGCTGCTCACCCACCCGATCGCCTTCCCGTACATGTGGGGGCTGGCCGGCTGGAACATCTACACCCACCACAACCACCTGGACGTCACCCCGCCGGCCGCCGAGCCGGAGAAGCCGTACTGGGGTTGGCACCAGGACGGGTACCGGCAGAACTCCGACCCGGAGACGATGGACCCGAACCTGCCCCGCCCGATGTTCTCGCTGAAGGTCGCGTACGTGCTGTCCGACCTCTCCGAGACCGGCCGCGGCGCCACCAAGGTCATCCCGGGCAGCCACCTGAAGAACTCGCTGCCCCGGCCGGCGGACCTCACCGTGCAGAACCCGGACCCGGAGGGCACGGTGGAGATCACCGCCAACCCGGGCGACGCCTTCATCTTCGACCGGCGGCAGTGGCACTCGCGCTCGACGAACCTGTCGACGATCACCCGCAAGATGCTCTTCGTCGGCTACACCTACCGGTGGATCCGTCCGCTGGACGAGCTGCACCCCGACGTGAACGGCGAGTGGTACCGCAACCGCACCCCGGTGCAGCGCCAGCTGATCGGCGAGGGCACCCACACCGCCAACTACTGGGGCATCAACTGGGACGGGTACGTCGACGACGAGATCCCGCTGCGCAGGGAGCTCAAGGAGCGCGGCCTGCTCGACCGAAACATCCCCTGGCTCCGCTGATCACCCGCGCGACCACCGGCCCCCCGCCAACGCTGGCGGGGGGCCGCCGCGTATCCACTTCCGGGCCACCCGACGCCGCACTGTCGGTAGCCTGACGGGTACGCAGGGTCGGGGGGCTCTCGCCCGGGGTGCGGGGTGGCACAGGAGGGCAGCCGCAGTGACGTCCGCTCCGCTCCCCCGGATCCTCCGCCGCCGCGGCGAGCCGGAATATCCGACCTTCCTGGAACTCTTCTTCGACCTGGTCTACATCTTCATGCTGTCCCGGCTCGCCACCAGCCTGGCCGAGAACCTCACCGTTCGGGGCGCGGCGCAGACCGCGGTCCTCCTGCTCGCCGCCTGGTGGGTCTGGGTGCTCACGGCGTGGCTCACCGACCTGTTCGACCCCCGACTGCCGATCATCCAGGCGACAGTCCTGCTGGTCATGCTCGGCACCCTGCTGATGGCGATCGCGACACCGCACGCCTTCGGCCGGTACGGGTGGCTGTTCGTCGCCGCGTACTTCGGCATCCGCCTGGTCCGTGACGCCGTCCTGATCCCCGGCACCCGGGTGAACCGGCCCATCCAGGCGCGGAGCATCCGGGTCTTCTTCTGGTTCGGCGTCACGGTGACGCCCTGGGTGGCCGGGGTGTTCGTGGACGAGACGGCCCGCCTGGTGCTCTGGTCGCTCGCCGTGGCGGTCGACCTCGGTTCGGCGCGGATCGGCTGGCCGACGCCGAGGCTGGGGCGTACCGAGTTGGCCAGCCAGATCTTCACCGGGTTGCACCTCTCCGAGCGGCACCGGGCGATCTTCATCGTCGCGCTCGGCGAGTTGATCCTGAGCACCGGAAGGGGGCTGGCCGGCAGCGGGTTCACCGCCGGTGAGGTGACCACCTGCGCGGTCGCGTTCGTCAGCGCGGTCCTGCTGTTCCAGCTCTACTTCCAGCGGATCCGGCGGATCCTGGCCCCACCGGGCGTCGCGACGGTGGAGCGGGTCCGCTCCGGCACCTCCACCTCGTACACCCATCTGGTGATGGTCGCCGGGGTGGTGGTCGTCTCGACAGGCACCTCGCTGGTCATCACCCGGCCGTTCGGTCGCACGTCGGTGGAGCTGATGGTGGCCATCCTCGGCGGACCGGTCCTGTTCCTGCTCGGCAGCGTGCTGTTCGATGCCGTGGTGACCGCCCGGATCCTCTGGTCCCGGGTGCTGGCGATCGCCGTGCTGGCGATCGTGCTGCTGGGCGCCCTGGCGGCGCCCTCCATGATCCCACTGCCGCCGCTGACCGTCCTGGTGGTGGCGAACCTGGTCCTGCTGCTCACCCTGGTCGGGGAGGGGCTGGCGGCACGTCGCGAACCGGTCGAGGCCACCGCGCCGGCACGATGAGGGGTCTCAGCGCAGCATCGGCGGTGCCGGCGTACGGGCGTGTCGCCGGGTGCTGACCAGGTTCGCCACGGCGATCAGGGCCAGCACGGTCGTGGCGAGCAGCGCGACCACGACCGGCGGCAGCAGGGGCGTGGCCGGCGCCAGACCCGCCAGCAGCACCACACCGGCCAGTCGGGACCGCGAGATCCGCCCGAACACGGTGAAGTCGAGTACGCCCCGGCCGAGCAGGAACAACGCGGGGCCGCCGAGGATGACCGCGGCCCACGACTGTGGAGTCTCGCCCAGCGGGCGGCCCACCACGAGGTGACTGGTGACCGCCGCACCGGAGATTCCCGCCACCATGATCAGATGGGTGACCGCGGCGGACTGGGTGAGCAGCGCCGGGTTGGTCGACCGGGCGATCGCGTCGGTCAGCAGCTCACCGGCACGGTAGATGTAGATCCGCCACATCAACACCACGGTGCCGAACACCACGAGCAGCGCCCAGGCGCGCTCCAACGTGTACTCGCCCATGCTGAAGGTCGTTCCGGTCACGAAGATCGACACACCGAGCGCGATGATGACGAACTGCCGGTAGCGCTCGGCCACCCGCGCGTCGACCAGCCGCCAGTCCAGCGGTTGTGAGCGACCGATGCGGGGCAGCGGCCAACCGAGAGCGCCCGCGGCGTACTCGACAACGATCACGAACGCCCAGATCGGCAACTGGGCCGAACCGCCGACGAGCGCCCCGGCGATCCAGCCGACACCGGCGATGGACTTCCAGGTCTGGATCCGGACGGTCGAACGCGGCACGGTCCGGCCCGAGACGACAACGACGTAGTAGGCGGTGGTGCTGAGGGGAATGACCAGGTAGGTGATCGCGAAGAGCAGTGCGTGATCGCCGTACGCGTCGGCCGCGGCCGCGGCCAACAGCAGGCTGGCCGCCGCCACCCCGATGAGATGCACCTGCCCGGACGGGCGGGTCAGGTCGATGGTGTCGGCCGTCCACACGGTCAACGCCCAGATCATCGTGAACGCGAGCAGGAGCACCAGCGTCTCGGCGATGCCGGTCCAGGTCAGGTCCTCGGCCAGCATGGTCGCCAGAGTGGTCAGGGCGAAGACGTACACGAGGTCGAAGAAGAGCTCCAGGAACGCCGGACGCCGCAGGCTCGGGTCGGTTGGTGCCGCCGCGGCGGCACCGCCGTCCGTTGCCATCGACATCGCGCACCACCCGGCCCCCCGCCGCACACCCCCGATGGGGACGATACGGGCAACCGCAGGCGGTCGGCCCCGTCATCCGGGTCTTCGGGACCGAAACCGGTGGCCTGCCCGCCGTCCGCCGCGGCCCGGATCGGGGCGCGGAGGCATCGCGGCCCGGACCAGGGCGTGGGGCCGTCGCGGCCCGGACCGGAGCGTGGGGGCCGTGCGGCCCGTGGTCAGCGCCGGGAGGCGAGGCGGCGCTGGACGTTGTCCCGGAGCTTCTCCGGCAGGTCCGTCGCGTCGAGCAGCCGGGGCAGCAACTCCGGCTCCAGGGTGATCGCCCGGAACACCTCGCCGATGGTCACCCCGTGCGCGGGCCGCTCCACCACCTCGATCGGGTCGCCGGCGCCCACCTCGCCCTCGCGCAGCACCCGCAGGTACGCCCCCGGCGTGGCGCGGACGGTGAAGCGCCGGATCAGGTCGGGCACCCCCCAGAAACCGGCGAACGTTGTGCACGGGGTGCGTGGCACCGTCACCTGGAGCACCGCCGTGCCGACGGCCCACTGCTCGCCGACGACCGCGCCTGTCACATCGACCGCGTAGGTGGTCAGATTCTCACCGAAGCCGCCCGGACGGATGGACCGGCCGATCTCGGCCGCCCACCACGCGGCGTCCTCCTCGGCGTACGCGTAGACGGCCTTCTCCGGCCCGCCGTGGTGAGCCCGCTCGCCGATGAAGTCACCGGCCACGCCCTCGGTGAGCAGCGTCACCGGGCCATCCACCGGCCGCTTGTCGATGCCGCTGCGGCCGCTCGCGTCACCGGCCCACTCCGCCTCGGTCACCACGCCGATGTTCACCGCTGCCACCCTGCCCGTCATGACGGTCAGCCTAGGTCAGCCCTTGACGGCTCCGGCCACCAGACCGGAGACCATCCGGCGCTGCACCAGCAGGAAGAAGATGATGACCGGCAGGGTGAACAGGGTGGACGCGGCCATCACCGGCCCCCAGTTGGTGTCGTCCCGGCCGAAGAAGAACGTCATCGCCACCGGCAGCGTGTAGCTGCCCTGGTCGTTGATGAACGTCAACGCGAAGATCAGCTCGTTCCACGCCGTGATGAAGGAGAAGATGCTGGTGGCCACCAGGCCGGGCGCGACAAGCGGAAAGAGGACCCGGCGGAAGATCTGGGCCCGGCTGGCGCCGTCGATGGCCGCCGCCTCCTCCAACTCCTTGGGCACCGCGGCGACGAAGCCGCGCAGCATCCAGACCGCGAACGGCAGCGAGAAACCGAGGTACGTGAGGATCAGGCTGGGCAGGGTGTTGTAGAGCCCCAACCGTTGGATCATCAGGAACAGCGGGATGACCAGCGCCTCCAGCGGGATCATCTGCACCACCAGCAGCATGATCAGGAAGCTGGTCCGCAGCTTGAAGCGGAACCGCGCCACCGCGGTCGCGGCGAGCAACGCGACCAGGCCGCTGAGCACCACCGTGGAGACGGCGACCAGCGCGCTGTTGAGGAAGAAGTCGAGGAAGCTCACGCCGGGGATCAGGTTGCCGGTCAGGATCTCCCGGTAGTGCGCCAGCGTCGGGTGGGTCGGCACCGGCTGCGGGGTGGCCGAGAAGATCTCGTTGCTCGGCTTCAGCGAGGTGGAGATCATCCAGTAGACCGGGAACGCCGCGAAGAGCGCGACCAGCAGCCCGGCGGCGTTGAGGGCGACCTTCTTCACGACTCGTCCTCCTGCCTGAGCACCATCCGTACGTAGAAGCCGGTGACCACCAGCAGGATCAGCGTGAGGATCACCGCGATGGCCGCGCCGAGTCCGTACTTCGGCGGCGGGGAGAAGGCTTCGGCGTACGAGTAGATGGCGAGCATGAACGTCGGCCGGTCCTGGGTGCCGCCGGCCAGCACGAACTGCTGGGTGAGAACCTTGAAGTCCCAGATGGTGGAGAGCACGATCAGGATCCCGAAGACCGGGCGCAGCAGCGGGAAGGTGATCTTCCAGAAGACCCGCCAGGGGCTGGCGCCGTCCACCCGGGCCGCCTCGTGCAGCTCGCTCGGCACGCTCTTGAGACCGGCCAGCACGCTCACCGCGATGAACGGGAACGAGTGCCAGACCACCACCAGGGTGAGGATGGCGAAGAAGAGCAGCGGCGAGTTGAACCAGCCATAGCCGGTCCAGTCGCTCCGACCGAACAGGCTGTTGGAGAGCCCGTCGGGCAGCGCGTTGAACAACCACGTGACGAGGCCGCTCGTGTCGTCGAAGATCCACTTCCAGACGATGGTGCCGGTCAGCGCCGGCGTGGCCCAGGCGAGCATCACGCAACTGGCCACGAAGGTCGCCATCTTGCGGCCGAGCCGGTTGAGCAGCAGCCCGACAAGCGTGCCGAGGACCATCGTGAGCAGCACGTTGGCCGCGGCGAACAGGACCGTGTTGCGCAGCACGGTCAGGAAGAACGGATCGGAGAGGATGTCGGCGTAGTTGCCGAGCCCCACCCACGGCCACTCCCGATCGCCGCGCAGCTGCCGCACGGAGTTCAGCCGGTAGAAGGACATCACCACCACCTGGCCGAGCGGCCAGAGCAGCAGCACCCCGATGATCAGTAGTGCGGGCAGGAGCAGCAGGTAGGGCAGGCGGTCCACCCGGCGACGCCGCCGCGCGGGGGTCTCCCGCGCGGCGGCCGCCTCTGGCGCCTCGGTCAGCGTGGTCACTTGGCGTTGAGAATGCTTTCCATCTCACCGGCCGCGTCGGCGGTAGCCTTCTCGACCGTCTTCTGACCCTTCATGACCGAGCTGTTCATCGCCTGGGTCACCGTCTTGGTCCGGCTGACCTCCACCCACTTCGGGGTGAGCGGCGTGAGCTTGGTGTTCTGCATGGTGGTGGCGAACGCCGCCATCACCTTGTCGTTGGCGTACGTGTCACCGGCGACGAGGTCCTGGTAGACCGGGAAGAAGCCGAGGCTGCTCGCGAAGCTCTGCGCGTTCTTCTTGTTCAGCAGCACGGTCAGGTAGTCCCAGGCCAGGTCCTGCCGCTCGCTGTCCTTCCAGATCGCCACGTCCGAACCACCGGCGAAACCGGGTGCCGCCTTGCCGTCCGGGCCGGGGATCGGGAACGTACCCCAGACCTTCTCGATCTCGGGGTTGTCCTTCTTGATGGCACCCTGCTGCCAGCTGCCGGCGAACGCCATCGCGGCCTTGCCGGTGGCGAACTGGGTGCGCGCGTCGATCTCGTTCCAGCCCGCCGCCGCCGGCGGGGCGACCTTGTGCACGGTCACCAGGTCGGTCCAGAACTTGACGGCCCGCTGCGCCTCCGGCGTGGTGTAGCCGGACTTCCAGGTGCCGCCCTGGTTGCTGGCGATCTCGCCGCCGGCACCCCACAGGAAGGAGTAGAACGGCAGCTCCGAGTTGCCCGGCAGGGCGATGCCGTAGGTGCCCTTCTTCTTCGCCTGCACCGCCTTGGCCACGGTGACCAGGTCGTCCCAGGTCTTCGGGGGCTGCACGCCGGCCTCGGCGAACCAGTCGGTGCGGTAGTAGATCGCGCGCACGCCCGCGTACCAGGGCACGCCGTACTGCTTGCCGTCGAGCTGCGCGTTGCGCACCAGGTCCGGCAGCAGATCCTTGCCGTCGGCCCAGCCGCCCATCCGACCACTCACGTCGGCGAGCGCCTCCTGGGCGGCCCAGCCCTGAGTCTCGGTGTTACCCAGCTCGGTGATGTCCGGGCCCTCTCCCCCGGCGAGCGCGGCCTGGAACTTCTTGGGCGCCTCGAGCCAGGGAATGTACTGCACCACCACGTCGGTGTCGGGGTGCTTCTGGCGGAACTCGGTCTCGACGGAGTCGAGGAAGGCGTTCTGCGCGTCGCCGCCCTCGCCCATCATCCAGACCGTGAGCTTGCTGTCGTCGGCCGCGTCCTCACCGGAACCCCCGCAGCCGGTCAGCACCATCGCGGCCGAGGCCACCATGGCGGTGACCGGGGCCAACCGCTTCCACCTGTTCACGCCACTTCTCCCCTCGCGCCGCCTGGAACTAACCTTCTCCGCCGCACCCTAGTACGGAGAATTCTTTTACGACAGTGGGCGGGACCGGCCAAAGCGTCGCGACCGTATCGCAGAGGCCCGACGAACGGCGCTCCACCATGGGGCCAAAGTCGGGCACATGCCACGAAAGAGCGCCCGACTCACGGCCGGGCGCTCTTTCCATCGTGCTGTCCTGCGGTAGTGCTGCCTCGCCAGGTGATGCCAGGTCGTTATCGGGTGACGCGGCGCCGGCCACCAACGCCGGCCACCAACGCGACCGCGATCGCGGCAACCACCACCTGCACCAGCAACTCGGTCCAGTCGATGCCGCTCGTCTCGGTCGCGATGCCGACGGCCCGCGCCAGCACCGTACCGAGCAGGGCCGCGCCGATACCGATCAGCAGGTGCAGCCAGATCGGCATGTTCTGCCGGCCCGGAACAACCAGGCGGCCGAGCGCGCCGACGATGAGACCAACAACGATCGCAGTGATGATGCCCCAGACGGTGAGCTCCACGGCCACCCTCCTTACAAAGAATGTCTGTCACACGAGGTGTGTGCTTCCTGTCGTGACCGCTAAGTGCCCGCCCCACAGAAAATCCAAACCGACTCCAGCCACCAAACGATCACGACTTGGCCGACAAGAACACGTTCCACCGACCGCCCCTCCCCCGCCACCTACCGAGCCGGCCATCCCGCCACCCCGGCCCCCAGTCCAGGCGACCAAACCAGCCCAGGCCACAGCACCAGCCCAAGTCCAGATCAAGCCGTGCCGGGCTAGGCCAGGCTGCGCCAGACCGCGCCGCGCCGCGCGCCACCCCGCCGGGAAGAAGGCCCCACCGGGAAGAACGCCGATGGGCGCCCGACCTGTCGGCCGGGCGCCCATCGGCGATGTGGTGGTGGTACGGGAATTGGTGCTTGGTGTTACCGGGTCACTCGGCGGCGGCCACCAACGCCGGCCACCAGAGCGACCGCGACCGCGGCAACTACGACCTGCACCAGCAGCTCGCCCCAGTCGATACCGCTCGTCTCGGTCGCGATACCGACGGCCCGCGCCAGCACCGTACCGAGCAGGGCCGCGCCGACACCGATCAGCAGGTGCAGCCAGATCGGCATGTTCTGCCGGCCCGGAACAACCAGGCGGCCGAGCGCGCCGACGATGAGACCAACAACGATCGCAGTGATGATGCCCCAGACGGTGAACTCCACGGTCGCCCTCCTTCAAAGAATGTTCGACACACGATGTGTGCTTCCTGTCGTGACCGCTAAGTGCCCGCCCCGCCGAAAGCCCAAACCGACTCACCGCGAAGAAGAACGCCATTCGTCGATGCCTCACGGGTGCGTCGGTTGTCGCGGAAGCGCGTCCACACAGGTAGGAGCCCTTCTCGTCGGCCCGTCCACCTCACGGCAGCGCCAGAAAAATTTCCGGAGCAGCGGTCGCGCCGCCGACCCAGGGCACCCCGACCGGCGACGCCTGCACCCGTGGTACGGGCGGCCGGCCCCGAGCCTCCGGCCCCAACCTCGACCGGAACACCCTGCCAAGCAGTCAAGATCCGTGCAACTACGGGGAAACTGCTGCCTCAAACGAGCTCGAGACAGCAGTTTCGCCGTAACTGTGCGGATCATGGCCCACGACGACCCCGGGCGGGGCTGTTACTTCTTTCCGGCGGCCTTGCCGTCGCCGGAGTCGGAGGAGAGGGCGGCGATGAAGGCCTCCTGCGGCACCTCGACGCGGCCGACCATCTTCATCCGCTTCTTGCCTTCCTTCTGCTTCTCCAGCAGCTTGCGCTTACGGCTGATGTCACCGCCGTAGCACTTGGCGAGCACGTCCTTGCGGATCGCCCGGATGGTCTCCCGGGCGATGACCCGACTGCCGATGGCCGCCTGGATGGGCACCTCGAACTGCTGACGCGGGATCAGGGTACGGAGCTTGGCGGCGATGGTGACGCCGTAGTTGTACGCCTTGTCCTTGTGCACGATGGCGCTGAACGCGTCCACCGGCTCGCCGTGCAGCAGGATGTCCACCTTCACCAGGTCGGACGCCTGCTCGCCGGAGGGCTCGTAGTCGAGCGAGGCGTAACCCTTGGTGCGGCTCTTCAACTGGTCGAAGAAGTCGTAGATGATCTCCGCGAGGGGCAGCGTGTAGCGCAGCTCCACCCGGTCGGCGGAGAGGTAGTCCATGCCGAGCAGGGTGCCGCGTCGGCCCTGGCAGAGTTCCATGACCGCGCCCACGTAGTCGTTGGGCGTCAGTACGGTGGCCCGGACCACCGGCTCGTACACCTCGGCGATCTTGCCGGTGGGGTATTCGCTGGGGTTGGTGACGACGATCTCCGCGCCGTCGTCCGTGATCGCCCGGTAGACGACGTTGGGTGCGGTGGAGATCAGGTCGAGGTTGTACTCGCGTTCCAGCCGCTCCCGGATGATCTCCAGGTGGAGCAGGCCGAGGAAGCCGCAGCGGAAGCCGAACCCGAGCGCACCGGAGGTCTCCGGCTCGTAGTCGAGGGCGGCGTCGTTGAGCTTGAGCTTGTCCAACGCCTCGCGCAGGTTGGGGTAGTCGGAACCGTCGATCGGATAGAGGCCGGAGTAGACCATCGGCTTCGGGTCCTTGTAGCCACCCAGTGCCTCGGCCGCCGGCCGACTGTTGATGGTGACCGTGTCACCGACGCGGGACTGCCGGACATCCTTCACGCCGGTGATCAGGTAGCCGACCTCGCCAACGCCGAGTGCCTCGGCCTTGACCATCTCGGGTGAGATGACGCCGATCTCCAGCAGCTCGTGCACCGCCCCGGTGGACATCATCTTGATCCGGTCGCGGGCGCTGATCCGGCCGTCGATGACCCGGACGTACGTGACGACGCCGCGGTAGACGTCGTACACCGAATCGAAGATCATCGCCCGGGCGGGCGCCGCGGCGTCGCCGACCGGCGGGATGAACTGCCGGACGATCTCGTCGAGCAGGTACGGGACGCCCTCGCCGGTCTTGCCGGAGACGCGGATGCAGTCGGCGGGGTCGCCGCCGATCAGGTGGGCCAGCTCCTCGGCGTACTTCTCCGGCTGGGCGGCCGGCAGGTCGATCTTGTTGAGCACCGGGATGATGCGCAGGTCGTTTTCCAGCGCCAGGTAGAGGTTGGCCAGGGTCTGCGCCTCGATGCCCTGCGCCGCGTCGACGAGCAGCACGGCACCCTCGCAGGCGGCCAGCGACCGGGACACCTCGTAGGTGAAGTCGACGTGCCCCGGGGTGTCGATCATGTTGAGCACCGCGTGCTCACCGGCCCGCTCGCCGTCCCGGATGGTCCACGGCATGCGGACGGCCTGGCTCTTGATGGTGATGCCGCGCTCGCGCTCGATGTCCATCCGGTCCAGGTACTGGGCGCGCATCTGCCGGGGGTCGACCACACCGGTGAGCTGCAGCATCCGGTCGGCCAGGGTCGACTTCCCGTGGTCGATGTGGGCGATGATGCCGAAGTTCCGGATGCGACCGGGGTCGGTGGAACCGGGAGCATTCGCGCCGGGATCGAGCTTCGGTGGCACAGCGGTCCGTTCTGGTCGGCTGACGTGAACAGGCCGGCGCGCCGCCGACCCCCTCTATGTTCCCACGCCGCCGGGGTAGGTCCGCTGCGCGGGCGATGGATCGACCCGAGAACCTCTCACTCCAGCGGCGGCTCGACGAAGAGCGCGGCCAGCCGGGGCAGCCGACGACGGGCCTCCTCCTCGTCGTCGAAGTCCCAGAAGTCGTTGAGATCCGGAGTCCGCACCGGGTCGCGGTCCGCCGGCAGTTCGGTCGCGGTGGCCTTGCGGTACGCGTCCCAGGGCGCCGACAGCATCCGCTCGGCGGAGAACTCCTCACCGCTGAGCGAGGCCGCCCGCACCTGGGGCAACTCGGCCAGCGAGTCCGGTTCGGTGACCGCCCGGGCGAAGACCGCCCGCCCCTGGGTCATCAGCCACCCCCGGAAGTGCTCGAAGCCGTCGGCCGAGGCACCGCCGTTGATCAGGTACGCCGCACCCCACAGATCCGCCTTGTGCGAGGCGGCCAACACCCGCGTCTGGTGCCGCGCGTACCCGATGATGTCCTCCGGATCGCGCGCGGCGAGCAGCGCGACGGCCCGGGCGGCGACCGGCCCGGGCTCTCCCCCGCCACCGGCCCGAGCCTCGTCGATCAACTGCCAGAAGTCCTCGGTCCTCATGGCTTGGCAGTCTGGCAGTGTCGCCGTGCGTCGCGCACGTACCCCGGGGCAGCATGGTGGGGTGTCCCCTCCCCCGCTGCCGCCGGTGCCCTACCACGCGAGCGCGCTGCGCCCGTCGTGGCCGACGCTGCCGGCGGCGCTGCGGGCCGCGGTCGCGGACCGGCTGGGCGCACCGGTGGTCACCGCCCGGGTGGCGGGCGCGGGCTTCACCCGCGGCTTCGCCGCAGTGCTCGACACCGCCGACGGTGGCCGGGCCTTCGTCAAGGCGGCACCCGCCGCCGAGCAACCGCATCTGGTCGACTGGTACGCCCGAGAGGCCGCGATCCTGGACAGGCTGCCGGCCGACCTGCCGGCGCCCCGCCCCCGGTGGACCCTGTCGGCGGCCGGCTGGTTCGTGCTGTGCACCGACGCCGTCGACGGGCACACCCCGCACCTGCCCTGGGTGCCCGCCGAGTTGGACGCGACCCTCACCGGGTACGCCGAGGTCGCCGTCGCCCTGGCCGACCCGCCGGCCGAGTTGACCGCGCTCGGCCTGCCGCACCTGGCCGACCTGGCCCGCTCGGACATCCTCTGGTGGGAGGAGGTCGCCGCCGGTCGCGAGCCGACCCCAGCGCTGCCGCCCCCGGTCCGGGGCCGGCTGCCCGAGCTGGTGGCGTTGGAGTCCCTCCTCCCCCGGTACGCCGACGGGGCGACCGGCCTGATCCACGGTGACCTGCGGGTCGACAACGTGCTGATCGACGCGCACGGCCGAGCCTGGTTCTGCGACTGGACCTGGGCCTGCTCCGGGCCGGCCTGGTTCGACCTGGCCGGCCTGCTGCTCACCGCGTACGCCAGCGGGCAGGACGCGGACCGGCTCTTCGCCACGCACCCGGCGACGGCGGGTGCACCCCCGGACGCGCTGGACGCGACCCTGGCCGCGCTGGCCGGCTACTACCTCACCGGCGCCGCGGCGGCACCGCCGACGGCCTCGCCGCACCTGCCCGCCCACCAGCGGTGGAGCGGTGAGCAGCTGCTCGACTGGTTGGCTCGCCGCCAGGGCTGGCGGTGACGCGCTCCCGACCCGGCGGCTTCGGCAGTGCGGCGCCCCCGGCGGCCCGGCCCCAGCGGCGCAGCGGCCCGGCGGCGCGGCGGCGCAGCGGCCCGTGATCGACTCGGGTTCCTTGAAGTCGGGCTATCAGCCGCAGGCGATTACCGCGGTTTGCAGGAAACCGAGTGGATCAAGCGTCGAGTGTCCGGGTGAGCCCACGAACCGGGCGAACGCCGTTTCGGGCCGAGCCGTTTTGGCTCGTCCCGGGCAACCTGGTAACCTGGCTCTTCGCGCAGCGATGACGCATGTTTCGTCATCTTGCGCAGAAGCTGACCAACCCGAGCTATCAAGACGAGGCTGTCGCGTGGCGAACATCAAGTCCCAGATCAAGCGCAACCGGCAGAACGAGAAGGCCCGGCTGCGCAACAAGTCGGTCAAGTCGTCGCTGAAGACCGCCGTCCGGAAGTTCCACGAGGCTGCCGAGGCCGGTGACGTCGAGAAGGCCACCGCGCTCATGCTGGACGCCTCTCGCAAGCTGGACAAGGCCGTCAGCAAGGGCGTGATCCACTCCAACCAGGCCGCGAACCGCAAGTCCGCGATCGCGAAGCGCGTGGGTGCGCTCTCCGCCTGACGACTTCACCGTCAGACTGATTCGGAAAGCCCCGGGCCTCGGTCCGGGGCTTCCGTGTGCCCAGGCCAGTGCTCACCTCATGGCGAGGCACCGGCCTGAGATCTTGGAAGGAAAGTGCCCCTGGAGGGGCCGTTCCGCTCCAAGATCTACTATGCCTGAGCTGGTGGGCGCTTCGGCGCATCGGTGCGCGGGGGGGACGCGTCCACCGCCATGACGACCCCGGTCACGCTGTGCGAGGCCCACTCCACTCGGGCTCGACCGACGACCGGCTCCATCTGCCGGCGAAAACGATCCCGTTCCTGCTCGGGCACGAGCGCGGCGGAACGGACCACGATCGCGGCCACCATGTCGTTGAGCTTGACCATCGCCGCCACCACGGCGGGCAGCACCAGCACCGCCCACCAGGTGACCAGCTCGGCGAGGGCGAGCAGCACGGCCAGCGCGATGGTGCCCTCGAAGAAGAGGAAGCACAGCACGCCGCCGGGGTTGACGAACCGGAGGCCGAGGAGTCGGGCGTAGAGCGGCCGATACCGCTCCTCGTCGACGGCGACAGTGGCCCACGCCGGGCGATTCGCCCCCGTCATCTGGTGC
The DNA here is from genome assembly GCF_040648675.1 of Micromonospora sp. NPDC049101. Lineage (NCBI taxonomy): Bacteria > Bacillati > Actinomycetota > Actinomycetes > Micromonosporales > Micromonosporaceae > Micromonospora > Micromonospora sp. NPDC049101. The sequence goes on along the minus strand of NZ_JBEZED010000028.1, from coordinate 50,940 downwards.
CGCCCTGCCGGGCCGCCGCGACCGAGAAGACCGCGCGCTCCAGGGCGTACGCCCGGTCGTCGGAGCCACCCTTGACTGCGGCGTTGCACTCGGCGGCGACCTGCATGGCCCGGACCAGGCCCTCCGGTGTCCAGCCGCGCCCCTGCCGCTGCGCCCGCTCGACCTTCCAGGGGGGCATGCCGAGACTGCTGGCGAGCTGGTACGCGTTGCCCCGCCCGGCCGACGCCACCCGGGCCACCGTGCGCACCCCGTCGGCCAGGGCGTCGGCGATGGGCACCGGGTCGACCCCGACGTGCAGGGCCCAGCGCAGCGCCTCCAGTGCCGCCGGCACGTCACCGACCATGGTGGCGTCCGCCACCGTGAAGCCGGTCACCTCGACCCGGCCCCGGTAGTAGCGGCTCACCGTGTCGGCGCTGATCCGCCCGTCGGTGTCGGCGATCAGTTGGGAACAGGCGGCGGCCAGCTCGCGCAGGTCGTTGCCGACCGCCGCGATGAGCGCTTCGGCCGCGTCGTCGGTGCACTTTCCGCCGGCCCGGCGGATCTCGTCACGGACGAAGGCCACCCGCTCGCGGTGCCCCTTGAGCTTGGCTGCCGGGACGACAGTCGCGCCGGCCGCCCGCAGCCCGTCGGCGAACGCCTTGCCCTTGGCGGCGCCCAGGTGCAGCACCAGCAGTTGGACCTCCGGGTCGGGGTTCTTCGCGTACGCCAACAGCGCGGCGACCAGGTCCTTGCGGGCGTCCTGACCGGAGCGCAGGATCAGCAGTCGCCGCCCGCCGAACAGCGAGGGGCTGAGCATCTCGGCGATCTCGCCGACGGCGAGCGCACCGGCCTGGTATTCGCGGACGTCCGCTTCGGGGTCGACACCGCGAACCTTCGCGACAGCTTCGGTGACCGCGCGCGTGGCGAGTAACTCCTCGTCACCGAGGACGAGCAGAATGGAAGCGAGGTTGGCGGCGGTCACGCCGCCCATATTCGCACGGCCCACGCCGGGATCGTGCCTGCTCATTCGCCGCTTGGTCGGCGCAGCCCGCACTCAGCGCAAATCAAGACATCTATCTCAATTGACCGCTTAATCCACAATTCATGTCACTGGGTTGGTTCCGGTACGGGCTGACCAGCACCTGGCCGACCGCCGCCCCGGAGCCCCGTGCCTGACCCACCCGAGGGCAGTCTCCGTCGGACGCGGAGTCCCGCCGATGATGGGCGGACCACTCGCACCGGGCCCCTCCCGACGAGGCTCAGGATTGCCGGCCCGGTGGGACTCCCCGCCGCACCACGGCCAGGCCACCGTCAGCCCGGATCGCCGCCAGGTCGCCGTCGGTGTCGGTGCGCAGCACCCGGGCGCCACCCCTGCTCAGCCGGGCCAGTATCCCCGGGTTCGGGTGCCCGTAGGTGTTACCCGTGCCCACCGGCACGAACGCGACCGCCGGCCGCACCGCGTCGAGAAAGCCCGGGTCCTGATACGCCGAACCGTGGTGGGCGACCTTCAACACGTCCGCCCGTAACTGGCCGGGTGTCGCCCGCGTCAGCAGCGCGTGCTGCTCCTCGGTCTCCGCGTCGCCGGGCAGCAGGATCCGCACCCCGCCCACCGTGGCGCGCACCACCAGCGAGTTGTTGTTCGGGTCGGACCTGGTGCCGGCCAGCGGGTACGGCGGGCCGAGCACCAGCAGGTCGACGCCTCCGATCGGGTGACGGGCACCGGCCACGGTGGTGCGCAGCGCGGCCCGCCCGGCGGCCGCCGCCCGGACCAGGTCCCGGCCGCTCTCCGGATCCGTCGACGACGGCACCAGCACGGCGCCCACCCGCCGCCCCCGGAACACCCCGGCCACCCCACCCACGTGGTCGGCGTGGAAGTGGCTGATCACCAGCAGCGGCACCTCCCGTACGCCGAGTCGACGCAGGCAACCGTCCACCGCACTCGGCTCCGGCCCGGCGTCGACCACCACCGCCCGGCCGGGGGCGACCGGCAACACCACGGCGTCGCCCTGGCCCACCGCGCAGACCACCACGACCCAACCCGCTGGCGGCCAGCCAGCGAACACCAGCCGCACCGGAAGCGCGCCGAGCACCGAGGCGACACCGACGACGGCCACCAGTCGGCGTACGAGGGGGCGGCGCACCGCGATCAGCAGTGCGACGGTCAACACGGTCAGCAGCAGCGCCCCCGGGAGCCCGCCGGGCCACGGCAGGGTGCCGCCCGGGAGTCGGGCGCCCTGTCGGGCGATGACCACCAGCCACCAGGCCGGCCAACTCGCCAGCCACGCGAGGATCTCGGCCCCGGACGGCCAGAGCGGCGACACCATGGCCGCCGACACGCCCAGCACTGTCGCCGGTGCGATGGCCGGCACCGCGAGCAGGTTGGCCGGCACCGCCACCAGGCTGACCGTGCCGGAGATCCCGGCGACGACCGGTCCACAGGCCAGTTGCGCGGCCGCCGGCACGGCCAACGCCTCCGCCAGGCCGGGCGGCACGCCGCGCCGCCGCAGCCGATCCCGCCAACGCGGCGCGAGCAGCAAGAGGCCACCGGTGGCCAGCACGGAGAGCGCGAAACCGGGATCCCCGGCCAACTCCGGGTCGACGAGCACCAGCACGGTGACGGCGGCGGCCAACGCGGGCAGCGCGGCACGGGGACGACCGGCGGCAAGCGCGGCGAGCCCGATGGCCCCCATCGTCGCGGCCCGTACGACGCTCGGTGACGGGCGGACCAGGATGACGAAGCCCACCAGCGCCACCGCGCAGAGCCCGACGGCGAGCCACGGACCGGCCCGCGCCCAACGCGCCAGCAACAACACCGCGCCGACCACAATGGCGACATTGCTCCCGGAAACGGCATTGAGATGTGTCATCCCGGTGGCCCGGAAATCCTCCTCGACGGCGGGTGGCAGTCGGCTGGTGTCGCCCACGACGAGCCCCGGCAGCAGCCCGCCCGGCTCGTCGGGCAGCGGCGCGCAGGCCCGTTGCAGACCGGCACGCAGGGTGCCGGCGGCGCGCTGCGCCCAGGACGACACACCGTGCCGCTGCGGCGGACCGTTGGTGCTGAGCACGGCCGCGGTGAGATCACCACCGCGCGCGACGCCGAGCCGACCATCGGCGGTGAGGCGTTGCCCGGGCAGCAGTCCCTGCCAGGCCGGGTCGGTGGCCAGGACGAGCAGCCGCACCGACGCGTGGATGCGTCGACCGTCCGGGCCGGTGAGGCGGACCAGTTCGCTCGGTACCAGCAGCATCCCCGGTCGCCCGGCGGAACGGATCGGGCGCGGATCGTCCCGGACCACCACCTCCGCGGTGACCAGTGCGCGCTGCTCGGCCAGGGCACGGATCGGCGGGGCGTCCCGGATGGCGAGCTGGGCCGCGGTGACCGCCCCCGCACAGACCACACCGAGGCCGACCGCGACGGCGATCCAGCCGTGGCGGCGCGCGACGGCGATCCAGCCGTGGCGGCGCGCGACGGCCCGCGGACGACCGAAGCGGCCGAGCAGGTGCAGGGCGGTGCACACGGTCAGGATGGCCACCACCCCGGCCACCAGCAGGAGCGAGCGGACGCCGAGATGTAGGCCGGCGAGCGCGGTGAGCCACGCGGCCACGGCCAGCCCGGCGAGTCGCAGGTCCGGCGGTGATGCCCGATCTTGGGCGGCGGTCAGCTGGCCGTGCGGCGTCGGGTCACCGCTGTTCACACCGTCACCAGATCCTTGAGCTGCTCATACCGTGCGTCGCCGATCCCGTCGACCTGGCGCAGGTCGCCGACGGCCTTGAACCCGCCGTGCTGGTCCCGGTGGTCGAGGATGCGCTGGGCGAGCACCGGCCCGACCCCGGGCAGCGCGTCGAGCTGCGCCAGGGTGGCGGTGTTGAGGTTCAGCGGACCGGCAGCCGGAGCCGCCCCGCCCGCCGCCGGACCGGCCGGCGCCGGCGGCGGCGTCACGCCGACCACGATCAGCTCGCCGTCGGTGACCTTGCGAGCGGGATTGAGCAGCGCCACGTCGACCCCGGGCAGCGGGCCGCCGGCCGCCTGCACCGCGTCGGCGAGCCGGGACCCGGCCGGCACCCGCACCAACCCGGGCTTGCGGACCTTGCCCGCGACCGCCACCACCAGCTCACCGGAGCCGGAAGCGCTGAGGTCGCCCGCCGGCGTGGCCGCTACGGCCTCGCTGCCCAGTGGTGCGGCCGGCTCGGCGTGCGGCCGGGACCGCCAGGCCCACCCGGCGGCGGCCAGCACCACCACCACCGCGACGACCGCCAGCGCCCGCACACCGCGTCGCCCTGGGTCGAACGCGCCAGGCCCGGACAGCCGTGGGGCCAGCGAGCCTTCCACGGCAAGGGGTACGCCCGCGTCCGGCTCGGCCATCGGCGCCCCGGCCCGGGGTGGCAGCACCCCAGCCAGAGGTACGCCCGCGAGCGTTGCCCGTGCCGGCGGTGACGACACGTCCAGCGGCGCATCCGTCAGCCGGCGCAGGCGCTGGCGTACCTCGGTCTCCTCGTCGTGTGACACAGGGCGACGCTATGGCGACGGCGGAGGCGGTGGGGTGTGGCGACATCGCCCTGTGGATAACCGACGCCACTGTGGACAACGCCCTGATCAAGCGCGGATCTGCTAGCGGTTCTGGTCTGCTTGGCACGGGATTCGGGATTCGGCTCGCCGCCAGCAGCCACTGAGCTCGCCGAACCCACCGGCCGCGGCGACGACTACACTGCGAACGTGATCAAGGGACTGCTGCTGGACTTCTACGGCACGGTGGTCGAAGACGACGACGCGATCATGCAGGCGATAGCTGACCAGGTAGCCGCCGGCGCCTCACCATCCGTCGCTGGAGACGAGGTCATGGATGCGTGGGCGCGGGAGTACGAGGCGGTCGCCGCCGGCCCACAGTTCCGGACGCTACGACACTGCGCGATGCACAGCCTGGCCAGGGTGATGGCCGCGGTGGGCTGCGCCGGTGACCCGGTCAGGCTGTGCGCGGCGCAGTTCGAGTACTGGCAGTCGCCGCCGCTACGTCCAGGTACCCGGGAGTTCCTCTCCCGGGTCACGGTGCCCATCTGCGTCGTGTCGGACGTCGACCGCGCCGACCTGGACGCGGCGATGGCACACCATGGCCTGGCCTTCACCGCCGTGGTGACAAGCGAGGAAGTCCGCGCCTACAAACCGGACCGGGACATGTTCACCCGAGCGCTCGCCGCGCTGGACCTGCGTGCGGACGACGTGCTGCACGTGGGCGACTCGACAAGCGCCGACGTGTACGGGGCGCACGCCGCCGGCATCCAGGCGGTGTGGATCAACCACCGCGGGCACACCCGGCCGGACGACACACCCGTCGCATACGAGATGACGGACCTGACCCGACTTACCGAAATCCTCCAATAGTCACGCTCAGCACGCTCCAGATCCGCCGCTGCCGCCTCGACGACATCGACGAGCAACGGGCAACAGCGGGGAGGCCGACGAAGCGTTCTGGCGGAACCTGGGTGGGGCCGGCCCCGGCGGACAGAGCAACCGGAGCCGACACCCGCCCTGACGAGCGACGCGGCCGCCCCTACAGGTACGGCCGGGTGATGATCTCGATGGCGTGGCCGGCCGGGTCGAAGAAGTAGAAGCCCCGTCCACCGTGCTCGGTGTTGGTCTCCCCCTCCCGCTTCAGCTGCGGGTCGGCCCAGTAGGTGATGCCCCGCCCCTCGACGAACGCCAGACACCGCGCGAACAGCTCGTCGTCGACCAGAAACGCGTAGTGCTGCATCTGGATCTCCACCGGCGGCTCGGCGAACTGGAGCAGCACTCCCCCGTCCAGCACGATGTTGACGAACGGCCCCCACGACGGCGCCTCCGGCAGCTCGAACAGCTCCCGGTAGAACGCGGCCGACGCGTTCTTGTCCTTGCTGGCGATGATGGTGTGGTTGAACGTGACTGTCATGCGTACCGTCTTCTTCCCGGTCGATCCGTTGACCCGACCGGAGGCCCACAGCGTTCACCCAGCCACACCGATGACGACGCCCCGAGGGCACCGACGCCCCGGATCCCGCACGAGAGACGCGCACATCGCATCGATCTCGGCGTGGTGGCTGAAGTAGCCAGAACCTCCGGGGGGTAGGCCCATCTGGGGCGCGCACGGAGGCTAACACGGACGATCGGTCGTCAGTGGGCCTCCGGGTCGAGGCCGAGCACGGCTCGTCCCCCGTCCACCGGCAGGATCACCCCGTTGACGAAGCTCGCCGCCGGTGACAGCAGGTACGCGACGGCCTCGGCCACCTCGTCGACCCGCCCGATCCGGCCCACCGGGTGCAGCCGATTCAGCTCGGCGTCGATCCACTGGGCCTGGGTGGGCTCCTGCGCGGCCAGGAACTCGGTGTGCCGCTCGGTGGCGATCGAGCCGAGCGCGACCGCGTTGGCGCGGATGCCGTACTTCCCGTACTCGACGGCAAGTGCCCGGGTCAGACCCTCCACGGCGGCCTTCGCCGTCGCGTACGGCAGGGCACCCGACACGGGCCGGCGGGCCTGGTGCGACGAGACGTTCACGATCGCGCCGCCGGCGGCGCGGGCCAGGAAGCGGCGGACGGCCACCGCGGCGCCCACCACGGCCGGGCGCAGGTTCAGCCCGATCAGGTCCAGCACCGTGTCGGCCGACGCCGAGTGCAGCGCGGCGTCGCGGAACACCGCCGCGTTGTTCACCCAACCGGTCAGGGGCGCCGCGCGTTCGGCCAGCTCGGCGGCGTGCTCGGCCACCCGCTCGTCGGCGGCGTCACCGAACACCGCGACGAGTCGGTCGGCGGCGGGATGCCCGGCCAGCCAGTCGGCGGCGTCGGCGTCGCGCTCCAACACGACGACTGTGGCACCGGTCGCCACCAGGCGTTCCACCACGGCCCGGCCGACACCGCGACCGCCGCCGGTCACCACACACGACGACGTGGACACCGCTCAGTCCTCCGGCCGACGGTGGACGACCACGCAGGCCAGGCCCGGCCCGGCGTGCGCGGCGACGACCGCGCCCGCTTCGGAGACGTACGTGTGGTGCAGCCGGTCACCGAACCGTTCGGTCAGCGCGGTGCGCAGCGCCTCGGCCCGTTGCGGCGCGGCCAGGTGGTGCACCCCGAGGTCCACGTCGTCGTCGCCGGCCGCCTCGACGGCCAGGTCCACGAGGCGGGCCACTCCCCGGCTGGCGGTACGGACCTTCTCGCGCAGCACGATCGCCCCGTCCGGCATGTGCATGATCGGCTTGACGGACAGGGCGGTGCCGAACAGCGCCTCGGCCGCGTTGATCCGGCCACCCCGGCGGAGGAACTCCAACGTGTCGACGTAGAACCAGACGGTGGTGCGGGCGATGGCGGCGAGCGCCGCGTCGCGTACCCCGGCAAGGTCGGCGCCGGCCTCGGCGGCGGTGGCGGCGGCGATGGCCGGAAAGCCCAGCCCCATGCCCGCCGAGCGGCTGTCCACCACCTCGACGCGGCCGTCCAGGTCGGCGGCGGCCAGCCGGGCCGCCTCCACCGTGCCCGACAACGCGGCGGAGAGGTGCACCGAGACGATCCCGTCGGCGCCGGTGTCGAGCAACTGACGGTACGTCCGCGCGAACTGCTCGGGTGCCGGCCGGGAGGTGGTCGCCGAGACCCGGCGGGCGCTCAGTGCCAGGGTCGCGTCGGCCGGCTGGGTCTCCACCCCCTCCAGCCCTTCCGCGCCGTTGAGCACGACGGTCAACGGGACGACGGTCAGCCGGTGCGCCTGCACCAGCTCGGGCGGAAGGTAGGCGGTGGAGTCGATGACAACCGCGACGGGCATGCCCGGCACGCTAGCCGATCGAGGCCTCGAACGCCGAGGCGCGAGCGCTCAGATCGCTTCGACGGCGACCGGGGCGGTGACCAGGCCGACGTTGTGCGCCCGCAACTGCCAGCCACTGACGTCCTGTGGGCGCCCGACGGTCGGCGCGCGGTCGTCGTGCCGCAGCTCGCTCCAGTGGCAGTTGGCCAGCGAACCGATGGTGCGCAGCACTGTGGTGTCCCAGCCGAGCAGACGACCGATGCCCTGCCGGGAGCCGCCACCGTGAGTGGCGATCACCACGGTGCCGCCGGGAGCCGCTTCCGCTGCCTCCCGCAGGGCGGCAGCGACCCGCTCGCCGAGATCGTGCAAGGGTTCGAGATCGGCGCCCGGGTCGGGGTCGCCGGCCCGCCACCGCGCGTACTCCTCCGGGAAACGCTCGGCGACCTCGGTGAGGTGCAGGCCCTGCCACTGGCCGAAGTGCCGCTCGCGCAGCCGGGCGTCGGTGCGAACCGGAAGCCCGGTCAGCGCGGCGAGCGCCGCGGCGGTCTCCGCAGCGCGGCTCAGGTCGCTGGCCACGATCGCGTCGGGCCGCAGCGCCGCGAGCAGCGGGGCGGCGGCGCGGGCCTGGTCGCGACCCAGCTCGTTGAGGGGTACGTCGGTCTGCCCCTGGACGCGGTTGGCGGCGTTCCAGTCGGTGTTGCCGTGCCGCCAGACGATCAGTCGGGTCATTCGGCGGCGGCGGACGACCCGCTGGCGTCGGCCTCGACCAGGTCGCGGTCGACGAACGGGATGGTGGGGCAGTCCTTCCAGAGGCGGTCGAGCCCGTAGAACTCGCGCTCCTCGGTGTGCTGGACGTGCACCACGATGTCGACGTAGTCGAGCAGCACCCAGCGGCCACCACGCTCGCCCTCACGCCGCACCGGCTTGGCCTTGTCCGGCAGCTCCAGCAGGCTCTCCTCGATCGCGTCCACGATGGCCAGCACCTGGCGCTCGTTGGGGGCGGCGGCGAGCACGAACGCGTCGGTGATGGCGAGCTGGTCGCCGACGTCGATGATCGTGATGTCCTGCGCCTTCTTGTCGGCGGCGGCCTGGGCGGCCGCGATTGCCAGCTCGTGAGCGCGTTCGGAAACTGTCACCGTTCTCCTTCGATCAAGCGTGCGATCCTCCAAGCGTCTCATACCCGGCGACGCCCCGACCGTGCAGTTCTGGTCGGTTAAATACACAAACCAGCCGGAATCCGGCGCGGTCAGCCGTGATAGAGGCTTCGCTTGGCGATGTACTGCACCACACCGTCGGGCACCAAATACCAGACGGGCTCGCCCCGGGCGACCCGGGCGCGGCAGTCCGTCGACGAGATGGACATCGCGGGCACCTGGATCAGGCTGACAGTGTCCGCCGGGAGGTGCTTGTCGGTCAGCGGGAAACCGGGCCGCGTCACCCCGATGAAGTGGGCCAGCTCGAAGATCTCGTCCAGATCCTTCCAGGACAGGATGCGCTGCAGGGCGTCCGCGCCGGTGATGAAGAACAACTGCACCTTGGGGCCGTACTCCGCCTGGAGGTCGCGCAGGGTGTCGACGGTGTAGGTCGGCCCACGGCGGTCGATGTCGACCCGGCTGACCTGGAAGCGCGGGTTGGAGGCGGTGGCGATGACAGTCATCAGGTAACGGTCCTCGGCCGGGCTGACCGGTTCGTCGGCCTTCTGCCACGGCTGCCCGGTCGGAACGAAGACCACCTCGTCCAGGCCGAACCGGTCCGCCACCTCACTGGCCGCGACGAGGTGACCGTGGTGGATCGGGTCGAAGGTGCCACCCATGATCCCGATCCGCCGGATATCTTCCTCCACCCGATGATCGTAGGCCGACCGTCGGGACCGACCACCCCGGCCCGGCTAAGCGCCCAGGCGAGCACCCCACCCCGACCCCGGCGGGACACCGCGACATGCCGGAACGGCGCACGCTGGCAGCGATGGTCAACTCGCCTTTCGGGAAATCGGTGCGTCAAACCGGTCAGGACACCGCGACTTCAAGGAAACCGAGTCGATCAAGGCGCGCGGGATCGCGGAGCGCGCGGGATCGCGGAGCGCGCGGGATCGCGACGGGTTACTCGTGTGCATATACTTGCGGACGAGTAATTGGAAGCGAGCGAGTCTGGAGGGCATCGTGCCGAAGCGGCGCAAGGTCGGCAATCTGCTCGCGTTGGCCGTGCTGTCCGCGCTTGTCCAACGGCCGATGCACCCGTACGAGATCGCCACCGCACTGCGGGCCTGGGGCAAGGACCAGGACATGGAGTTCAAGTGGGGCTCCTTCTACACGGTGATCCGCAACCTGGAGAAGCACCGCCTGATCGACGCGGTGGAGAGCGTCCGCGAGGGCCGGCGCCCGGAACGCACCGTCTACCGGATCACCGACGCGGGGCGCGCCGAGCTGGTCGACTGGGCCCGCGAGCTGGTCTCCACCCCGATGCCGGAGCATCCCCGCTTCCGCGCCGGGTTGTCCGTCCTCGCCGCGCTGCATCCTGACGAGGCCACCGACCTGCTTCGTCAGCGGCTCGACCTGCTCGAAGACGCGCTCCGGCGGGACCGCGAGACGCTCGACGCCCACCTGCGGGAGATCCCGCGGCTGTTCCTGGTCGAGTCGGAGTACGACCTTGCCCTGCGGGAGGCGGAGGCGGCCTGGCTGCGTGCCCTGCTCGCCGAGCTGACCTCGGGCAGCTATCCGGGGCTGGACACCTGGCGGGCCTTCCACGAGACCGGCGAGATGCCCGCGGAGCTGACCGGGTTGGCCGAGAGAACCACCACCCCGAGAGCCAACACCGAACCCACCCATCCGACAGCCAGCAACCGGGAAGCCGGCTGAAGACGGCTCCGGCGGGGTGCGCCAACACCCCGCCGGAGCCCTTACCCCGAACCGATGCCTGGGAAGGCGCCCGGCCCGAAGCGGCAACCAGAGGATAACCGGGCTCCCTCCCAGGTCGGTCGCACGCGACCACACACCCCAGGGAGAAGAGCATGACCACGGTACGAACCGCGATCGTCATCGGCGGCGGTATCGCCGGACCGGTGACCGCACTCGCACTGCGCCGCGCCGGCATTACGGCGACCGTCCACGAGGCGTACCCGGCGACCGCCAGCGGAGTTGGCGGCATCGGCGGCACCCTCGCGCTCGCGCCCAACGGCGTGGCGGCCCTGCGTACGATCGGCGCGGACGAGGCGGTGACGGCGACCGCCACCCCGATCACGCGCACCGTCATGGCGGTCGGCCGACGCCGCATCGACCTGCCCACGCTGACCGGGGTGCGCCCGCTGCACGTGGTGCACCGCGCCGAGCTGCACCGGGCGCTGCACGATCAGGCGGTCGCCGAGGGGGTCGGCTTCGCGTACGGCAAGCGGCTCATCGACGCCGAGCAGACGAAGAGCGGCGTGACCGCCCACTTCGAGGATGGCAGCACCGCCACCGCCGACGTCCTGATCGGTGCCGACGGCATCCGGTCGACGGTTCGTGGCCTCATCGATCCGGCCGCGCCCGGTCCCCGGTTCACCGGCCTGCTCGGCTTCGAGGCGGTGGCCCGGCACGACGTGGACGCGGAGCCGGGCACGATGACGTTCGCGTTCGGGCGCCGCGGCTACTACCTCTACTGGCCGGAGCCGGGCGGTGGCACCCGGTGGGGGGCCAACCTGCCGTACCAGCGGCCGGTGAGTCTGGTCGAGGCCCGCACGGTGCCGTCGGCGCAGTGGTTGGCCACGCTACGCGGCACCTACGGCGACGACGACCCGGGCCGGGAGCTGGTGGCGACAAGCACCGCCGACGAACTCCAGGTGGTGGGAGCGTTGCAGATCATGCCACCGGTGCCGCACTGGCACCGGGGTCGGATGGTGCTGGTCGGCGACGCGGCCCACGCACCGTCGAACAGCTCCGGGCAGGGCGCGTCGCTGGCCATCGAGAGCGCGGTCCAGCTCGCCCGCTGCCTGCGTGACCTACCGGACGTGGCGTCGGCGTTCGCCGCGTTCGAGCGGCTGCGCCGCGCCCGGGTGGAGAAGGTCGCCGCCCGCGCGGCGCGGATCAACCACACGAAGGCGCCGGGGCCGGTGGGCCGGACGCTGCTGCCTCTGCTGATGCCCCTGCTGGTGCGCACCGCGATGGACCCGGAGAAGACGATCGCCCACGAGCAGCGGTACGTCATCGACTGGGACGCGCCGGTCACGGCGGAGTTCGCGGCGCGCTGAGCTACGGGTGCGGGGTGGCAGTTGCTGATCGACTCGGGGTCCGGGAAATCGGGGTGTCAACCCGTCCCGGACCCCGCGATATTCGTCAGGTCGAGGGGACTACGCCGCGGCGGCGGCCACCGCTGTCCGGGCGACAAGCGCGCGGCGCAGGTCGTCGTCGGCGTCGGTGACCACCCGGCGCAGGCCGGGGGTCAGGTCGTCGCGGGCCAGCAGCGCCGCGGCCGCCTCCCGGGTCGGCTGCGCCACGGCGTAGCGGGGAAACGCCAGCTTCGCGACCCGATCGGCCGTCCACGGGGTACGCCGGCGGGCGGCGGCCGGCATGTCCGTGAAGTACCGCTCGACGTACGCGGCGGTCAGCTCGGCCTGCTCGGGTTGCCAGAACCCCTCGGCCGTCGCTTCCAACAGGCGGTTGGACAGCTCGGTGTCCCGCACGATGATCTCCCAGGCCGCCTGCTTCGCGGCCGGGTCGGGCAGGGCGGCCCGGCAGCGGGCGGCCCGTTCGGCACCCGTGGAGCTGTTGTCGGCTGCCGCCTCGACGGCGATTTCCGCCTCGCCGGCGGCACCCAGCACCACCAACCGGCGCAGCACCGCCCAGCGCAGCTCCGCGTCGACCCGCAGCCCGGCCGGCACGTCCCGGCCGGCGAGCCAACCGACGAGCAGGTCCGCGTCGGTGGTCGCGGTGATCCACCCCCGCGCGGCGGCCAACTGCAACGACTCCCCCGCCGGCGCGCCGTCGAGCAACCGCTGGCACGCCTCGGCGACCCGGGCCAGCGCCGCGGACCGGGTCAGCGGGTCGAGGTAACGGTCCACCAACGACCGGCTGAGGGTGAGCACGTCCTCCGCGATGATCACCTCGGTCTCGGTGGGCAGCGCGGCGGCCATCAGATCGACCACGCCGCTGACCGGCCGCTCCCCGTCTGTCGCGGCGTCCAGTGCCTCGCCCCAGAGGATCGCCCGGGTGAGCGGGTCGGCCAAGCCGGGCAGCATCCGCGCGACGGCCTCCGCCGACGCCGGGTCGAGGCGCACCTTGGCGAAGGTCAGGTCACCGTCGTTGAGCAGCAACAACTGGGCAGCCGGAGTGCCCGCCAGGGCCCCCAACACGGTCCGGCCGCCGTCGGCCGCGGGGTCGATGTCGACGTCGTCGCGGCGCACGGTGCCGTCCACCGAGTAGCGGCCCACGCCGATCCGGTGCGGGCGCAGCACCGGGTGGGACTCCGGCGCGGTCTGCACCACGGCCACGTCGGAGTAGCGGCCGTCGGTGTCGACGGTGACCTCGGCGCGCAGCGTGTTGACCTGCGGCTGGCGCAACCACACCTCGGCCCAGCCGGACAGGTCCCGGCCACTGGCGGTGGAGAGGCTGACCAGCAGGTCGGCGAGCGTGGCGTTGCCGAAGCGGTGCTCGGCGAAGTGCGCGTTCAGGCCGGCGAGGAACGCCTCGTCGCCGAGCCACGCGACAAGCTGCCGTAGCACGCTGGCGCCCTTGGCGTACGAGATGCCGTCGAAGTTGAGCAGGCCCTCGTCGGCGTCGGCGACCTCCTCCGGGGCGACCGGGTGGGTGGAGGGGCGCTGGTCGGCCGCGTACCCCCAGGCCTTGCGGCGCATCGCGAAGGTCGTCCAGGCCTGGCCGAAGCGGGTCGCCTCGGCGGTGACCCGGGTGCCGAGGTATTCCGCGAAGGACTCGTTCAACCACAGGTCGTCCCACCAGCGCATGGTGACCAGGTCACCGAACCACATGTGCGCCATCTCGTGGGCGATGGTGGTGGCCCGCTGCTCGCGCTCGGTGTCGGTGACCGCCGAGCGGAACACGTAGTCGTCGCGGAAGGTGACGATGCCCGGGTTTTCCATGGCGCCGGCGTTGAACTCCGGCACGAACGCCTGGTCGTACTTGCCGAACGGGTAGCGCTCGGTGAAGAGTTGGTGGAACCGGTCCAGGCACTGCCGGGTGATGGTGAAGATCTCCTCGGCGTCGGCATCCAGGTGCTCGGCGAGCGACCGGCGGCAGTAGATGCCCAGTGGCACGCCGTCGTGCTCGGCCCGCCGCACGTGGTACGGCCCGGCGATCAGCGAGAAGAAGTATGTGGCCAGCGGCGCGCTCGGGGCGAACTCCCAGCGACCCGGTGCCGGAGTGGCAGCCACCTCGGCGTTGCTGGAGACCGTCCACTCTGGTGGGGCGGTCACCGAGAGGACGACGGGAGCCTTGAGGTCGGGCTGGTCGAACGCGGCGAAGATGCGTTGCACGTTGTCGAGGAAGCTCACCGCGTAGAGGTATGTCTCGCCGTCGGCCGGGTCGACGAAGCGGTGCATCCCCTCCCCCGCGTTGGAATACGCCATCTCCGCCTCGACGACGAGGGTGTTCTCCTCGGCCAGGTCGGCGAGCGGCAGCCGGTTGTCGGCCAACAGGGCGGGGTCGAGGTCGCGGTCGTTGAGGCGTACCGCCAGCAGTTTCGCCGGCTTGACCTCGGCGAAGGTCGCGGTGTCGGTGGCCGCCCGGAAGCGGATCGCGACGCGGGAGCGGAACAGCTCCGCGCCGCCGGTCAGGTCGAGGTCCACCTGATAGGACTCGACAGTAATCGCCGCGCCACGCGCGGTCGCCTCTACACGGGTCAGGCTCGGCATCCGCTTATCCTGCCCGATGGGGATCGACACTCGGTCACCACACGACCCTCGGCACTGGAGGAAAGAACCATGGCGCAGCACCCCAAGGGCGACTTCGACCTCTCTCGGGCGGTCTGGCAGCGGGCCGAAGGGGACACCTCTGACAGCGCCGTCGAGGTCGCTTTCGTCGACGACCTGATCGGCATGCGCAACTCGGCCGAGCCCGAGGGGCCGGTGTTGGTCTTCACCCAGGCGGAGTGGGACGCGTTCGTCGCCGGCGCCCAGGACGGCGAATTCGATCTGGACTGATCGCCGGCGCGGTGTCGCCGTGCCGGTGTCGGTAATCCGGGCACCGGCACGGCGACACCTGTTGTGGTCGGGTGTGCCGCTCGCCGTCGTCGCCCACGCCGATGACGGTCGGTGCGCCGCGGCGAGCAGCGGTCACCCATCGCCGTCACCCCAGCCGAGACCGCCGGGACCCGGGGCGTGGTGGAAGCCCGGATGATCGGCCACGTCGACGCAGCGCTCGCCGTCCGGGCCGACCGCCCCGCAGAACAGCCGCACGGCCCGCTGCCAGGCATCGGCCGGCGACAGGGCCGCCGCCCCGAGCGCCACCTCCGGGCGGAGCAGCGTCAATGCCTCCGCGTACGCCACGGCCAGCTCGCGGGCGTCGGCCGCGTCCGGTGCGGTGAAGCCCAGGTGCACGGTGAAGAACCGGTGTGGTCGGGCCGGCCGTCGGGGCGGCCCGATCAGTGACCGCTCGTCGCGGCCCGTGCCCGGTGCCCCGGCCGCTCGCCCCTGCCGCCAGTGCGGCGATCTGTTGTCGCGCATCCGCCCTCCCCGTGGTTGCCCCACCAGCAGCAAACCAGGTTCCGCCGCTCCTGGGAGGGGCCAGCCGGCGCGGGGATTCAGCGGCGGCGACGGGGGTAGACGCAGCCGGCCGGGGTGACCGGCCGCACCCGCGTGTGAGGAGACCTGATGGCGACCATGCCGGCCGACCGCAGCCCGGACAGCACCCTGGCGTTGCTCCGCGCCGGCTACCGGTTCATCGGTGCACGCTGCGAGCGGTACGGCAGCGACGTCTTCCAGACCCGGATCCTGCTCGCACCGACGATCTGCCTGCGCGGCCGGCCGGCGGCGGTGTTGTTCTACGACAACGAGCGCTTCCAACGGTCGACCGCGATGCCGCTACGGGTGCAGCGGACCCTCACCGGTCGACGTGGCGTGCAGGGGCTGGACGGGGCGGAGCACGCCGACCGCAAGGCCATGTTCATGTCGATCATGACGCCGACCGCCATCCGGCAGCTCGGTCGGCTCTTCGACGACGAGTGGCAGGCGCGGATCCCCGCCTGGGAGGCCGGCGGGCCGCTGCCGCTCTACGACGAGCTGGGCCGCCTGTTGACCCGGGTGGTCTGCGCCTGGGCCGGGGTGCCGCTGCCCACGGCACAGGTCGAGCGGCGCGCCGTCGAGCTGCACGCCATGATCGAGGCTCCGGCGGTGGTCGGCCTCCGACACTGGCGGGGGCGACTCGCCCGTGGCCGTACCGAACGCCGGCTCGCCGACCTGATCGAACGGACCCGGGTCGGTCTCTTCCCGGCGCCGCCCGGCAGTGCCCTGGCGGTGATCGCCGAGCACCGGGACCGGCAGGGCCGGCTCCTCCCCCGCCGGGTCGCGGCGGTGGAGCTGCTCAACGTGCTGCGGCCGGTGGTGGCCGTGGACCAGTACATCGCGTTCGCGGCGCTCGCCCTGCACGACCATCCGGGCTGGCGGGAACGGGTGCGCGGCGACGACGAGGCCACCGAGAACTTCGTCCAGGAAGTACGCCGCTACTACCCGTTCTTCCCGATCGCGGCGGCCCGGGTCCGGCGTTCCTTCGACTGGCAGGGCCACCACTTTCCCCGGGGGCGACGGGTGCTGCTCGACCTGTACGGCACCAACCACCACCCGGCCCTCTGGCCGGAACCGGAGTTGTTCCGCCCGGAGCGGTTCGCCGGCCGACACGTGGACCCGTTCGAGTTGATCCCGCAGGGCGGCGGTGAGCACTGGGCGGGGCACCGTTGCGCGGGCGAGTGGATCACCATCGACCTGATGAAACGGGCGGTGGCCAACCTGACCGGCACCATGCGCTACGACGTACCCATCCAGGACCTGGCCCTGGACCTGCACCGGATGCCGGCGTTGCCGCCCCTCGGTCTGACCCTCACCAACGTCCGGCGCACCGCCTGACCTGCGCCCGCGTCTCCGACCATCGGTTTGACCAGCGCGGATGTGGGCAGGTGCGGCTCAGCCGTCGGTGCGCAGCGGTCCTGCGAAGGAGGCACAGCGATGTCCCTGTTCAGCCCAGCTGGTGACGCCCGGCGCGCCGCAGGCCGGGCGGGCGTCGACCGCGCCGGCACGTCGCCGGTCCACCTGCCGATGACGTACGTGCTGCCGCTGCGCTGGCACGCCGACAGCGGTCTGGCCGAGTTGACCGGTTACCTGCGGTGGCTGGCCGAACGGGTCGAGGTGATCGTGGTCGACGGCTCCGCACCGGACCTGTTCGCGCGGCACGCCGACGCCTGGCGGGGGCTGGTCCGGCAGCTCCCGCCCGACCCCGGCGAGCGTGGGCTCAACGGCAAGGTGATCGGCGTACGCACCGGCGTCCGCGCGGCGGGCCACGAGCACGTGGTGATCGCCGACGACGACGTCCGGTACGACGAGGCCGGCCTGACCGCAGTGCACCGGCTGCTGGGCCGGGTCGATCTGGTACGACCGCAGAACTACTTCGACCCGCTGCCCTGGCACGCCTGGTGGGACACCGGCCGGACGCTGCTCAACCGGGCACTCGGGGACGACTACCCGGGCACCCTCGCGGTGCGGCGCGGCACCTTCCTCGCCATGGGCGGGTACGACCCGGACGTGCTCTTCGAGAACCTGGAGCTGATCCGTACCGTGCGCGGGTACGGCGGCGTCGAGGCCAGGCCAGCCTGGTTGTACGTCCGCCGGCTACCACCGGACGCGGCGCACTTCCGTGGCCAACGGGTCCGCCAGGCGTACGACGACCTGGCCCAGCCGGCTCGCCTGCTGACCGCGCTCGCGGTCCTGCCGGGGCTGGCGGCGGCGGTCGCGTCGCGTCGGCTCCGGCTGCTGCTCGGCGCGGCGGCCGGGGTGGTCGCCCTGGCCGAGGCGGGTCGTCGTCGCGCCGGCGGTGACCGGGTGTTCCCGCCGACCACGGCCCTGGCGGCCCCACTCTGGCTGCTGGAGCGCGGGGTGTGCGGCTGGCTGGCGGTGGCCCAGCGGTTCCTGCGCGGCGGCGTCCGCTACGGCGACACCCACATCCGCCGAGCCGCCAACCCCGCCCCACACCACCCCCTGACCCGCGCGATCTTGCACTTTCGGTCACGACAAGACAGCCCTCAATAGAACGAACCCCCGACCGAAACTGCACGATCGGCGGGGGTGGGGGCGACAGCTCGCGGGCACCGGGATGGTGGCCGCGAGCTGTCGCCGGGGTGCGGCGGGTGGGGTCAGGGGCTGACCTGGTGTCGGGCCTGCTGGGCCTGGTCCTTGACGTCGGACGCGGCCGACCTGGTGTCGTCCCTGACCGCGTGCACGGCGTCCTGAGCGGTGGACCGCACCGACTGGGCGGCCTGCTGGGCGGGCTCGCGCAGCTCCTCCTTGAGCTCGTTGGCCATCTCCCCCAGCTTCTCCTTCACCGCGCCACTGTGCTCGCCGACCCGCTCCTTGAGCTGCGTCGCGGCCTGCTGCTCCCGGCGGGAGGCCGGGATCAGCGACGACGCCAGCCAGCCGACGCCGAACGCGATCAGACCGGCGGCGAGTGGGTTGCCCTGGGACTTCTGCCGGATCACCCGCGGCGCGCTGTGTGCGGCGTCGCTGACGGAGGTCGCCGCCGAGTGCGCGGCGTCGCTGACGCTGGAGGCCGCCGACGAGGCGCGGTCACCCACCGAGTGGGCGGCCTGGCCGGTGCCGTGGCCGAGGTCAGACGCGGTTCCCATGACCTTGTCCCTCACATTCTGCAGAGCGGAACGGGCCCGCTGCTTGCGGTCGTCAACGATGCGGCTCGGGCTGACCTTGTACGCCAGCGCGTCCACATCGGAGCTGAGACTGTTACGGGTGGCTTCGATCTCCCGGCGGATCTGATCGGGATCGGTGCTCATCGGGTGACTCCCTCCGGATGCGGCTTGAGCGCGTCGGGGATCCGCTGCACGCTGTCGTTCGTCTGCTTGAGCCCGCGTACGTGCTGGGCGTTCTTCTTGGCCATGGAGTAGAGGACGGCGGCGACCGCGGCCCAGATGACGGCCACGATCAGCGCGGCCAGACCGGAGTCCATGACGTTGTCCAGGAACTGCCACACGGCGATGGACACGAAGAGCGCCACCATGTAGCCGCCGAAGCCGGCACCGCCGAAGAGCCCGGCGGCCTTGCCGGCCTTCTTGCCCTCCTGACGGATCTCGGCCTTGGCCAGCTCGACCTCCTGGCGCATCAGCGTCGACAGGTCACTTGTCACCTGACGCATCAGCTCACCGATGGAGCTGCCCTTCACCTCCGCCGCCGTGTGCGGGGCACCCGCGTCGGGGTGGTAACCGGAGCCCAGGCCGGGCCCCTGCGTCGGCATGCTCATGCCGTCGCCTCCCTTCGGACGAGTCGGCGGCTCACGGGCGGGTGCTGCCGCTGGACGGCACGCCCGGCAGCGGGTCGGTCTGCTGCACCGGCGGCAGCGGCTGCCCGGTGCCGGAGTGCTCCGGGTAGCCGCCCCCGTTGGGGTCGGCGTGGCTGCCGGGCGTCGGGTCCGCGTAGCCACCGGACGTCGGCGCGGTGTGCGTGCCGGGGGTCGGGTCGAGGTAGCCGCCCGGCGGAACGGCGTCCGGCACCGCGCGGGGTGCCGGCGGCTGCGTCGGGATCACCGCGGTCTGCTCCGGGTCGTACGCCCCGGCACCCCGGTAGGTCGAGGTGCCGTTGCCGGAGTCGTCGCCGGCAGCGGAGATGCCCCGGGTGAGCCGGCCGGCCAACACGCCGAGAACGGCCGCGCCGACCAGGAAGGTGCCCGGGTTGCGCCGCGCGTAGTCGCGTACCTCGGTGAGCAGGTCGCCCGGTTCGCGCTGCTCGAGCCAGCCGGCGACGCCGTGCACCCGGTCGGCGGCCTGGCGGGCCAGCTCGGTCACCGGACCGGCCTGGCCACCCTGCTCGGCCATCGAGCGCATCTCGTCGGCCAGCGACCGCAGCCCACCGGCCGCCCGGCGCTGCTGCTCACCGGTCTGGCTGGCGAGCTGGGTGCGGGCCTCGCCGTACAGGTTGCGCGCCTGCCGGGCGGCCTCACGGCCGACCTCGGTGCCCTGCTCCTTGGCGGTCTGGGCGACCGCGCCGCCGGCCTGCGCGGCCTCGGTGCCGACCTGGCGGGCCTGGTCACGGACGCCGCCGCCGTTCGTCGACTCCGGCCCGTACGTGGAAGACGTGGGTGAAAGATCGTAAGACATGATTTCCCTTCCGCTCAGAAAGTCGTCGCGGTTGTGCTGGGGGATGCGGTGGTGTTGCTCCAGCCGCTCACCGAATCCCTACCCTGCGTTTCGGCTTCCATACCTCTTCGTGCATTTCTCTGCGGGAGCGACCGGATCGACTTCAAAATGGAGGATCGTCGGGCTGCGTCACGTCGCCGCTGCGGACAGTGCGGTTCGCGAGGCTGGCAGATCCACGAAGGGGGCAGCGATGGCACGAGGCGTGCGAGGTGGCCGACCGGCGGCCCCCCGACCCCGGGTGCGGGTGGCCGCGCTGGTCGTGGCCGGGGTCTTCCTGCTGATCGGCATCCTCGGCTTCGTACCCGGCGTCACCACCGACTACGGGGAGCTGAGATTCGCCGGGCACCACTCGGACGCGCGGCTGCTCGGGCTGTTCCAGGTGTCGATCCTGCACAACGCGGTGCACCTGCTGTTCGGATTGGCCGGCCTGGTGCTGGCCCGCAGCGTCGGCGGGGCCCGCGTGTTCCTGGCCGGCGGCGGCGCGATCTACCTCGGCCTCTGGCTGTACGGCCTGGGCATCGAGGCCGTCGACGCCGAGAGCGGGGCGAACATCCTGCCGGTCAACGACGCCGACAACTGGCTGCACCTCGCACTCGGCTTCGGCATGCTCGCGCTCGGGCTGCTGCTGTCCAACCAGGCGGGCACCGGCGGGCGCCTGGACAACCCGGCCGACCGGCACTGACCTGGAGATTTGGGGTTTCGCGGTCGCGCGCACCGGAGTTCCTCCAGATGGGCGGGTACGTGCTGCTCACCGCGCACCTGGTGCAGCGGGGCTCGGCCGAGTCGAAGCCGGTGGACCAGACCGACCGGCCGGAGGACGACGAGCGGCGGGCGACCCCGCAGTCACCCTGGCCGGTGCGCGTCGGCGGCCTGCCCCTGGCGATCTACCGCAACAGCCTCTCCCTCGCGCTGCTGCTGATCTTCGCCGGTTCGTTCGTCGGTCACCTGTTCGGCGGCACCGCGGCATACAACCAGGAGCAGGCGCTGCAGAGCGGAGCGCCACCGATCGGCGTGTGGGAGTTCCTCGGCACCAGCGACTTCTGGTTCCAGTCCATGCAGAACTGGCAGAGCGAGTTCCTCGCCGTCGGAGCGCTGACCCTGCTGAGCATCGTCCTGCGCCAGCACGCCTCGCCCGAGTCGAAGCCGGTGACCGTCACGCACGCCACCACCGGCGCCTGAGCGGTCAGGCCGCGACCGGCAGTCGCTTGGCGAAACAGATGCTGTACGGGTTGCCCACGTACTCGCCGTAGACCGGGATCTGGTGGTAGCCACAGGACGTGTACAGCGCGATCGCCGCCGGCAGGTAGGTGCCCGTCTCCAGGCAGACCACCGAGTGCCCCTGCCGGAACGCGCACTCCTCCAGCGCGGCCAGCAGTTGCCGGGCGATGCCCCGCCCCCGGTACGCGGGCCGGACGTACATCCGCTTGACCTCGCCGGTCTCGGCATCGATCGGCTGGAGCCCGCCACAGGCGACCGCCCGACCGTTCACCACCGCCGCCAGGTAGCGGACGTCGTCGTGCGGGACGAAGACCTGCCCGTCCAACCCGCCATCGGCCGCGAGCAGCTCCCGCTGCTGGGCGATGACCAGGGCGGCGATCTCCGGATCGGTGGCGGGCCGAGACTCGATCAACATCACCCCACGCTAGGACTGGCGGATTTCGCGGAGGTTTCCGGAAATCAACCCGATCACGGAGCGCAACGGACTACTCGGCGTCGTCCTCGTCGCCGTCATCGTCGTCGTCGAGGTCGTCGGACGAGTCCGCACCCACCTCGTCCGCCGACCGCACCCGGCGGGCCTTGCGGGCAGCGAGCCGGTCCGCCGCGGAGAGCCGGTTCGACTTCTCCTCCAGGCGGACGTCGGTGCCCCGGTTGCCGGGCACGAAATCGACGCCGGCGTAGAGCGTCGGTTGCCAGTCGAACTCGCGCTCACCGATCCGGACCAGGTCACCGGGCTCCGCACCGGCCTTGGCCAGCTTGTCCTCCACGCCGAGCCGGGCCAGCCGGTCGGCGAGGTAGCCGACCGCCTCGTCGTTGTCGAAGTTGGTCTGCTTGACCCAGCGCTCCGGCCGGACACCACGAACGGTGAACGAGCCGTCCGCCTCGGCCGTGATGGTGAAGCCGTCGTCGTCCACCGCGATCGGACGGATCACGATCCGCGTCGGCTCCGCCGGCGGCGCGGCCTTGCGTTCCGCCTCGACCAGCTCGGCCATCGCGTAGGTGAGCTCCTTGAGCCCCTCGCGGGTGGCCGCGGAGACCTCGAACACCCGGTAGCCGCGCTCCTCCAGGTCGGGGCGCACGATCTCGGCGAGGTCCCGCCCGTCCGGTACGTCGACCTTGTTCACGGCCACCAGCCGGGGGCGGTCGGCCAGCCCGCCGTACTGGCTCAGCTCGGCCTCGATGGCGTCGATGTCGGCCACCGGGTCGCGGCCGGGCTCCAGGGTCGCCGAGTCGATGACGTGCACCAGCACCGCGCAGCGCTCGATGTGCCGCAGGAACTCCAGGCCCAGCCCCTTGCCGTTGGCCGCGCCGGGGATCAGACCCGGCACGTCGGCGACGGTGAAGGTGTGGTTGTCCATCCGGACCACGCCCAGGTTGGGCACGAGGGTGGTGAACGGGTAGTCGGCGATCTTCGGCTTCGCGGCGGAGATCACCGAGATCAGCGACGACTTGCCGGCCGACGGGAAGCCCACCAGGCCCACGTCGGCGACGCTCTTCAGCTCCAGCACGATGTCCAACTGGTCACCGGGCTCACCCAGCTCGGCGAAGCCCGGCGCCTTGCGCTTGGCGTTGGCCAGCGACGCGTTGCCCCGCCCGCCGCGCCCGCCCCGGGCCACCTCGAAGGTGGTGCCGGCGCCGACCATGTCCGCCAGCACGGTGCCGTCGGTGGTCTGCACCACGGTGCCGTTGGGCACCTTCAGCAGGAGGGTGCGGCCGTTGGCCCCGTCCCGGTTCGACCCGGCGCCGCCCTTGCCGTTGTCGGCCTTGACGTGCGGGTGGAAGTGGAAGTCGAGCAGGGTGGTGACCTGCGGGTCGACCACCAGGGACACGCTGCCGCCGTGCCCGCCGTTACCGCCGTCCGGCCCGCCGAAGGGCTTGAACTTCTCGCGGTGGATCGAGACACAGCCGTGCCCGCCATCGCCGGCCTGCAGATGCAGAACGACCCGGTCAACGAACGTTGCCACGGCGTCAATCCTTCCAGCGAGGTCCGACCCCGCACTGCGTGAAAAAGGCTAAGCGGGCCGGGACCCGGAGGTCCGCGGCCCGCTTGAGCGAAGAGAACTACTGCTGCGGAACGATGCTGACGGTCTTACGACCGCGCTTGGTGCCGAAGAGGACCGCACCGGCGGACAGCGCGAACAGCGTGTCGTCGCCGCCACGGCCGACCAGGTCACCGGGGTGGAACTTGGTGCCACGCTGCCGGATGAGGATCTCACCGGCGCTGACGACCTGACCACCGAAGCGCTTCACGCCAAGTCGCTGGGCCGCGGAGTCACGACCGTTACGCGAGCTGGACGCACCCTTTTTGTGAGCCATTGGAGGACGACCTACTTCCCGCTGGAGATGCCGGTCACCTTGACCTGGGTCAACGGCTGGCGGTGACCCTGGCGCTTGTGGTAGCCGGTCTTGTTCTTGAACTTGTGGATCCGGATCTTCGGGCCCTTGGTGTGCGCGGCGATTTCGCCGGACACCGCGACCTCGGCAAGCTTCGCCGCGTCGGTCACCAGGTCGTCACCGTCGACGAGGAGCACCGCGGTGAGCTTCACCGCGTCACCGGGGGCACCGGTGAGCTTCTCGACCTCGATCACGTCGCCCTCGGCGACCTTGTACTGCTTGCCGCCGGTCTTGACGATCGCGTACATCGGAGGCGGACTCCCTGTCGTTGAGGCTGCTGGCGGTCGTCCCCGCGGCGGCTCGCCGGGTAGCAGTGCACGGCGGCGCGGGCACACGGGAACTCGGCACACCAAAGGTGGGCCGCAGGCAAGAGTACGCCATCGCCGACCCGGACCCCAAACCGGCCCACCGTAGGGCCTGTTTCATCAGGACTGGCCGGCCTGATGAAACAGGCCCTGGTCAGCGTGCGCAGAGCTGATCGAGGCGCTGCTGGAGCCTGTCAAGCTCGGTCTCGTCGATCGACTCGACGTCGGCACCGAGCGCGGCGACCTCGGTGCCGAGGTCGGTGAGCAGAGTCTTGAGCTGCGGATCGGTGGCCCGCTCCGACTGCTTGCGCAGCTCGGTCCGCCAGCCGGCAAGCGCCGCCTCGGCCCGTCCGCGAGCGGCCTCGGCCGTGCCGTTGTCCCCGGCCCCGATCGCCGCGACCATCTGGCCCAGCTCCGCCACGTACGTCCGGACGGCGGTGGTGCTGGCCTGCTGGGCGGCGGCGCAGACCTCCGTGGCGCCCCCCGCCGCGCCACCACTGGCCGGTAGGGCGGACGGGTCACCGGCGCTTTCGGTGGCCACACCGGTCGGCCCGACGCCCACGGGCCGGTCGGTGTCACACCCCGCCGCGCCCAAGAGCACGGTGACCAGTGCGGTGACGGCAAGCAGACGACGCATCTTCTTCTCCTGACCCGGGACGGCCGATTCTGGGCCGGGGTGGCAGCGCCGGCAAGGTCCCTCCCCCGTCACTTTGCCGGGGAAGGGACCTCGTCAAACACGTGGCCGGTCAGGCGGTCAGGGGCGGGTCCGCCGGCGGGCGCCACCCCGGCGGGAACGGCGGCGGCCGGCACCACCCTCGGCGGTGTCCTCGTCGCCCTCACCGTCGGCGAGCGCGTCCGGGTCGTCCGCCGCGGCGAGCCGAGCCGACTCCCCCTGCTGGCTGTCGGAGATCGCCGGTGCGGCGGCGGTGTCCGACTCGTAGCGCGACAGGTCGTAGCCCATCGTGTCCTGGTAGTCGGCGTCCGGTTCGGCGCTGGTCTCGATGTCGGTGTCGGTGTCGACGACCTCGACCGCGACCCGCTCGACCGGGGCGTTCTTGCGTGCCCGGCGCCGGGACGAGGCGGTGCCCTGCTCGGCAGCCGGGGCGGCGGCCACCGACGAGGCGACGGCCTTGACCTTCTCCCCGGCACCGGCGGGACGGGCCTTCTCCGGCACCGGCTCGGTGTGCATGATCACACCCCGACCCTTGCAGCACTCGCAGGTCTCGCTGAACGCCTCCAGCAGACCCGCGCCGATCCGCTTACGGGTCATCTGCACCAGACCGAGCGAGGTGATCTCGGTGACCTGGTGCTTGGTGCGGTCACGGCCCAGGCACTCGGTGAGTCGGCGCAGCACCAGCTCGCGGTTCGACTCAAGCACCATGTCGATGAAGTCGATCACCACGATGCCGCCGATGTCCCGCAACCGGAGCTGACGGACGATCTCCTCCGCCGCCTCCAGGTTGTTGCGGGTGACGGTCTCCTCCAGGTTGCCCCCGGAGCCGGTGTACTTGCCGGTGTTGACGTCCACCACCGTCATCGCCTCGGTACGGTCGATCACCAGCGAGCCGCCGGAGGGCAGGAAGACCTTGCGGTCCAGGCCCTTGATGATCTGCTCGTCGATCCGGTACTCGGCGAAGACGTCGCTCGTGCCGACGTGCCGACGCACCCGGTCGACCAGATCCGGGGAGACGTGCGACAGGTACGACTCGACGATGTCGTACGACTGCTCGCCCTCGATCACCAGCTCGCGGAAGTCCTCGTTGAACAGGTCCCGAACCACCCGGATGACCAGGTCCGGCTCTCCGTAGAGCAGCGCCGGGGCGCCACCCTCGGCGGCCTTGGCCTGAATGTCCTCCCACTGCGCCTGGAGCCGCTTGACGTCACGGGCCAGCTCGTCCTCGGTGGCACCCTCGGCGGCCGTCCGGACGATCACGCCCGCGCCGTCCGGGACCAGCTTCTTGAGGACGTCCCGCAGCCGCTTGCGCTCGTTGTCCGGCAGCTTGCGGCTGATCCCGGACGCGTTGCCGTTGGGCACGTAGACCAGGTGCCGGCCGGAGAGCGCGATGTGGCTGGTCAGCCGCGCGCCCTTGTGCCCGATCGGGTCCTTGGTGACCTGGACCAGCACCGAGTCGCCGGAGCGCAGCGCCTGCTCGATCGAGCGGGCCCGCCCCTCCAGACCGGAGGTGTCCCAGTTGACCTCGCCGGCGTACAGCACCGCGTTGCGGCCCCGGCCGACGTCGACGAACGCCGCCTCCATGCTGGGCAGCACGTTCTGCACCTTGCCCAGGTACACGTTGCCGGCCATCGTGCCGGAGGAGTTGCGGGTGACGTAGTGCTCGACCAGCACCCCGTCCTCCAGGACGGCGATCTGGGTGCGGTCACCGCGTTGGCGAACCGCCATCACCCGGTCGACCGCCTCCCGGCGCGCCAGGAACTCCGACTCGCTGAGGATCGGCGGCCGCGTACGCCGCTGCTCCCGACCGTCGCGGCGGCGCTGACGCTTGGCCTCCAACCGGGTCGAACCGGACACGCCCTGCACCTCGTCGACGGTCCGACGCGGCTCGCGGATCTTGACCACGGTCGGTACGCCGTCGTCGGCGGCACCCTCCGTGTCGCCCGCGCCCCGGCGGCGACGACGCCGGCGGCGACGGGTCAGGCCGTCACCGCCCTCGGACTCCTCGTCCTCGTCTCCCTCGGCCTCGACCTCGGCGGTCTCCTCCTCGTCGGCCTGCGCGGCCTCCTCGGAATCCTCGTCCTCGGCGTCGTCGGCCCCGCCCTTGCCCCGACCCCGACCCCGGCGACCACGCCGGCGGCGACGGCGCGCGGCGGCGCTGTCCTCGTCGTCCTCATCCGCCTCGGCGGCCTCATCGGCCTCCTCGGTCGGCTCCTCCTCGGCCTCGATCGCCTCGACCGGCTCCACCGGCTCGGCCTCGCGGCGACCACGCCGACGGCGGCGGGACGGCTCCGCGGCCTCCTCCACCGTCGGCTCCTCGGCGACGGGAGCGGGCTCGACCGGCCGGGTCACCGGCACGGCGTCCGGCTGGGGTGCCATGAACAGCACGGTGGGCGCGGAGAGGGCGGCCCGCCGACGCCGCGTACGCGGCTGCTCCGGCTCGACCTCGGCCGGCTCGTTCGCCTCAGCTGTCACACCGGAAACGGCGACACCTGGTGACACCTCCCCGGAGCTGGTCCAGGGCGACCCGGGGGCGGTCGCGGTCGGGGTGTCGTTCAGCTCGGCCTCGGCCTCGCGCAGATCGGACTCCGCCGGCTCCTCGGCGACGACCGGCTCCTCGGCAACCGGCTCCTCGACGACGACCGGCTCCTCGACGACCGGCTCCTCGATCGCGGGCGGCTCCTCGACGGCGGCCGGGGTGGCCTTCTTGCGCCGGGTACGGGTCACCTTCACCGGTGGCACCACGTCGGCCGAGGCCGCCTCCGCGGAGGCGGCCACGAGCGGCTCCTCGGCGGTCGTCTCGACCGGGGTGGCCTTGCGGCGGCGCCGGGGGGTTTTGGGGGCGACGTCCTGGTCGCCGGAGATCGGGGCGAAGACCTCCGCCTGCGGCGACTCGGCACTGCCGGTCTCGCCGGTGGACGCCTCAGCCGGCGCGTCGGTCTGCTCCGGCTGGCTCAGCGGGGCGGCGCGCCGGCGGGTCGACCGGGTGCGTCGTGCCGGCGCGGCGGGCTCGGCGCTCTCCGCGCCACCCGGGTCCACCGACGCCGAACCGACAGCGGTGGCGCCGTCGGCCGTGGTGCTCTGGTCGGCGGTTTCCCCGGCCGGCTGTGAACCGGTCCGTTCGCCGCCCTCGGGCTCGTTCTCGAGCATGGACGTTCTCCAGTTCTGGCTGCCCCGGGCGCGGGTGAGCGCTGCCACGCAGGGTCGCCGCAAAAGTGTTTCCGCCGGGCGCGCGTGGTGCGCGACCGCCGAAGTCTGCCTGCCAGAGCACGGACCGTCGGTCAGTGCCCAACGATGGCTGCCCCGTCGCGGTCCGCATCCAACGGATCCACGATCGCTCCCTGCGCGGTCAACGTGCCCTGAGCCAGCCGGGTCACCCTCGGCGAAACCGGCGGCTCCAGGTCGGCCACCACGCGGAGGCCGGAAAGGACGTCATCGGGCCGTACGGACGGGGTGACCTGCCGCACGACCAGTTCGAGTATCGCACACGGTACGGCCGGCGCCCCGGAAGGCGTCGGCGTTGGCACTATGACATCGACTGATATCACTGCGGCGCGGGCGTCGAAGGTGCGCCGGCCCTGCTTGGTCATCCGCTCGACCAGCACCTCGTCCGCCGCGAGGAAGGCGTCCACCGCGCCGCGGAGCACAGCGGTCTCCACCTCGGGCAACTCGATGTGCCAGTGCGACGCCTCGATCCGGTCCGGCAGGTTGCCGCTCTCGGCGATCACGGCGTCCAACACGTCCAGCCCCGGCGAGAGCGCGGCGTCCAACGCGGCCCGCAGTTGCTCCGGGTCGACCGCCGCCTGGAGAGCGATCTCCAGGTACTCCGCCTCGCTCGCCACCCCGGTGGGCGCGGCACTGGCGTAGGAGATCTTCGGGTGCGGGTGGAAACCCTGGGAGAAGGCGACCGGTACGGCGGCCCGGCGCAGCGCGCGCTCGAACGCCCGGGCGAAGTCCCGGTGCGAGGTGAACCGCAGCGGTCCGCGCTTGGCGTACCGGATGCGGACGCGCTGGACGACCGGTGCCTGGCCGCCCTCGGGTTGAGGCTTTCTGGCGATCGTGGGCTCCTCGGGTGGACCTGCGTGTCCAACCATCCTGGCGCAGGGCCCGTGCCGGTCCGCAGCCGGGGCGGTCGTCCCGCCCCGGCGAACCGGCCCAAACCGGTCAACACCGCGACGTTCACCTGCCGGAACGCCGATGGCCGCCGGGCGACCCGAAGGTCATCCGGCCGGCCACCATGATCAGGACCGGTTGCCGCTCCCCGCTGGGGGCGGCGGCGGTGGTGCCCCTCCCGGCGGGCCGTAACCCGGCGGCGCGTGGCCGGACGGTGGCGGGTATCCGCCGCTGGGCGGGGCGTACCCCGGGGGTGGCGGGTAACCGGACGGCGGTGCGTAACCAGC
This sequence comes from Micromonospora sp. NPDC049101, assembly GCF_040648675.1. Taxonomy (NCBI): domain Bacteria; kingdom Bacillati; phylum Actinomycetota; class Actinomycetes; order Micromonosporales; family Micromonosporaceae; genus Micromonospora; species Micromonospora sp. NPDC049101. The sequence continues at coordinate 21,888 of NZ_JBEZED010000028.1, read as the reverse complement.
CCCGGGTGGGGGGTAACCGGCGCCCGGTGGCCCGTATCCGCCGGGAGGCTCCTGGTCGAGCAGGTGGTCCGGGACGTTGGCCGCCAGGGCCGCCTCGCGGCGGTACCGGCGTCGGTTCCAGATCAGGAACACCGTCAGCCCCAACAGCAGCACCACCACCACGGCAACACCGATGACGACCACCATGACCTGCTGGTCCGTGGGGCCACCGCGGTCGCCGTGCTGGGTGACGTCAAACTCCTCGGCCGCGTCGGCGGTCCGGGTCGGCGCCGGGTCGGCGGTCGCGGCGGTCGGGGCGAGCAGCGGGTTCGCGGTGACCGGCGGCACGTTCGCGCTCAGTGCGGCCACCGGGTCGATCAGACCGAAGCCGTACTGCGGGTCACGGCCGGCGGGACCGGAGTCCCGGGCGGTACGGATGATCCGGTTGATCACGTTGGCGGCGTCGAGGTTCGGGTACTTCGACCGGACCAACGCGGCCAGACCGGAGACGATCGCCGTGGAGTCGGAGGTGCCGTCACCCCAGCCGTAGCCCTTGTCCCGGCCGGCGTTGTAGATGTCATCGCCGGGTGCGGCGACCACCGCCTCCGGACCCTGGACCGAGCCGGACCAGAACCTGCCGCCCCGGGTCGTCCCGGTCACGGCGATCACGCCGGGGACGTTGGCGGGAGTATCGACCTTGACGCTGCCCTTGGCGGTGTTGCCGGCGGCCACCACCACGACGACGTCGCGCTCCAGGGCGTACCGGAGGGCGCTCTCCTCCTCGGGGGTGACGGCCGACGGCTTGCCCAGCGAAATGTTGATCACCTTGGCGCCGCCGTCGACGGCCATCCGGATGCCGAGGCTGACCGCCGCCTCGTCGTAACCCACATCGCCGGACACGTCCAGCTTGATGGGCATGATCTTGGCACCCGGGGCGACGCCCTCGACGCCGTCGGAGGTGGCGTTCGTCGACGCGATGATGCCGGCCATGTGCGTGCCGTGCCCCTGCGCGTCGGTCTGGCCGTCTCCGCTGCCGCCGTCACTGCGGCCACCGGGGAGCACCTGGCCCCTCAGCTCCGGATGGTTGGCGTCCACGCCGCTGTCGATCACGGCCACGACCACGCCCCGCCCGGTGGACAGCCCGTGCGCCTGCTCGATCCGCAGCTCGTCCACATACCACTGCTCGGCCCGCCGGGGCGCGGCGACCGCCGGTTGGGCGGCCCCCACCACCAGGAGCCCCGCCAGCAGGCAGGCCGCGGCCGGCCGGAGCGCTGCGACGTTCACCCTCATCCGTCCGTCCTCATCGCAGGATGCCCGGGGACGAGCCGTCACCGGGGCCCCACGGATCGTCGTCCTCAGTCAACCACGACGAGTGCTCGGAGCCCGTACCACCGCCATGCCCGGCGCCACCCGCGCCGCCCATCATGCCGCCGCCCATCATGCCGGCACCGCCGATCCCGGCGCCGCCACGCGCGCCGCCCGCCATGCCGGGGCCGCCCGCACCGGCGGCGGCGCGCAGCGCGTTCGCCGCGCTCGTCATCGGCGGCACCTTGCCGTTGCCGCCACCCACCATGCCGGGGATGCTGCCCACGCCGATCCCGCCGGCCGCGCCCAGGCCACCACCGCCGGCCCCGATCCCGCCGGCGCCCACGCCACCGCCGAAACCACCGCCGGCCCCACCGAGCCCGGCGCTGCCGAGACCGGTGCCGCCGTAACCGCCACCCACGCCGCCAATGCTGCTGGGCGCGGCACCGGCCAGGCCGGTGCTGTAGCCGTCGTCGACACCCGGATAACCCGATCCGGGGGACCCAGGGGTGAACGAGCCGGTCTCACCGCCGGTGGATCCGGCACCGGACGGCGAGAACGGGCCGGCCACCGACGTCGGCCCACCGCTGAAGTCGGCGCTGCCGCCCGGCGGCCGGCTGCCGATGTCCGGGACGCCGCCGATGCCACCACCACCACCCCCGCCACCGCCGCCGCCGATGTCAGGTCGACCCTTCGGCGGTACGCGATCGTCGGGCCGGTAGTCGTCCGAGACGGGCGAGGGCTCGGTGACCACCAGCTTGGGACGCTCGGTGTAGACGGCCTGGGGCAGCGGGGACATCGCGGTGTTGGCCGCCTGCTGGTTGTCCCGGTACCAGTTGTCGAGATGGTCCTTGGTGTCCCACCAGCCACCCCGCTTCTGGTCACCCGCCTGACCGTCGACCTTCATGGTCGCCTCCAGGTCGTCGGCCTTGTCGCGGAACGCGCCGTCGGCGTACGACCCGGGGTTGCTCTGGTAGTCCTTGCGCAGCGCGGCGAGGAAACCCGACGCGCTCTCGCCGTCGCGGGCGTCGTCGAGCTCGGTGCCGTTGGGCAGGCTCCACTCGTTGATGCCGAAGTCGTCGCCCAGTGGGACCGGGATCGAGGCGACCGCCCTGCGGATGTCCGTCTCGATCCGCGCCAACGCGCCGCTGACGTTCGTCGCATCGGTGATCAGATCCTCGACCTGCTTACCGATCTCGCCCAGGTGCTCGCGGTAGGCGTCACCGCCGCTGCCCTTCCAACCGGCGAGCATCCCGGGCAGACCACCGACGTGCGGGCGCTCCTGACCCGTGGCGATGGGGCCGACGAACGATCGACCGACGAGCGCGTCCCGCAGCTGCGTCAGGCCGGAGGAGAGGTTTCCCCACCCCTGCCCGACCGATCCGACCGTCTCCGGGTCCGCGGAGAGCGTCACCTCGCGGACGCACCGCTCCCAGGTTCCTCCAGCCATGACGTCCCCCTCAGGCCGTGTACGGGTAGGTGGGCGCGCCGCCGGCAGCGGGCGGCGGAGCCGCCGACTCGAGCAGCCGCTCGATCTCCTTGCCGTTGGCGCCGTTGCGCGCCTCGGTGTCACGGAATGCCTTGGCGATGTCCTCGGTGCCCTGCTTGAGTGAGGCGAGCCGCTGGGACAGCGTCTTGAGGTGCAGCTCCATGTTGGCCGTGGACTTGGTCAGCGCCTGCCACTGCATGCGGGCGTCCTCGTAGGCGCCGAAGGGGGTGCCGTTCGGGACGGTCTGGGCGTTGTTGCTGTCGCCCTTCATCCGCTCCTTGACGCGTTCCATCTCGTAGATGATGGTGTCGTCGACGTACTGCTTCAGCCGCTCGACGTACGCCGCCGCGGCGTTCAGGTCCTCGACGCTGACGTGTAGATCGCCGGTGTTCGGCGGCGGGATGGTCCCCATGAGCTTCCTCCCCCGTTACCGACCCGCCGGGTCGGTCCATGTCAGACGCAGCGTATCGACAGTGGCCCAGTCGGGGCAGCCCCGGTCGCCACCACGTCGCACCGGCTTTCGTCGATTGCGGGGCGGGACGGGACGGGCTGGTGGTGTGCTGTGGAGGTCGACAGGTGCCGACGGGCCCGCGCGAACGCGGGCCCGTCGGGTGGAGTGTGGACAGTGCTGGGTCACCGCCGCGGGGGTGTCGCCCCGCGGCGAGCGGTCAGGCCGGGTGGTCGCCGGCCGAGACCTGCACACCGCCGCCGGCCGGGACGTGCACACCGCCGCCGGCCGGGACCCGCATGCCGTTGCCGCCCAGCGGGGTGAGTGGCAGCAGCTTCTTGCCCGTCGGGCCGATCTGGATCTCGGTGTCCATCGACGGGCAGACGCCGCAGTCGAAGCAGGGCGTCCACCGACAGTCGTCCTGCTCGAACTCGCTGAACGAGTCCTGCCAGTCCTGCCAGAGCCAGTCCTTGTCCAGGCCGGAGTCGAGGTGGTCCCAGGGGAGGACCTCCAGCTCCTCGCGCTGCCGGGTGGTGTACCAGTCGAGGTCCACCCCGAACGCGGGCAGCGTCTCGGCCGCCGCGTCCACCCAGCGCTGGTAGGAGAAGTGCTCGCTCCACCCGTCGAACCGGCCGCCGTTCTCCCAGACCTTGCGGATCACCGAGCCGACCCGGCGGTCACCACGGGAGAGCAGCCCTTCGATCAGCGACGGCTCGCCGTCGTGGTAGCGGTAGCCGATGGCCCGACCCAACGAGCGGTCGGAGTTGATGGCCTGCTTGAGGATCTTGAGCCGGTGGTCGATGACCTCCGGACGGTCCATCGCGGCCCACTGGAACGGGGTGTGCGGCTTCGGCACGAACCCGCCGATGGAGACCGTGCAGCGGATGTCCTTGGAACCGGTCGCGGCCCGACCGGCCCGGATCACCTCGTGGGCCATCTCCGCGATCTCGAGAACGTCCTCGTCGGTCTCGGTGGGCAGGCCGCACATGAAGTAGAGCTTCACCTGCCGCCAGCCGTTGGTGTACGCGGTGACGACCGTACGGATCAGGTCTTCCTTCGTCACCATCTTGTTGATGACCTTGCGGATCCGCTCCGACCCGCCCTCCGGGGCGAAGGTCAGGCCGGTCCGCCGCCCGTTGCGGGACAGCTCCTGCGCGAGGTCGATGTTGAAGGCGTCCACCCGGGTCGACGGCAGCGACAGCGAGACGTTCGTGCCCGCGTACTGCTCGGCGAGGCCCGAGCACATGTCGCCGATCTCGGAGTGGTCCGCCGAGGAGAGCGACAGCAGGCCGACCTCGTTGAAGCCGGAGAACTCCAGGCCCTCGCGGACCATCTGAGCGACGGTGGTGATCGACCGCTCCCGCACCGGCCGGGTGATCATCCCAGCCTGGCAGAACCGGCAGCCCCGGGTGCAGCCCCGGAAGATCTCCACCGCGTACCGCTCGTGCACCGTCTCGGCCAGCGGGACGAGGGGCTTCTTCGGGTACGGCCAGGCGTCCAGGTCCATCGTCGTGCGCTTGTGCACCCGGAACGGCACGTCCGCCCGGTTTGGCACGACTCGCTGGATCCGCCCGTCCGGGAGGTAGTCGACGTCGTAGAAGCGCGGCACGTAGACACTCTCGGTGCGCGCCAGCCGCAGCAGCAGCTCGTCGCGGCCCCCCGGGGAGCCCTCGGCCTTCCACTCCCGGACGATCCCGGTGATCTCCAGGACCGCTTCCTCGCCGTCGCCGAGCACCGCGGCGTCGATGAAGTCGGCGATCGGCTCCGGGTTGAACGCGGCGTGTCCGCCGGCCAGGATCACCGGGTCGGCGTCGGTGCGGTCGGCGGCCAGCATCGGGATGCCGGCCAGGTCGATCGCGGTGAGCATGTTGGTGTAACCCAGCTCGGTGGAGAAGGAGATGCCGAACACGTCGAAGTCGCGGACCGCGCGGTGCGCGTCGACGGTGAACTGCGGCACGCCGTGCGTGCGCATCAGCGTCTCCAGGTCCGGCCAGACCGCGTACGTCCGCTCGGCGAGGGTGTCGGGCAGCTCGTTGAGCACCTCGTAGAGGATCTGCACGCCCTGGTTGGGCAGGCCCACCTCGTACGCGTCGGGATACATCAGCGCCCAGCGCACGGTCGCGGCGGCCCAGTCCTTGGTCACCGCACCCAGCTCGCCCCCGACGTACTGGATGGGCTTGGAAACCTGGGGCAGCAGCGGCTCGAGCTGGGACCAGACGGACGGCTCCAGGTCACGGCTCGGCGTCAGGGACGCCGAGCTGGAGTCGTCGCGAGAGTTGGTCGCGGCCGCACGCGGCGTCGTGGACGGGGCACTCATGATGCCCAAGGGTACGCGCCCGCCTGGCGGTGGCGACGCGGTACTAACCTCGGACCGGCGTGAGAGGAGATTGCCGCGATGCCCGAGCCCCAGCCGGGAGCACGGCCGGCCGACGGGAACACCCCCGGCTCGGCGCCGGACCGGGATCCGGCGTCGGCCGACAAGCCGGCCTCCCCACCCGTACCGCCGGACCAGCCGGCACCCCCCGACCAGCCGGCACAGTCGAATCAGCCGGCACAGCCGGACCAGCCGGACCAGCCGGACCAGCCCGCACCGCCGGACCAGCCCGCACCGCCGGACCAGCCGGCACCGCCGGACCAGCCCGCACCACCGGACCAGCCGGACCAGCCGGCACCGTCCGACCAGCCCCAGTCTCCGGATCAGCCGGCGGCCTCGGGCCGGGCCGAGCCCGGCACCACCGCGGAGACCCCCGCGCCCAGGTGGAGCGGTTCGGCGCCGGTGCCGCCCCCGCTGCCGCGCCGACGGGTGTGGGGCGAGTCTGCCGAGCCGACCCCACCGCCTGCGCCGGTGGGGCCGCCGGAGCACCAGACGCCTGTCGACCCGTGGGCCGGCGTGGACACCGGCGGCTGGGACCTGCCCTCCGCCGAGCTGCCGCCGTTTCCCCACCTTCCCCCGACGATGCCGCATCCGACGCCGCCGGCGACCCGGCAGTGGCCCAGCCAACCCACTCGCTCGGTCGGGTCGCACCCGGTGTCTCCGGCGGCCGCCCCGAGGCCACCACAGGCCACCGGGCCCAGGATGCCGACCCGGCCGATGTCGCCGCCGTCCGCGCCGCCGCTTGCCCCGGCGCCCCGGGTGCCGAAGCAGCGCCGGGGCAAGCGGTCCGCCACACCACCCGTGGCGCCACCGGCGGGGCCGCCGCCGGGCTGGCAGGCCCCCAAGGGGTACGTGCCGGTGCCGGTCCGCAAACGTCGCCGCTGGCCCTGGTTCCTGCTGCTCACCCTGGCCTGTTGCTGCGGCTGCCCCGCCTACTACGGGTTCCCGATCTCGGCCCAGTACCCGGTGCAGGCCGCCCTGCCCGCCCAGGTGGACGATCTGAGCCTGCGTCAGGACAACCGCAGCGCCGAGGCCGCCCGGCAGTTGGAGACCGAGGTACGCAACGAGCACCTGCTGGCCGAGGACACCTTCGCCGGCGTCTACTCCACCTCGGGGGGTAAGCAGGTGACGGTCTTCGGCGGCACGGGCTTTCGGCTGAGCCCGGAGTCGGACGCGGAGGCCGAGATCAGCCGGCTCACCGACCGTTACACCCTGGACACCCCGGAGAGCGTGGACACCGGTGTGCGGGGCCGGCACGAGCGCTGCGCGGTCGGCCAGTCCGACGGCGGTGACGTGGTGGTCTGCACCTCGGTCGACCACGGCAGCATCGCCACCGGGGTGTTCACCCGGCTCTCCCTGGCCGACAGTGCCGCCCTGCTGGCCACCCTGCGCGCCCAGATCATCCAGCCCAAGGGCTGACGGCGACCCAGCCAGCATCGATCAGGAAGGCTCCCGCCCCACGAGGGCGGTGGACTTCTTGATCGACAAGAGGGTCAGGCCTGGGTCGGGTCCGGGTGGGCGCGCGGCGGGGCGTAACGGGGGACGTACTCCTGGCCGGTGAGCTTCTGGATCTCGCTCATCACCTCGTCGGTCATCTGCCGCAACGAGGTGCGGTCGGTCGGCCGTCCGGCCAGGTTGATCGGCTTGCCGAACCGAATGATGATCTCGGCGGCGCCGGGCCGGGGCACCCGGGCGCCGATCGGCTGCGCCTTGTCCGTGCCGATCATGCCGACCGGGATGACCGGCACGCCGGTCGTGGTCGCCAGCCGAACCGTGCCGGTCCGCCCCCGGTAGAGCCTGCCGTCCGGCGAGCGGGTGCCCTCCGGGTAGACCACCACCAGATCACCGTTCTTGAGCACCGGGATCGCCGCGTCGAACGCGGACAGCGCGGCCCGGCCGCCGCCCCGCTCCACCGGAATGGCACCCAGGCCGGTGAGGACGAACTTGGAGATCGCACCCTTCACACCGGTGCCCGTGAAATACTCCGACTTCGCCCAGAACGCCAGGTGCCGGGGCACGACAGTGCCGAGGAACAGCTCGTCGGCCACCGACAGGTGGTTGCCGGCGAAGATCGCGCCGCCGGTGGCCGGCACGTTTTCCAGCCCCTCCACGGTCGGGCGGAACGCCAACCGCAGCGTGGGCCCCACGGCGAGCTTGCCGATGGTGTAGAGCAGGGGCACTGGTCCTCCGGCAGGTCAGGTGCGAACAGGCGGTGTCACGGTAGCGGACGCCCGTACCCCTCGCGGACGGAGGTGTACGGGCGTCCGCAGCCGCAGCTACACCCGGCGGACGGAGACCGTCACCCGGTCGCCCTCGCCGACCTCGCCGGCGAAACCGTCGACGCCCTCGGCGAAGTCCACCGAGTCGGCAAGCACCTCCCGGGACACGAAGTCGAGGTACCCGGCCACCGCCGCGCGTACCTCGTCGGACGCCGACACCGACACCACGATCCGGTCCGAGACGTCCAGGTCGGCGTCCCGGCGGGCCTGCTGCACGACCCGCACCACGTCCCGGGCCAGCCCCTCGGCGGCCAACTCGGGGGTGACCTCGGTGTCCAGCACCACCACGCCCTCACCGCCGGGCAGGGGCGCGGAGTTCTCGGCGTCGGCGGCGACCAGGCGCAACTCGTACTCGCCCTCGGCGAGGGTGACGCCGGCGGCCACCGGGGCGCCGTCGACAAGCTCCCAGTCCCCCGCCTTGACCGCCTTGATCACCTGCTGCACCTGCTTGCCGACCCGCGGGCCGAGCGCCCGGGGCACCACCGTCAACACCTGCTCGCAGTACGCGGACAGCTCCGCGCTGAACTCCACCGCCTTCACGTTGACCTCGTCGGTGACCAGGTCGGCGAACGGCCGCAACTGCTCCGCCGCCGGTGAGGCCACGGTCAGCTTGGACAGCGGCAGCCGCACCCGCAGACCCTTGGCCTTGCGCAGCGACAGCGCCGCCGAGGCGACCGCCCGGGTGGCATCCATCGCCGCGACCAGGTTGTGGTCGGCCGGGAACTCGGTCGCCTCCGGCCAGTCGGTCAGGTGCACCGAGCGCTCCCCGGTCAGCCCACGCCAGATCTCCTCCGCGGTCAGCGGCGCGAGCGGCGCCACCACCCGGCAGAGCGTCTCCAGCACGGTCCAGAGCGTGTCGAAGGCGTTGACGTCACCGGACCAGAACCGGTCCCGGGAGCGGCGCACGTACCAGTTGGTCAGCGCGTCCAGGTAGGACCGGACGGTGGCGCAGGCGCCGGAGATGTCGTACGCGTCCATCTGCGCGCCGACCGTCGACACCAACTCGTTCGTCTTCGCCAGCACGTACCTGTCGAGCAGGTGCGTCGAGTCGGTGCGCCGCCGTGCGGAGTGCCCGTCCGCGTTGGCGTAGAGGGTGAAGAAGTACCAGACGTTCCACAGCGGCAGCAGCACCTGCCGGACGGCGTCGCGGATGCCCGCCTCGGTGACCGCCATGTCGCCGCCGCGCAACACCGGCGAGGACATCAGCATCCAGCGCATCGCGTCCGAGCCGTACGCGTCGAAGACGTGGTAGACGTCCGGGTAGTTGCGCAGGCTCTTGGACATCTTGCGCCCGTCCGAGCCGAGCAGGATGCCGTGGCTCAGGCAGTTGCGGAACGCCGGCCGGTCGAACAGCGCGGTGGCCAGCACGTGCATCGTGTAGAACCAGCCGCGGGTCTGCCCGATGTACTCGACGATGAAGTCACCCGGGTAGTGGTGCTCGAACCAGTCGGCGTTCTCGAACGGGTAGTGCACCTGGGCGAACGGCATCGACCCGGACTCGAACCAGCAGTCCAGCACCTCCGGCACCCGGCGCATCATCGACTGACCGGTCGGGTCGTCCGGGTTGGGGCGGACCAGGTCGTCCACCGCCGGCCGGTGCAGGTCGGTCAGGCGTACGCCGAAGTCCCGCTCGATGTCGGCCAGCGAGCCGTACACGTCCAGGCGCGGGTAGTTCGGGTCGTCGGACTTCCACGCCGGGATCGGCGAACCCCAGAACCGGTTCCGGCTGATCGACCAGTCCCGGGCGTTGGCCAGCCACTTGCCGAACGAGCCGTCCTTGATGTGCCCGGGCGTCCAGTTGATCTCCTGGTTCAGCTCGACCATCCGGTCCCGGAACTGCGTCACCGCGACGAACCACGACGACACCGCCTTGTAGACGAGCGGGGTGTCGCACCGCCAGCAGTGCGGGTACGAGTGGGTGTAGGTGTCCTGCCGGAGCACCACCCCCCGGTCCTTCAGCTCCCGGATCACCGGCTTGTTGACGTCGAAGACCTGCTCACCCTGGTACGGCGGGACCAGCGCGGTGAACCGGGTGTGGTCGTCGACGGTGACGATGGTGGGGATCCCGGCCGCGTTGCAGACGTTCTGGTCGTCCTCACCGAAGGCCGGGGCCAGGTGCACGATCCCGGTGCCGTCCTCGGTGGTGACGAACTCCGCGCCGAGCACCTGGTAGGCGTTCTCCCCGGCCTGCTCGACGAGGAAGTCGAACAGCGGCGTGTAGCGGCGCCCGACCAGGTCCCGGCCGTACACCGTGCCGACCTGCTCGAAGCCGTCCAGCTCCTTGGCGTACGCGGCCAGCCGCGCCGCGCCGACCACGAACCGCTCCCCGTCGCGTTCCAGCACCGCGTACTCGATGTCCGGGCCGACGGCGAGCGCCAGGTTGGACGGCAGGGTCCACGGCGTGGTGGTCCAGACGCCCAGCCTGACCGGCCCGCGCACCAGCTCGGGGGCGGACTCGTCGGCGGTCAGCCCGAACCACACAGTCAGGGTCGGGTCGTGCCGGTCCCGGTAGACGTCGTCCATCCGGGTCTCGGTGTTCGACAGCGGCGTCTCGCAGCGCCAGCAGTACGCCAGCACCCGGAAGCCCTCGTAGATCAGACCCTTGTCGTGCAGGGTCTTGAAGGCCCACATGACGCTTTCCATGTAGTCCAGGTCGAGGGTCTTGTAGTCGTTGGTGAAGTCGACCCAGCGGGCCTGCCGGTTGATGTAGCGCTCCCAGTCCTGGGTGAACTCCAGCACCGAGGTGCGGCAGGCCTCGTTGAACCGGGCCACGCCCAGGTCGATGATCTCCGCCTTGCTGGTGATGCCGAGCTGCTTCTCGGCCACCACCTCGGCGGGCAGGCCGTGGCAGTCCCAGCCGAAGCGCCGCTCGACGTGCCGCCCGCGCATGGTCTGGTAGCGCGGCACCACGTCCTTGACGTACCCGGTGAACAGGTGACCGTAGTGCGGCAGACCGTTGGCGAACGGCGGACCGTCGTAGAAGACGTACTCGTTCTTACCGTCCGTGCCGGCGGGACGGGCCTCGACGCTGGCCTCGAAGGTCTTGTCGGCCGTCCAGTGCTCCAGCACCCGGCGCTCGACCGCGGGCAGGTCCGGGCTCGCCGGGACACCGGCGGCGGTCGGGTCGTGCAACGGATAGGCCATCGGGGGTCGCTCTCCTCATGCAGCTCACGCAACGTGGGTCTGCGAGGACGAACCTTCCGGGGTACGCGTCGACGACGCCCCCCGGGTGGCCCGCGGTACCACCCCGCTTGGCGGTCAGGATCGACCGCCCGCTCATTGTCGGCTGTGACGGGCCGCACCCGTCCGGTTCTACTGGGCCGGTCACCCGGCCGTTCTTCCGGAGGCTCACCGGTGATGGCCGGGTCATCGCCTTACGGTGCCCAACGATACTCGACCCGCCCACCGCGCCGCCGCCGAGTGAGCGCCTACGCCGGCACCCTAGGCTGGCCGGGTGATCCGGATCGAGTTGGACGAGCCCACACTGGCCCGCACCCGGATCGCCATCAGCCCGCTCTGGGAGGTGCTGACCAGCCTGTTCGTGCTGCAGCGCCATCCGGAAGCGGCACCCTGGCCGTACACCGCCTGGGCGCGGCACGCACGGCGGGTGCTCGCCGAGGTGCCGGCGACCGCGCCGGCCAAGCTGCTGACCATCGGCCTACCCGCACCGGACTTCCTCAGCCCGATCCCCACGTCGGCCGCGCCCACCCTGGCCGAACAGCTCGCCGAGCTGCGCGCGACGCCGGCCGAGGTGATCGCCGAGCAGATCCCCCGCTACCACCACCCCGACGACCTGCCCGGCTGGTTGAGCCCGTTCGTCACGGACCGGCAGGCCGCCCTGGACCGGCTCGCCGACGGGATTGAGGCGTACTGGGAGGCGGCCATCGCGCCCTGGTGGTCGGCGATGCGGGCGGCGCTGGACGAGGAGGTGCTGCACCGGGCGCGGGCGCTCGCCGCGGACGGCCCGGACGCGCTGCTGGCCGACCTGCACGAGCGGGTGCGCTGGGAAAAGCCGGTGCTGACGCTGGTGAAGCCGTCGGAGCAGCAGATCACGGCGGTGAACCAGCGGCTGCTGCTCCTTCCGCTGGTCTTCTCGCAGGGAGCACTCATCTGCGCCACCGACCATCCGGAGATCATCGCCGTCTCCTACCAGGCGCGCGGGGCGGTGGTGCTCGCCGAGGGTGGGCCCACCTCGGCGCCCGGGACGACACCACCGGTCACGGACCGGCTGGCGGTGCTGGTCGGCCGAGGTCGCGCCCAGGTGCTGCGGGCACTGACCCGGCCGGCGACCACCGCCGGCCTCGCGGCCACCCTGGGGCTCGCCCCGAGCACCGTCTCGGAGCAGCTCTCCGCGCTGCTCACCGCCGGTGTGGTGCACCGCCGCCGGGTGGGCCGGCGGGTGCTGTACGGCCTGGAACCGGCCGGCGTGGCACTGGTGCAGCTCATCGGCGACGAGCCGGCGAGCGCCTCGGCGTGAGCATTCGGCTCGATCCGAATCCGTTTCCCAGCCGTCCCGATCACTCCTAGCCTGCCGGTCGCGGTCGGGGTAAGCCGCACGTACCGCATCCGCGGGCGACCCCGGCGTCGGAAGGTTCGGACAGTCCGCGGCGTCAACCTGACGGTTGGCAACGGGGAGCCGTTCGGCCTGCTCGGGCCACCCGACGCCGCCCCGTCGATCATGAGGTTGGCGGGCGAGTGGATCACCGGTCCGCCCGTCAACCTCACGATCAGCGCGAGCGGGTCAGGGGGCGGGGCCCGGTTGCGGGCTCGCCGACCAGCCGGACGGCGTGACCGGAGTCACCGCCGCGGTTGTCACGACACGCCTCGGCCCCACCGTCGTGACGGTGTCGGATCGAACAGGGAGTTGGTCATGCAACGAATGAGGCTCTTCGAGGTCGCACCGCAGGGATACCAGGCCGTGTCGGGGCTGGAGAAGTACGTCCAGGCGAACGTCGACCACACCGTGCTGGAACTGGTCAAGCTGCGGGCGTCGATCCTGAACGGCTGTGCGTTCTGCGTGGACATGCACACCCGCGACGCCCTCGCCGCCGGCGAGTCGAGCCGGCGGCTGTTCGCGGTGTCCGCCTGGCGGGAGGCGCTGTCGTTCTTCGACGAGCGGGAGCGGACCGCGCTGGCGCTCACCGACGCGGTGACCCGCCTCGGCGAGCACGGAGTGTCGGACGAGGTGTGGGACGCCGCCGCGAAGGTCTGGCCGGAGAAGGAACTGGCCGATCTGGTCCTCGCGATTGCCACAATCAACGTGTGGAATCGGATCGCCGTGACGACGCACACGGAGCCCCCGGCCCAGGTGTGACGACCGAGGCAGCAGACGCGGCCGGTGCGCTCCAGGCGCACCGGTCGATGCTGCTCGGGCTCGCGTACCGCCTGCTCGGCAGCCGGCACGACGCGGAGGACGTGCTCCAGGAGGCGTACCTGCGCTGGCTCGGCGTGGACCGGTCGGCGGTGGCGGAACCGCGCCGGTACCTGTCCCGGGTGGTCACCCGCCTGGCCCTGGACCGGTTGCGGGCCCGACAGGCGGCCCGCGAGACGTACGTCGGCACCTGGCTGCCCGAGCCGGTGCCGACCGCGCCCTCGCCGTTCGGACCGTTGGACCGCGCGGAGCTGCGCGACTCGCTCTCCATCGCGTTGCTGCACGTCCTGGAGCGGCTGACCCCGCCGGAGCGGGCGGTGTACGTCCTGCGTACCGCCTTCGACCTGCCGTACACCGAGATCGCCGAAATCCTGGACCGGTCCGTCGAGGACTGTCGGCAACTACACCACCGGGCGAGCACCCGGGTCCATCAGGAGCAGCGTCGCTTCACCGCCAGTCGGGCCGAACGGGAACGGTTGCTGGACGCGTTCCTCGCCGCCGCCCGCGACGGTGACCTGGCGACGCTCACCGGCCTGGTCGCGGCGGACGCCACGGCCTGGAACGACGGCGGTGGTCGGGTCCGTGCCGCCCGCAACCCGGTCAGCGGCGCGGACCGGATCGCCCGGTTCTACGCCGGGATCTACGGCCCCGGCCGCCGCCCCATCACCGTGCGGACGGTCGAACTGAACGGGGAACCCGCCAGGGTGGTCACCCGTGCGGACGGCAGTCGGTACACGCTGACCATCGCCGCGGCCGACGGCCGGATCACCGGGATCTACCTGGTCGGAAACCCGACGAAACTGCCGCCGGTCGACTGAGCCCCGACGCCGTCGGGCGGCCGCGGCCGGGTCAGCCCAGTTCGGGGAACCAGAGCGCGATCTCGCGCTTGGCGCTGTCGGTCGAGTCGGAGGCGTGCACCAGGTTTTCCCGGTTGGACAGCGACAGGTCGCCCCGGATGGTGCCGGCGGCGGCCTTGCGCCCGTCGGTGGCGCCGACCAGCCCTCGCACCACGTCGATGACCTGGTCTCCGGAGAGCACCAGCGCGACCAGCGGACCGCTGGTCATGAAGTCCTTCAGCGGCGGGTAGAACGCCTTCTCGACGTGCTCGGCGTAGTGCTGGTCGGCGAGCGCGGCGTCCATCGTCCGGTGCACCATCGCGTCGATCCGCAGCCCCTTGCGTTCGAAGCGGGAGAGAACCTCGCCGACCAGGCCACGGCGGACCGCGTCGGGCTTGATCAGAACGAGGCTGCGCTCATCCGGGCTGTTGCTGGACACGCTGGGTTCCTCCTGTGCACGCTGAACGCGGGGAATCGGTACGGTCAGCGTAGCGACCCGGTCCCGGCGCCGGCGCGGCGGCCGGTCTTTCCCCCGGCGGCCGATCCGGCCTAGCCTGACCCTGACCCCGGGAGGTCCACTGTGGCGAATGGCGGAAACCGGCCCATCGCGCCGGTACGCAAGCTGATCGGCACGGTGCTGGGCACCGTGGCCACCTTCGTCGTCCTCTTCGGGCTGGGCATGACCAGTTGGGCCATCGTGGCTCTCGGGGTCGCCCTGCTGGTGCTGGCGATCGCGCTCGCGACCGTACGCGGTGGCGGGCGCACCTGGGTGGTCGGCGTCGGGCACGTGCACAGCGCCTCCGAACCACCCACCCAGTACGCGTTCGGCCGCTGCGAACTGCAACTGGTGCTCGACGCGCCCGGTCTGCCACCCCGATCCAAGAAGATCATCGAGCCGAGGGTGCCGGTCTCCAAGTGGCCGTCGCTGGGCCAGGCCCTGCCGATCCGGGTCGCGTTGGACGACCAGCGGCACGTCAAGGTCCTCTGGG
Organism: Micromonospora sp. NPDC049101; assembly: GCF_040648675.1. NCBI lineage: Bacteria > Bacillati > Actinomycetota > Actinomycetes > Micromonosporales > Micromonosporaceae > Micromonospora > Micromonospora sp. NPDC049101. The sequence continues at coordinate 6,818 of NZ_JBEZED010000028.1, read as the reverse complement.
ACGAGGTGCCGACCCACGCCGAGACCGCCGCCGCCGTCGCCGACCTTCCGCCGGAGTTCGCCGACGTCGACGCCGTGGACGAGGTGCTGATCCAGCAGGATGCCCCGCCGTGGGCCGACCGTGCGCCGGACGACGACTTCCGGGACGACTTCGGCGACCCGCTCGGTGACCGGTTCCACGACCCGCTCGGCTCCGATCCCGCACGCCCCGATCCGCTGCGCCCCGACCCGCTGCGCGACGACCCGGGCGTCCGTCCCGAGGACCGCGAGCCCGTGGTGATGCACCAGAGCCCGGGCGGCCGCGTGGTGTTGGAGGGCGTCCTCGTCGACCAGCAGGCCGGTGGCGGGCTGCCCCGGCGGGCCACCCCGGCACCGCGCCCGCCCGCCGAGGAGCAGTTCGACGAGCCCGCCGCCGACCGGTTCGACCCACCGGCGGCCGACCGGGGCAACGTGCCGGCCGCCGACCGGAGCAACGTGCCGACCGCCGACCGGTTCGACCCGCCGGAGACCGACCGGAGTGACCTGCCGGCCGCCGACCGGATCGCCGACCCGCCGCCCGCGCAGCGGTCCGGTCCGGGCACGACCGACCCGCTGGACCCACTCGATCTTCCGCTGGACGATCCCTCCACGGCCGGGGCGGCACGCGCGACAGTCACCGACGCGGAACTGGACGAGGCGATCTTCGGGTTCGCCGGGGACACGGCCGCGGACCCGGCCGCGCCGATCAGCGGTGTGGGCCTCACCCTGCTGGTGACCGACCTGTCCCGGTCACTCGACTTCTACCGCGACGTGCTCGGCTTCACCGAGGTCGACCAGGGCGCCGGCAACGCCGTGCTCGCCTCCGGCACGACCCGGCTCGTGCTGCGCGAGGTGACCGGGGCGGCGCCCATCAGTCGTCGGCTGGTGCACGTCAACCTCGAGGTCAACGACATCGAAGCGGCGTACGAACGGCTCCGCGGGTCGGGCGTCCGATTCACGTACGCGCCCCGGGTGGTCAACCGGGGCTCGAAGCTGGAGGTGTGGGCGGCGGCCTTCCGCGACCCGGACGGCCACGGCATCGCGCTGACCCAGTGGCGCGAACGCGCCGAGGCCTGACCCGGCCGGTGTCCCGGGGGCCGCCGCCCGGTCCGCGTCAGCCGAGGATGACCCGACGGACGTGCAGCGCGTACGCCCACACCAGGGCGAAGATGATGCCCAGGGCGAGCAGTGACCAGTGCAGCAGGCCGCCCAGCATCAGCAGACCCTGCAGCACCGTGCCGGCGTGCCACGCCCACGGGCGGCGCATCATGCCGGCGACCACGACAGCGGCCACCGCCAGCGCCACCACGGCACCGATGGCGGCACCACTCAGGTCACCGCCGACCACCCGGATCGGCTGGATCGCCAGCAGCAGCACCAGCGCCTCCAGGCCGAGCGTGCCAGCGCCCAGGCCGCGGACCGCCCGCTCCGGGTTGCGCAACCCGGAGCGTCGGGGCTGCCCGGCCGTGGGGTCCTCCCCCGCCGGCCGCTCGACCGGCGGGCCGGTCGGGGTGTGCGGCTCCCGCTCTGGGCTGGTCATCGCTTCAGCAGCCGGCGTGCGTCGGCGACCGTCACCACTGACCCCGTGACCAGCACGCCGACCCCACTGAGCTCACCGGGAACGTCCTCCTCGGCCAGCGCGACGGCCAGCTCGATCGCGTCCGGCATATCCTCGGCCGATTCCACCCGCTCCTCGCCGAAGATCTCGGCGGCCAGCTCGGCAAGCTCCTCCGTCGGCATCGCCCGTGGCGAGCTGTTGCGGGTGACCACCACCTGGTCGACCACCGGCTCCAGCAGCTCAAGCAGGCCTTCGGCGTCCTTGTCCGCGAGTACGCCGATCACGGCCACCAGCTTGCTGAACGCGAACTCCTCCTGGAGTGCGGTGACGGTGGCCTTCATGCCGTGCGGGTTGTGCGCCCCGTCCAGCAGGATGGTCGGGGCGTTACGGACCCGCTCCAACCGACCCGGCGAGCTGGCCGAGGCGAAGCCCTCCCGGACCGCCTCGATGTCCAGCTGGCGTCGCGCCCCGGCACCCAGGAACGCCTCCACGGCGGCGAGCGCCACCGCCGCGTTCTGCGCCTGGTGGGCACCGTGCAGGGGAATGAACACGTCGTCGTAGACGCCGCCCAGGCCCTGCAGGCTCAGCACCTGGCCGCCGACCGCGACAGCCCGACCCAGTACGCCGAACTCGGCGCCCTCCCGGGCGATGGTGGCGCCGACCTCGGCGCAGCGGTCGAGGAGGGGACCCGCGGCCTCCTCCTCCTGGGCGGCGGCGATCACCGTGGCGCCCGGATGGATGATGCCGGCCTTGGCCAGCGCGATGTCCTGAAGCGTGTCACCCAGCCACTCGGTGTGGTCCAGCCCGATCGGGGTGATCACACAGACCCCGGCCTGGATGACGTTCGTGGCGTCCTCGGCACCGCCGAGGCCCACCTCGACCACCGCGATGTCGACAGGCGCGTCGGCGAACGTGGCGAACGCCAACGCCGTCGTCATGTCGAAGTACGTCAGCTGCTCGTCCGACCGCGCGTCCACCAGCTCGGCCAGCGGTTTGATCTCCCGGTAGACCGCCGCGAACCGCTCCTCGCTGACCGGCTCCCCGTCCAGGCTGATCCGCTCCCGGACGGTCTCCAGGTGCGGGCTGGTGTAGCGGCCGGTGTGCAGCCCGTGCGCCCGCAGCAACGAGTCGATCATCCGGGCGGTGGAGGTCTTGCCGTTGGTGCCGGTCAGGTGGATCGCGGGATACGCCCGCTGCGGGCTGCCGAGCAGGTCGAGCAGCGACTCGATCCGGTCCAGCTCGAAGACCATGCGGGTGAAGCCACGGGCGTTCAGCTCGGCCTCGACGGCGGCGAATTCGGTACGGTCGGTCACGAGGACAGTGTCTCCAGAGCAGCGTCGATCCGGACCAGGTCGGCCTCGGCGGTGGCGAGCCGGTCGCGGATCTTCGCGACCACCGGCTCGGGGGCCTTGCCGATGAAGGCAGGGTTGTCGAGCTTCGCCCGGGCCTGCGCGACCTCCTTCTCGGCGGCGGCGCGGTCCTTCGCCAGCCGGGCCCGCTCGGCGGCCACATCGATCGACCCCCGGGTGTCCAACGCGACACCGACCGCACCGGGCATGGCCAGCGTGGCGCTGGCCTGGAAATCGTCACCGGCCGGATCGAGCCGGACCAGGGAGCGGATCAGCGGCTCGTGGGCGTCGATGCCCGCCCCGGCGAGCCCGTCCAACCGGGCGGCCACCCGCTGGGTGGGGCGCAGCCCCTGATCGGAACGGAACCGCCGGATCTCGGTGACCACGCGCTGCACACCGGCCAGCTCGGCCTCGGCGGCGTCGTCGACACGCGACCGGTCGGCCACCGGCCACCCGGCGGTCTGCACCGTCTCGCCGCCGGTCAGCGCGAGCCACAGCTCCTCGGTGACGAACGGGATGACCGGGTGCAGCAGCCGCAGCAGCTGGTCCAGCACATGCCCGAGCACCCGACGGCTGGCCTCGGCCCGCGCACCGCCCTCGGCGAGCACCGGCTTGCTCAGCTCCACGTACCAGTCGCACACGTCGTCCCAGGCGAAGTGGTAGAGCAGATCACACACCTTGGCGAACTCGTACGCCTCGAACTGCTCGTCGACCTCGGCGGTGACGTGCGCCAGCCGGGACAGGATCCACCGGTCGACGGTGGAGAGCTGCTCGGCGGGCGGCAGGTCACCCGTGGTGTGCGCACCGTTCATCAGGGCGAAGCGGGTGGCGTTCCAGAGCTTGTTGCAGAAGTTGCGCGAGCCCTGGCACCACTCCTCGCTGACCGGCACGTCCTGCCCGGGGTTGGCGCCACGGGCCAGGGTGAACCGGGTGGCGTCGGCACCGAACCGGTCGATCCAGTCCAACGGGTCGACCACGTTGCCGAACGACTTGGACATCTTCTTGCCGTGCTCGTCCCGGACCATGCCGTGCAGGGCCACCACGTCGAACGGCTGCTTGCCGTCCATCGCGTACAGGCCGAACATCATCATCCGGGCGACCCAGAAGAACAGGATGTCGTAGCCGGTGACCAGGACACTCGTCGGATAGAACTTGGCCAGGTCCGGGGTCTGCTCCGGCCAGCCGAGGGTGGAGAACGGCCAGAGCGCGCTGGAGAACCAGGTGTCCAGCACATCCTCGTCCTGCCGCCAACCGTCGCCGGTCGGCGGCTGCTCGTCCGGGCCGACGCAGACGATCTCGCCCTGCGGGCCGTACCAGACCGGGATCCGGTGCCCCCACCACAGCTGGCGGGAGATGCACCAGTCGTGCATGTTGTCGACCCAGGCGAAGTAGCGCTTGGCCAGCTCGGCCGGCTCGATGCGGACCCGACCGTCACGCACCGCGTCACCGGCGGCCTGGGCCAGCGGGGCGGTGTTGACGAACCACTGCAACGACAACCGCGGCTCGACTGTCGTCTTGCACCGCGAGCAGTGCCCGACCGCGTGCACGTACGGCCGCTTCTCCGCGACGATCCGGCCCTGCTCGCGCAGCGCGGCCACGATCGCGGGCCGCGCCTCGAACCGGTCCAGCCCCTCGAACGGGCCGGGCACGGTGATCACCCCACGCTCGTCCATCACGGTGAGCGCGGGCAGGTCGTGCCGCTGGCCGATCTCGAAGTCGTTGGGGTCGTGCGCCGGGGTCACCTTGACCATGCCGGTGCCGAACGACGGGTCGACGTGCGCGTCGGCGACGATCGGGATGCGGCGGCCGGTCAGCGGCAGCTCGACCTCGGTGCCGATCAGGTGCTGGTACCGCTCGTCGTCCGGGTGCACCGCCACGGCGGTGTCGCCCAGCATCGTCTCGGCCCGGGTGGTGGCCACCACGACCTCGTCGCTGTAGCGGATCGAGATCAGCTCACCGTCGTCGTCGGTGTGCTCGACCTCGATGTCGGAGAGCGCGGTCAGGCAGCGCGGGCACCAGTTGATGATCCGGTTGGCCCGGTAGATGAGGCCCTCGTCGAAGAGCTTCTTGAAGATCGTCTGGACGGCACGGGTCAGCCCCTCGTCCATCGTGAAGCGCTCACGGTCCCAGTCGACGGAGTCACCGAGGCGCCGCATCTGCCCCAGGATCGCCCCACCGGACTCGGCCTTCCACTGCCAGACCCGCTCGACGAACTTCTCCCGGCCGAGGTCGTGGCGGGACAGCCCCTCGGCGGCGAGCTGACGCTCCACCAGGTTCTGGGTGGCGATGCCGGCATGGTCCATGCCGGGCAGCCACAGCGCCTCGAACCCCTGCATCCGCTTACGCCGGGTCAACGCGTCCATCAGGGTGTGCTCGAACGCGTGGCCCATGTGCAGCGAGCCGGTCACGTTCGGCGGTGGGATGACGATGGTGAAGGGGGGCTTGTCGCTGTCGGCGGAGGCCCGGAAGTGGCCGGCGGCTACCCACTGCTCGTACCGTCGCTGCTCTACCTCACCGGGCTGGTACTGGCCGGCAAGGGTCGGGGCGTCGGGGCGTTGGGCATCCAGTCTCTCGGTCACCTGACAAGTCTACGGAGGGCTTCCGCGGACCTGACGTGCGCCACCTGTGGTTCGCGTACGGTGTCGGCTATGTCCGACGCACATCTCACCGAGCGGTCGCTCGACGGCGGTCGCGAGCCGGTCGAGCTGACCGAAGAGCCGATCCACCTCAGCACCCGGGATTCCGGCGGCGACCCCGACGAGCGCAGCGGCGGCTGGTCGAGACGGCGCAAGATCGGTTGGACGGTCGCGCTGGTGGTCGGCCTCGCGGGTGCCGGTGTGCTGGGCGCCGCAGGCTGGCGGGTGGCACAGCAGAAGGACACCGAGCTCACCTCACCCCCGCAGGTGGCCGGCCTGACCCGGGATGACAGCGAACGGGCGAAGAGCACCGCCGACTACCTGCGCAGCGGCCTGGCGGCGGACATCGAGTTGGACCGGAGCTTCGGCACGGTCTACCGCGACCCGGCCGACGACAAGCGCTCGGTGCTCATCTTCGGCGGCACCACGCTGCTCTGGCAGCCGGAACGCGATCTGGAAAGCCTGTTCCGCCTCATGTCCGACGAGACCGGTGCGGTGAACGGGCTGCGCGAGGTGCCCGCGGGCGACCTGGGCGGCGTGATGAGGTGCGGCAGCACCAGCGGCGAGGGCGGCGACTTCGCGGTGTGCGGATGGGCCGACCACGGCAGCGTTGTGATGGCGATGTTCCCCGGGCGGTCGGTCACCGACGCCGGCAGCCTGCTCCGCGACCTCCGCAAGGACATGCAGACCCGCGACTGACCCCACACGGCTCGCCGGTCCCCAGGTCGAGCCCCGGTCCAAGGTCGAACCGGTCCAGCCCTCGGCCCATCGCCTCGGGCCCGCCGACACCGAGCCTGTCCGCGCTCGCGGATGCCCCGCCCACCCGCGATCGACCCGAGTTCACTGATATCGGGCTGTCCCGCGGTCCCGGATGCCCCCGATCGACTCGGGTTCACTGATATCGGGTTGTCCCGCGCTCGCGGATACCGCGATTTCAAGAAAGTCGAGTCGATCAAGTGGTCGGGATCGGGCCGTGACCGGGAAACGCGCCGTGGTCGGGGATCGTGCCGTAACCGGGGATCGTGCCGTGGTCCGGGGCCCTGGCAGGGCCGTCCGGGGCGCACCGGGTAGAACGGCTCGGGACCCCGGAGGGCTCCGGCAGGGGTGCATCAGGATGTGGATATGCAGATAGGGCCACCCCGTATCAGGGTGGCCCTATCTGAAAGATTGTCCGGCGGCGTCCTACTCTCCCACACCCTCACGAGTGCAGTACCATCGGCGCTGGAGGGCTTAGCTTCCGGGTTCGGAATGTAACCGG
>NZ_JBEZED010000027.1:0-115637 GCF_040648675.1 Micromonospora sp. NPDC049101 | reverse complement strand
GCGAGACCAGCAACGGACAGCACACTCTTACGCATGATCGTGTTCATGGGGGTTAGCTCCTTCGGGGGTAGAACACCCGGCCGCACCGATCGAGGCAACGGTGAGCGGGTGTGAGCACCTCGTCCGGCGCTGCACATACAAGGGGGAAAAGTCTTCGACGTCGGCGACCTGCGAGCGGGGGGCTCGTGGCGCCGGGGTCCAGGTGTAACGACCGGGGGGCCGGGGTCATTCCGGGTTGGCCCCTCGCGCGGCACCCTCGTCGGGGCGGTGCCTGCGGTCGTTCGTGGGGACTGTAACGACCGGCGGGCCGGGGGCATTCCGACCTGCGGGAACCGCATCCCCAACCCCTGCGGGCCGGGCGGGCGGCAGGTCGTGCTGCGATCGTCAGGGTATGTAACGACCCCGGCCCGGCCACGATTCCGGCCCACGGATGCGACCGGTCACAACCCACAACCACCCCCCACCGGACAAACCACCCACACCACCCCGCACCCACGACCCCGAACCGCCCCCGCCAGGCATGATCCACTCGCCTTCATGAAAGTCGCGGTATCCCGCACCCCGGACACCCCGAACTCCGCAAACCCGAGTCGATCACGAACGGCACGAGCCCGCCATGACGCGCAAACCGGACAAAAATCGCGTCGGGTACAGCTGGGTGAGTGCGCCTGGCGGCGCGCGCCGGGTTCATCCTGAACGACACCGGCATTGGCGGGCGTTACCCTGACAGCATGCAGGCCCTCTCCCCCACCCCGACCGGCGTGGCCTTCCTGGCTCGCCCGGGTCGTCCGGCCGTGGTGGCGCGCACGCTCGCCGAGCTGGCCGGCCCGACCCGGGGTGTCGTGGAACTGCCCGTGCGGTTGATGTGGAACGCCGAGCGCACCTTCGACCTCGGCGACCCCGACCAACTGCTCTGGATGTACGAGAACGTGCTGCGCGAGACCACCCGGGCCGAGGATCTGCGGGCGCTGATCAACGGGCGGACTTTGCGCCGGGTGTGGCGGTTGCTCAACCTGCCCCGGGGCGTACGGCAGGCGTGGGAGAGCCGACACCGCAGCCTGCGCGCGGCGTGATCGGCTCGCACCTGCACGAGTTCTACCGGGAGGTCGCCCGGGTGGCGCTGACCGCCGCCGGGCCGTACCGGTTCGTCCTCGGCGGTGGGGTCGCCTGGGCCGCGCACGGGTTGGTCGCCCGCCCGACGGAGGACGTCGACCTCTTCGCCGACGTGGAGGGCGCTGCCGCGGCAGCGTCCGCCGGGGTGCGGATGGCGTTGGAACGCGCCGGCTTCACCGTCACCGACGCCGACCCGGACAGCGACCTCGGCGAGCTGTTCGACGGATACGACCAGGACATGAAGGACTTCGTGGTGAGCCGGGACGGGCGGCAGATCCGGCTCAGCCTGGCCCGGTTGGACCGCCACCAGAGCCCGGTGGTGATGGACCTCGGCCCGGTGATGGACGTCCGCGACCTGGTGGCCAACAAGATCGCGGCGTTGGTCAACCGGCGGGAGGTCCGCGACTTCATCGACGTGGCGGCGGCGCTGGAGCACTACGACGTGACCGAACTGTTGGTGCTGGCACGGCAGGTCGACCCCGCGCTGGATCCGGCGGACGTGCGGGCCGCCGGCCGTTACCTGGACCGGCTGTCCGAGCAGCGCTTCGGCCGTTACGGCCTCGGCGCCGCCGACATCGCCCAGGTCCGGCAGCGCTTCGCCACCTGGCCGCGCTGACGCGACCGCCGCTCGTCAGATCACACCACGACGCCCCGAACCAATCCAGTTCGCCGCGTGGCCGCGTTGACGGCGACGAAGCAGGCAAGAAGACCCCAGCCCGGCGTCGGAGGAGCCGCGTCGGGGCGGGCAGCCGAGCGGCGCCCGCCCCGACGGCGGATCACTTGGTCGGTCGACCGCCCGTGACTCCCAGGATCTCGCCGGTGACGTAGCTGGACTCCTGCGAGGCGAAGAAGACGTACGCCGGAGCCAGCTCCGCCGGTTGGCCGGGGCGACCCTCGGGGGTGTCGGTGCCGAACTGCTTCACCTTTTCCTCCGGCATGGTGGCCGGGATCAGCGGCGTCCAGACCGGGCCGGGGGCGACCGCGTTGACCCGGATGCCCTGCTCGGCCAGGTCGGCGGCGAGGGCCTTGGTGAAGTTGGCGATCCCCGCCTTGGTGGTGGCGTAGTCGAGCAGTTGCGGCGACGGGTCGAACGCCTGGATCGACGCCGTGTTGATGATCGCCGACCCCTCGGGCAGGTGCGGGATGGCGGCCTTGCAGAGCCAGAACATGGCGTACAGGTTGGTCTTGAACACCCGGTCGAACTGCTCGGTGCTGATCCCCAGGATCCCCTTGTCCTGCGACATCTGGTACGCCGCGTTGTTCACCAGGATGTCGATGCCGCCCAGGTCCCGCACGGTCCGGTCGACCAACTCCTGGCAGTACGCCTCGTCGGTGATGTCGCCGCGGACCGCGACGCCCCGCCGGCCGGCGGCCTCGACCAGCCGGATCGTCTCCCGGGCGTCGGCGTCCTCCTCCTCGCTCAGATACGAGATGAGCACGTCGGCGCCCTCCCGGGCGTACGCGATCGCGATGGCCCGGCCGATCCCGGAGTCACCTCCGGTGATCAGCGCCCGCTTGCCGTCGAGTTTGCCGCTGCCCCGGTACGACTCCTCCCCGTGGTCCGGCTTCGGGGTCATCTCCCCGGTCGAGCCGGGCGCTGACTGCTGCTGTGGGGGCTGACCGGACTGCTGGCCGTACTGGCTGGTCGGGTCCTGCTGGGTGTGCTGGTCCTCGCTCACTGAAAACTCTCCTCGCTGCGCGCGGGAAGCGGGGCCTTCCCGCGAATGTCCTCCCGGATCGCCCTACCCCGCCGTGGCCTGCGGAAACCGCTGCAACGATCGGGGCTGCCGTGGCGGGAGTGACCGGCGCTGGCTATGGTGCGCGAGGCGCCCACGAAGCGCGTCCACCCCCACGGAAAGGCACGTCATGACCTCTCCCTCCGGCCCGTCGCGCCGTCAGGTGCTCGTCGCCGCCGCTGCCGCGGCGACTGCTCCACTGATCGCCGCAGCGCCCGCGCAGGCGGCCGGCAGGCCCCGGCCGCGCACCTGGGACCTCACCCTCCTGGGCACGTCGGACACGCACGGCAACGTCCACAACTGGGATTACTACCGGGACGCCGAGTACGACGACAGCAAGCACAACGACATCGGCGTCGCGAAGTTGGCCACTCTGATCAACCAGATCCGCCGCGAGCGGCGCGGCAAGGCGACGCTGGTTCTCGACGCCGGTGACACGATCCAGGGCACGCCGCTGGCCACGTACTACGCCAAGCAGGAGCCGATCACCGCCACCGGCGAGAAGCACCCGATGGCCCGCGCGATGAACGTCATCGACTACGACGCGGTGACGCTGGGCAACCACGAGTTCAACTACGGGCTGCCGTTGCTGGACCTGTGGATCCGCCAGCTCGGCTTCCCGGCGCTCGCCGCGAACGCCGTCAACGCGAAGACCGGCAAGCCGGCCTTCCAGCCGTACGTCATCAAGAAGGTCTCCCTCGGTCTCGCCGCGCCGACCCTGCGGGTCGGCATCCTGGGGCTGACCAACCCCGGTGTGGCCATCTGGGACCGGGGCAACGTCGAGGGCAAGCTGCGCTTCGACGACATGGTCGCGACCGCCGCGAAGTGGGTGCCGATCATGCGGGCCCGCGGCGCGGACCTCGTGCTGATCTCCGCGCACGGCGGTGACAGCGGCACCTCCAGCTATGGTCCGGAGTTGCCGAACGAGAACCCGGTGGCGCTGATCGCCCAGCAGGTGCCGGGGATCGACGCGATCCTCTTCGGTCACGCGCACAACGAGGTGGTCGAGCGATTCGTCACCAACGAGCGGACCGGCGCGCAGGTGCTGCTCTCCGAGCCGTCGAAGTGGGGCCAGCGGCTCACCCGGATGGACTTCACCCTCACCCGGGAGCGTGGCCGCTGGGCGATCACCACGAAGGCCGCCACCATGCTCAACACCAACACGGTGGTCGAGGACCCGAAGGTCCTCGCGGCCGTGCGGACCCAACACCAGAAGACCATCGCGTACGTCAACCAGGTCGTCGCGCAGTCCACTGTCGAGTTGTCGGCGGCGGAGTCGCGCTACAAGGACACGCCGATCCTGGACTTCATCAACCACGTGCAGACCGAGGTGGTCGGCGCGGCGCTGGCCGGCACCGCGTACGCCGACCTGCCGGTGCTGTCGATCGCGGCGCCGTTCAGCCGTACCGCGGTCTTCCCCGCCGGCGACGTGAAGATCCGCGACGTGGCCGGGCTGTACGTGTACGACAACACCCTCGAGGCGGTCGTGCTCAGCGGTGCCGAGGTGCGCGCGTACCTGGAGTACTCGGTGAAGTTCTTCCGCACCCTCGCCCCGGGCGCCCCGGTGGACCCGGAGCAGATCAGTGACCCGGCCGTGCCGGACTACAACTACGACGTCTTCTCCGGCGTGGACTACGACATCGACATCGCCAAGCCGGTCGGGCAGCGGATCACCCGCCTGGTGCTGGCCGGCACCGACACGCCGGTGGCCGACAACGCGCAGTTCGTGGTGGCGGTGAACAACTACCGGCGCAGCGGCGGCGGCAACTTCCCCGGCATCGTGAAGACCCAGGTCTACAACGCGCAGCAGGAGATCCGTCAGCTGCTCATCGACTGGGCGCAGGCCAAGGGGACGATCAACCCGGACGACTTCTTCCAGCCGAACTGGCGGCTGGTACGCGAGGGCGTGCCGGTCTTCTGATCCTCGCGCAGCACACACGGGCCGTGGGTGGCGACACCCGCGGCCCGTTGCGCGTTCTCAGCCCTGCACGTTCCAGCGGATCGGGTCCTCGGACTCCTCCGGCCGGTCGCGCCCGGGATCGGTCTCGGTCAGCGCCACCCGCTCGTCGGGACGGACGGCGGGCGGCAACTCCCCGAACCGCGCGTGGCGCAGAAACGCGTACTCGTCATCGGTGAACGGCTGCTCGGTCATCAGCGCCTCCTGCTGCTCCGCTGTGATTGTCCGGCGGCCACGCCGGTCGGCGCCAGTAGCCGTGCGCACACCCCGCAAGGCATCCTAGGATACTGGGTGAGCGGTGGTGGCCTGGCGCGATGGATGGGACAACCGGTCCAGCACCGCGAGGGCCGCCCGGATCGGCCGCCGTCCCAGCATCTCGTCGAAGCTCGCCCGCCCCTGGCAGAACTGGACGAACATCCGCCAGCCCGGCGGGGTCGCCAACAGGGCGTGGAACACGTCCGGGCGGCGGGTGAACACGTCGAGCAGCCGAAACCCCGCCCGCATCTCCGGCAGTAGACGCTCGGCGGCCGCCCGCTCGTACCCGGCCAGATCACCGGCGGCGACCGCCGCGCCGGCCAACTCACCCGACCGCAACGCGAAGCTGATGCCCTCCCGGCTCCACGGCTCCAACAGCCCCGCCGCATCCCCCACGACCAGCACCCGACCGTTACGCAACGGCGAATCCTCCTCGCGGCACCGGGTCAGGTGGCCCGAGTCGTGCTCCGCCGGCAACCCGGTCAGCCCCAACCGGTCGACGAATTGCCGCAGGTACTCCCGGGTCCCCTCCCCCGCGCCCCGCCCGGCGATCACACCGACGGTCAACCGGTCACCCTTGGGAAAGACCCAGGCGTACGAGCCGGGCATGGCACCCCAGTCCAGCAGCAGCCGACCCCGCCACCGTTCCTGCTCGGCGGGCGGCACCGGAATCTCCAACTCCAGACCCAGATCCACCTGCCGGTACCGCACCCCGACGTGCCGGGCGGTCACCCCCGACGAGCCGTCCGCCCCGATCACGGCACGAGCCGCGATCGTCGTACCGTCGGCCAGCCGCAGGCGTACCCCCTCGGGGTCCTGCTCGATCGCGCGGACGGCGACCCGCTCCCGCACCTGCGCGCCGGCGGCGACCGCCGCCGCACGCAGCCGGTCGTCGAACTCCTCGCGGCGCACCATCGTCACCACCGGGCTGTCGTTGCGCCGGGTGAACTCCCGACGGCCATCCCGGGTGAACGTGACCCGGTCTACCCGGTCGTGCGCGGGCACCTCGATCCGATCACCGACGGCCGCCAGCGAGGTGCCGATCAGACCACCACCGCAGGTCTTGTACCGCGGGTGCGCGGCACGCTCGACAACAAGTGTGGAGACACCGGCGCGGGCAGCGGTGTAGGCCGCGGAGAGCCCGGCGGGGCCGGCGCCGACGACGACGAGATCCCAGACGATCACGGAAGCAGCCTAGTCTCCACCACCGTCGGACCCGCCGGCCGCCGCGACCGCCCGATCGGGTGTGCATCTTCGGTCACCGAGGGGGTAACCGACCCCGCGCAACCGCCACCGCGATGGCGGACGACACCGCCACGATGGCGGACGAACGAGTTCGATGGCGAACGAAGGAGGAACCATGCAGCAGGTGCAACTGTCGGAAGCCGAGCAACGGGTATACCAGGCGGTCACCACCCTGGAGGCACGCGGACAGGTGCCGTACCCGGACCTGATCGCCGAGGAGTCCGGGCTGACCCAGGAACAGGTGGGCAGCCCCCTGCACCTGCTCACCGAGAAGGGCCTGCTGCACCGCGAGGACTCGCCGATGGCGGGCCTCGACTTCGGTCCCCGGTTCTGCGCCCGCCAGATGGCGTGACCCGCGGAACCAGCCGAGACGATTCGCCCCCCGGTGACCCGGGTAGCGATCAACAATGCTGATCGACTGTCAACGGGGGGCACGATGAGTGCGGCGCACCCGCCGCAGCCGGTGGACGCGGCCGCGAACCGACGACGCTGGCAGGCCGTCGGCGTCGGACTTGTCGCCGCGTTCATGACATTGCTCGACGTGAGCATCGTCAACGTCGCGGTGCCGTCCATCGACCGGGCGCTGCGCGCCTCGTCGAGCGACCTGCAGTGGATCCTGTCCGGGTACGCGCTCACCTTCGGCCTGGCACTGGTGCCCGCCGGCCGCTTCGGCGACGCCCGCGGCCGAAGAAACGCGTTCGTCTTCGGCATCGCCCTGTTCACCGTGACCAGTGCGCTCGCCGGCCTCGCCACCTCCCCGACCTGGCTGGTCATCGCCCGACTGCTCCAGGGCGCCGCCGCCGGCATCGTCAACCCGCAGGTCATCGGGCTGATCCAGCAACTCTTCCGAGGGCCGGAACGGGCCCGCCCGTTCGGGCTGCTCGGCGCCACCATCGGCATCTCCACCGCCGTCGGGCCGCTGCTCGGCGGGCTGCTCATCGCCGTCGGCGGCGAGGAACACGGGTGGCGCTGGGTCTTCTTCGTCAACGTGCCGGTCGGCATCCTCGCGGTGATCCTCGGCTGGCGGCTGCTGCCCGGCCGTCCCGCGGGTCAACCCGGCTGGCGTCGACTCGACCCGGTCGGCGTACTCCTGCTCGGTGTGGGTGTGGTCCTGGTCCTGCTGCCCCTCGTCCAGGAGCAGCAGTGGCACAGCCCCTGGAAATGGGCGCTCATCCCGGCCGGCCTGGCAGTGCTCGTCGCCTTCGGGCTCTGGGAGCGGCGGTACGCCCGCAACCACCAACCGCTGTTCGACCTCGGGCTGTTCAGCCTCCAGTCGTACACCCTGGGCTCGATCCTGGCGCTCGTCTACTTCGGCGGCTTCACCGCGATCTTCTTCATCTTCACCCTGTTCCTCCAGATGGGCCTCGGCTACAGCGCGCTCGTCGCGGGCCTGGCCATCACCCCGTTCGCCCTCGGCTCGGCTGCCGCCGCCGTGCTCGGTGGCCGCATCGTCAACCGCATCGGCCGACCACTCGTCGCCATCGGTCTGCTCACCGTCGTGGTCGGGCTCGCCGCAACGGTGGTCGCACTGCACCTCGCACCGGACGCCCCGGCGCCCTGGGTCACCACCGGCCCGCTGCTCATCGCCGGCATCGGCAGTGGACTGGTGATCGCCCCCAACCAGACGATCACCCTCGCCGAGGTGCCGGTGGCGCAGTCGGGCAGTGGCGCGGGCATGCTCCAGACCGGTCAGCGGATCGGCGCCGCCGCCGGCATCGCCGCCGTCGGCTCGCTGTTCTTCTCCTCGCTGGCCGACAGCCGCGGCAACTGGACCACCGCCTTCGAACGGTCGCTCATGCTGGCCACCGGCATCATCGCGCTCGCGCTGATCTGCGCGCTGATCGACATCCTCCGCACGCGCCACCACAAGAACTGACAACAACACCAGGGGTACGCCGCTGGCCGGCACCCCGGTTACGGAGTGCCGGCCAGCGGCGGTGGTGCTGGTGCGGTGGCGCTCTCGTGCGGTGGCGCTGGTCGTGCGGTCGTGCGGTCGTGCGCTGGTGCTTTCGTGCGGTGGTGCCGTGCGGTGGGTCAGCTGTTCCAGTGCTGGCCGACCAGGTCGGTGGCCTGCTGCTCCCACTGGGCGTACGCATCCGGGTAGGCGGAGACCTGCACGGTCTGCGCGGCCTCGGTCAGGGGCATGTCCTGCCAGCCGTCGACCTGCTTGAGGCCCTTGAGGAACGCCGTCGTCGAGTAGGCCGGGTCGGTGATCTGCTCCGGGGTACCCCAACCCGAGCTCGGGCGCTGCTGGAACAGGCCCAGCGAGTCGTGGTCGTTCATATCGCCCAGGTGGCCCAGGTTCTCCAACTTCGACTCCTGCAGACTCGTCGCGATCGAGATGACCGCGGCCCGCTCGGGCAGACCCGCCTTCTTCGTCGCCGCGATGATCGCCTTGACGTTCGCGGTCTGCTCATCGTTGAGGGTGATCCGGGACTGCTCACCCTGCGGCTTCAGGGCGGTGCCCTGCACAGTAGCCGCGACGGGCTTGGCGTCGACCGGGTTGGCGTGCGCGGCGATCGGACCGGCGAACACACCACCGGCGAACGCGAGACCAGCAACGGACAGGACACTCTTACGCATGATCGTGTTCATGGGGGTTAGCTCCTTCGGGGGTAGGACCACCCGCTGCCACCGAGGGGGAACGGTGACGGCGGGTGTGAGCACCTCGTCCGGCGCCACACATACAAGGGGGAAAAGTCTTCGGGGTTCGGCGCCTGCCGGCGGGGATCGCTGCGGGCGTCGGAGTCGGCGACCTGCGAGCGAGGGCTCGTGGCGCCGGGGTCCAGGTGTAACGACCGGCGGGCCGGGGTCATTCCGGGGGCGGCCCACCTGCCGGCACCCTCGTGGAGGCGGTCGCCGGGCGGTCGTTCGCGGGGACTGCAACGACCCGGGGGCCGGGGTCATTCCGGGTTGGCCCCATCGCGCGGCACCCTGGTCGGGGCGGTGCCTGCGGTCGTTCGTGGGGACTGTAACGACCGGCGGGCCGGGGGCATTCCGACCTGCGGGATCCGCATCCCCAACCCCTGCGGGTCGGGCGGGCGGCAGGTCGTGCTGCGATCGTCAGGGTATGTAACGACCCCGGCCCGGCCACGATTCCGGCCCACGGATGCGACCGGTCACCACCCACAACCACCCTCCACCGGACAAACCACCCACAACGCCCGCGCCAACGACCCCGAACCGCCCCCACCGGGCATGATCCACTCGCCTTCACGGAAGTCGCGGTATCCCGCACGCCAGGACACCCCGATTTCCGCAAACCCGAGTCGATCAAGGCGGGTCACCCACGGCCGGAGGGTCACGGAACGGACAAAGGGCGCAGATGGGCTCGCATTCGGCCTGCGTTGGTCGAGCGGCGCTGATTTGGGCGCCTCCGCGGCCGGTGAACCGCGTCGACCTACCCGGCGCCCAACGCGCTCGGAGCCGAGCGCACCCGAAACCGTTCACCCAGCGCCGGCACACCCAAAGTCGGACATCCTGCGCCCGGGCGCGCCCAAACCCAGACGCATCCAGCGCGTGCCACCCCAGCGGCAGGCGCACCCAAAGCCAGGCCCACCCCGGGTCAGCCACCCTCCACAACCAGGCCCACCCCAGCCGACCACACCTACCACCAGGCTCACCCTCGGCCGACCACACACCCACCACGGCTCACCCTCGGCCGACCCCCCCACCGGGCTCACCCCGCCCGACCACACCCACCACCAAGCCACCCCCGGAAGGCCACAAGCCCGGACATCCGCGGGGCCGGACCGGACAGACGCTGGCGCCCGTCGGAGTGTTCCGACGGGCGCCAGCTTCAGGTGCGATCCGGGCGGGGCCCGGTGGTGTGCGGATTAGTGCGCGGCACCCCCGAGGCGCTGGCGGCGGCGCCAGGCCAGGGTCAGCAGCAGCATGACCGCTCCGGCGCCGACCAGGCCGCCGCCGAGCTTCATGGGCGTGCCGATGCTGTCACCGGTGACCGGCAGCGGCTGCTTCTTGTGCAGCACCCGCAGCTCGGTGCTGGCGGTACGGCCGGACTCCCGGCCCGTGGCGGTGAAGGTCAGCAGACCCGTCACCGAGGGGGTGTAGCTCTTGCTGAAGCTTCCCTGGGCGTTGGTGGTCGCCGTGAAGTTCAGCGGCGCGCTCGCCTGATAGGCCACCGCGGCCATCGCCACGGTGCTGCCGTCGCTGCGGCGAGCCGGAGCCTGACCGCCGGCCGGAGCAGCCAGCGGAGCCACCGTCACCACGATGTCGACGGTCTCGTTCGGGCCGAAGCCGGTGCCGGTCAGCACGACCGTCTCGCCGAGGAAGATCGTCGGCCGGTTGACGGTCAGTGACGCTGCGGCTGGCGGGTACGGCGGCGGTTGCGGCGGGTCGGTGGTCGCGCTGGGCGTCGGCTGCGGCTGTGCCGCCCCCGCTGCCGTCGGCACGGCCACCACGGCCAGGCCGACCGTGAGCGCCATGATGATGCGGGATAGCCGCATGATTGGTTCCCTCCTACTGGTCACAGCTTGGTGCGGAATGAACTTGGGTGGTCCATGGGCTGGCGGTGGGGGTCAGCCACAGCTCGGCCTGCCCGACGCCGGTCTTGGCCGTCAGCACGCTGACCTCCAGCACCTTCTCGGCGCCGGGGCCGACGTCGACGCTGGCGGTCGCCACCTGGCGGCGGCGTTCCGTGCCACTGCCAAGCGCCGTCTCGACCCCGTCGAGCCGGGCCTCGAGCACCGCCCCGCCAGCCGGGCTGAAGATCGACACCAACGTGCGAGCGGTGTACGGGTCGCCAGCCAGACCAAGCCCGAGGACGGATTCGCTAAGTCCGGACTTCGGCGCGGTCGAGCGCAGGGTCACCCGCAGCCGGAGCTCGCGGCGGCCGTCGGGCCGGCATTCGCCGACCGTGAGGTTCGCCGTCGGCCGCAGGTAGTAGCCGAGCTTCGCGCCGCTGCCGTCGTTGAGAAAGACGCCGACGGTCGGCACGGTGTCCTGCTCCGGAAGCGTCCCGGCCATCCGGCTCGCACCGAATGTCCGCTGTTCCTCAGGTCGGGCACTCCAGAACAATATCCGCCGTTCGGTGATAGCACGGTCAAATGCGGACAACAACACACGTGGGTTGACATTCTTCTTGAAGAAGGCGTCGAATACCGAAGCCGCCGATGCCGCGAAGAACTCGTCCTGCTGCCGGACGTTCAGCCGTTGGTAGCTGTCGTTGAGCAGGGTCTGCACGACCTTCTGGCTGGCCAGCGGAACCCCACCGGGCACCAGCACCGGGCCTGTCGCCTTGAGCAGGTACGACAGCACCACCGGGTCGACGGCGAGCACACCGTCGACAGTGATGCCGGTCGAGCGCCGGAACATCTCGCGGTACAGCGTGGCGGCGCTGGGAAAGTGCGGGGACAGATTGACATCGGCGGGATAGATGCCGGGCAGGTCGGTCCAGAGTGCCCGGATCTCGGCGGGCACCTTCAGCGCCGGGGTGAACCGGCCGAGCGAGGCACTGCTGCCCTGCTTGCCCATCTTCACCGCGCCGTTCTCCGCCTCGATCATCGCGTACGCGCCGAACATGCCGCCGGTGGCGCGCAACTCGGCGAGGTTCTGCGAGACCAGCAGGTATCGTCGCGGCCCGTTCGCGCCGAGCAGCGGCGGCAGCAGGCGGGCTCCCTGATCGGCGGCCGTGGTGAGGCTGGCCAGTCGGTCGATCTCGTCGCGTAGGTCCGTCAGGGCCTGCCGGACCTGGCTGACCAGCCTGTCGGTCGGCACCGCCTCCAGGTTTCGGCGCGTCCGCTGCACCGACTCGTTGACGCCGGTCAGCTCGGTGGAGACAGCGGTGAGCTGAGCGAGATCCAACCGACCGCCGGTCGGCACCAACCTGGTCAGGTCGGTGCGCAGCAGGGTCGGGAACGCCTCCCGGGCCAGTTCGTCGATGGCGATGGCGATCCGCCGTACGGCGTCGAGATCGTCACCCGCGACCGGCGTGCGCCGAGCGAGTCGCCAACTCGGATCGGCCGTCGTCGCCCGGGCGGCGCCGGACTGCTCCTGCAGGGCGGCGAGCGTGCGCAGGGCACGGTCGGTGTCCCCACCCACCACCTGGGCGCTCAGCTCCCGGGCCAGGCCGGCGGCGTTGAGCAGGTGTGCACGCGCCTGCCAGCCACGGAAGCCGATCCACCCGCCGGTCGCCAGTAGTAGCGAGCCGACGACCAGGGCACCGAGGAGCGCACGTCGCAGTCGGGCACGCCGACGGCGCCGGGACCGGCTCCGTCGCCGGGTCGGCCGTTCGCTTTCCGTCACACCACACTCCCGTTCGCGGAACCGGACAGATGGCCGGTTCCCTGACGTTCTTAGCACGCGCTGGGGAACTTCGTACCGTTATTGAGCTCTTCGCCCTTTAAGCGAGTTTCCTTCGCAGATCGCCGGCCGGCTCCGTGACCCGGCCTGCCGCCTCGTGCAGCAGCCGCTCGATCCGGTCCACCCCGGCGGGCAGCGACATCTCCCGCAGGTACGCCGTGCGCCCCCGGCGACCCATCTCGGTACGTGTCGGCGGCGGGATGGTGGCGGCCAGCCAGAACCGGTCGGCCAACGCGGCCCAGTCCTCCGGGGGGCAGGACAGCCCGGCCCGGACCCGCTCGACCAGCTCCGCGGTGTCCCCGCCGGCCGACGCGATCACCGGGGCGGCACAGGAGAGCGCCGCCTGGAGCTTGCCCGGCACCGTGCCGCGCAGTTCCGGAAGGTCGCGCAGCATGACCAGCTGATAGTCGGCGGCGGCGTACAGCTCGGGCATGTCGACAGGCGACCGCCGCTCCACGAAGCGGACGTTGGCCGCGCCCAACTCGGCGGCGAGCCCCCGGACCTTGCGCTCGGCCGAGCCCGAGCCGACCAGCACCAGGTCCATCGTCTGGTCCAGCGCCGCAGCCGCCCGGACCGCGGTCTCCAGACCCTGCCGTGCGCCGATCGTGCCGGCGTGCATCACCACGCACCGACCGTCTCGGCGGACCAACTGGCGCGCCGCCGCGCCGGGCGTCGCCGGATAGAAGATCCGCTCGTCGGTCCAGTTGAGGACCAGCCGGACCCGGTCCGGTTCGGCGCCGGCCGCGACGACCAGATCCCGCATCGACGGCGCGGCGACCGCGATCCGCGCGGCGGACCGGTAGATCCGGGTCATCGCGCTGCCCATCCGCGCCACCCAGCGCGCCTCGCCCGCCTCGTCGACGCCGTCGCGGCTCCAGACGTCCTGGACGTGCAGCACCGTGGGCACCTGCCCGAGCAGCCGGAGCACCCCCGCGGCGGCGAACGTCGTGGCCGGGAGTTGGAAGACGTACAGCGCGTCCACGTCCCTGAGGTAGCGGCGCGCGGCAAGCGTCGCGCTGCCGGCGAAGGAGAGGTAGCTGGCCATCCGGGCGCCGGTGGACGTGGCGCCTCCCGGGTAGCGGGGCACCCTCCGTACGGTCAGCCGCTCGCTGTGCGTCTCGTGGTGCCAACGCTGTCGCCAGCCGGGATAGACGTGTCCGCCGGGGTAGTCCGGAAACCCGGTGAGCACCCGGACCTCGTGCCCCCGCGCGGCCAACTCCTCGGCGAGGCTGCCGGGGATGAACGCGGGCTCGGGCGGGAAGTGGTAGGACAGGATGCCGATCTTCACTGCTGCGCCCCCATCCACTGCGAATCGGCGACGGCCGGCGCGGCACCTCGGCCGCCGGGTGGACGGCCCGCGTACGATGCCGACAACCCCTCCCTGCGCGGCCGCCGGCACTGACACACCGTCCTCGCGGTGTGGCCGCTCGCGTCCGCACCGACGAGAGGGGCACCGATGACTGATCGCGTGTTGTTCGTCTGCCACGCCAACCTGTGCCGATCACCGATGGCCGAGCATCTGGCCCGCCGCCTGCTGGCCGACCGGCCGGTCACCGTGGCCAGCGCCGGCACCGACGCGGTCGACGGGCTGTCCATGCATCCGTACGCCCTGGAGGTCGCGACGGAGAGTGGTGCGGACGCCGCGGCGTTCCGGACCCGAGGCCTGCGGCCCGAATACCTGGTGGACGCGACGCTGGTGCTGACCGCCACCCGGCGCCAGCGCTCGATCTGCACCGCGCTGGCGCCGAGCGCCCTGCACCGGACGTTCACCCTGCGCCAGTTCGGCCGGCTGGCGGCGGCGGCCGAGGCGCCCGCCGAGCCGGCCGGCGACCCGTTGCGGGCGGCGATCGCCGCCGTCGCCCAGGCCCGGGGACGGCTGCAACCCGCCGCCCCGGACGCGGACGACCTTCGGGACCCGATCGGCGGCACCTCCGCCGACTTCCGACGCTGCGCCGAGGAGATCGAACGGTCGCTGCGACCCCTCGCCGCGCTCATCGGGGCAGCCGGGTGAGCTCCTGGGTGTGGTCGGCGACGCCGTTGACCCCGGTGGTGGCCTCGCTGTGCCGGCCGGACATCACCCGGTCTGCCGGCACCGACGCCGGCAGGGTCGAGGCGACCACGCGGTAGGCCTCGTACTGGTACGCCTCGGCCTTGGCCACCTTGGCCATGTTCAGCACGCAGCCGAGCAGGCGGACCGAGACCGCGTGCAGCGCGCGGGCCGCCGCGGCCACCTGGGTCCGTGAGGTACGGCCCTGCTGGCTCACCAGCAGCGCACCGTCGGCCTGCACGGCCACGACCACGCCGTCGGTCACCGCGAGCAGCGGAGCGGTGTCGATGATCACGATGTCCGCCGACTCCCGCAGTGACAGCAGCAGATCCGACATCGCCTTGGACCCGAGCAGCTCGCTCGGGTTCGGCGGGGCGGAACCGCTGGGTAGCACCAGCATCGACTTGTCGCCCCAGCGCTGTACGACGTCGCCGACCTTCACGTCGCCGACGAGCACGTCGGTCAGGCCGACCCCGGCGTCCAGGCCCAGGTACTCGTCGACCTTCGGGCGGCGCAGGTCGGCGTCGACGAGCAGCACCCGCCAACCCGCCTCGGCCAGCGCGATGGCCAGGTTGCAGGAGAGCGTGGTCTTGCCCTCGCCCTGCAACGCGCTGGTCACGGCGATGACCCGGGCCGGCTCGTGGACGTCCACGAAACGCAGGTTCGTCCGCAGCTTGCGCACCGCCTCGGCGCGGGCCGAGGTCGCCGCGTCGCCGATGATGAGCGGCTCGGAGCGGGCGCTGCTCTCGTAGGGGATCTCGCCGAGCAGCGGACTGCCGGTGGCGCGTTGCAGGCCGGCGGAGTCCCGCAGCCGGACGTCGGCGACACCGCGCAGGATCGCCAGGCCGACGCCGAGCATCAGGCCGATCAGCCCGCCGAGGGTGAGGTTGCGGGTCGGCTGCGGCGAGACCGGACTGGCGCTGACCCGTGGGCCGCTGACTACCTCGATCTTGATCGGCGCCTTGCCCTCGGACGTCGTCTCGACCTTCTGCACCAGGTCGACGAACTTCGCGGCGAGCGACTCGGTCACCCGCAACGCCCGGGTCTGGTCGGTGTCGTTGACCGAGGCGCGCAGCAGCACGGTGCCGGTCTCGGTGGAGGTGGTCACCCGGCTCCGCACCTCGTCCGCGGTGAGGCCCACCGGGGTGTCGGCCACCACGCTCTGCGCCAGCCGGTCGCTGGTGAGCAGATCGGCGTACGACTTGACGCGCTGTTGGAGGAAGAGCCCACCCTGGTAGGCGTCGCTGACGCCGGAGTTGGGGGTGGTGACGAAGAAGGTCACCGAGGCGACGTACCGGGGTTGTGCCCGTACGGTCAGGAACGCCGAGGCGCCCAGGGCCACCATGACCGTGACCAGCACGACCCACCAGTGCCGACGCACGTGGCGCAATTGGCGGAGCAGGTCCATCAGGAGCGCCTCCGCGTCGGTCCGGTTACGCCAAAAAACTTCACGAAAACCCCCAAGGTCGTCTTAAACTCGTGAAACCATTAAAGCGGCTCATACGGCTTATGTCCGGAGTTAGGTGGTTCTGACTCTGACTCATGCGCCCGCATAACCAACCGGACAAAGGTGCATTCGGCTGCGGTGCGACCCGGGGAAAAAAGTCGGCGACCGACCGGACGGCCCCCGGTGGTCGCCACCGCACACGAGCCCGGATAAGGTCGGCAGCGGTGTGCCGGGAAGTCTGGTCGGCGAGTGGATCCCCGCCGTCCTGATGTCCCGAGGTGACCCCACAGATGACCGCCCCCTCTCCGCCACCGTCCGAGCAGCGGCGCACGGCCCGGCTGTTCGCCCGATCGTCCTGGCCCGAGGCCCGGCGCCTGGCCGACGTGCTGCGCACCGAGACGGTCGGTGGCGCGTTGCTGCTGCTCGGTGCCGTGACAGCGCTGGTCTGGGCCAACTCGCCCTGGTCCGACTCGTACACCCGGGTCGGCGACTGGGTGCCCTGGCCCGGCGGCGCGCCCTGGCACCTCGACCTGGACGTGGCCACCTGGGCGGCGGACGGCCTGCTGGCCGTCTTCTTCTTCGTGGTGGGCCTGGAGCTCAAGCGGGAGTTCGTCGCCGGTGACCTGCGCGACCCGCGCCGGGCGGCGCTGCCCGTGGTGGCCGCGCTCGGCGGGATGCTGCTGCCGGCGCTGATCTACGTGGCGGTCGTCGTGGCCGCGGGCGGGCCGGGGCTGCGCGGCTGGGCCATTCCGACCGCCACCGACATCGCCTTCGCGCTCGCCGTGCTCGCGCTGGTCAGCTCGCACCTACCCCAGGGGCTACGGGCCTTCCTGCTCACCCTCGCCGTGGTCGACGACCTGTTCGCCATCACCATCATCGCGGTCTTCTACACCGCCGACTTCCACCCCGTGCCGCTGCTCGCGGCGCTGGCGCCGATCGGGCTCTTCGCGGTGCTGGTGCAACGCGGCCGTACCTGGTGGTGGGCGCTGCTCCCGCTCGCAATCGCGGCCTGGGCCCTCGTGCACGCCTCCGGTGTGCACGCCACGGTGGCCGGCGTCCTGCTCGGCTTCACGGTGCCGGTGCTCGCCCGCCACCGGACGGCCGGCGGCCGGCCGGGCAGCACCGGTGCGGGGACGGACGAGGACGGGCTCGCCGCGCGCCTGGAGCACCGCTGGCGACCGGTGTCGGCCGGCATCGCGG
Organism: Micromonospora sp. NPDC049101; assembly: GCF_040648675.1. Taxonomy (NCBI): domain Bacteria; kingdom Bacillati; phylum Actinomycetota; class Actinomycetes; order Micromonosporales; family Micromonosporaceae; genus Micromonospora; species Micromonospora sp. NPDC049101. The sequence goes on along the minus strand of NZ_JBEZED010000027.1, from coordinate 98,316 downwards.
TGCCGATCTTCGCCCTGTTCGCGGCCGGCGTCACCCTGCGCGGCACCGACCTGGGCGCCCTGCTGACCGACCCGATCGTCATCGCCGTCGTCGCCGGACTCGTGCTCGGCAAGGGCATCGGCGTCTTCGGCTCGACCTACCTGCTGGCCCGGTTCACCCGGGCCGAACTGGACGAGGACATCACCTGGTCGGACCTGCTCGGGATCGCCCTGCTGGCCGGCGTCGGGTTCACCGTGTCGCTGCTCATCGGCGACCTGGCCTTCGGCGCCGGCAGCCCGGCCGACGACCGGGTCAAGGTGGCCGTCCTGCTCGGGTCGGTGCTCTCCGCGGGGCTGGCCGCCACGGTGCTCCTGCGCCGCAACGCCACGTACCGCCGGGTGGCGCAGCGGGAACAGCTCGACGCCGACGGCGACGGGGTGCCCGACGTCTACCAGCGGCCCGCCGACCGTTGAGCGGTGGCCGGGCGTCAGCGGCGACGCTCGGCTGGCGGCGGCTCCTCGGTCTCCTCGACCAACGCCTCCGCCGCCGGTGCGGTGAGGTCGTCGCCCGGCACCGCCACCTCCTCGGCACGGTCCTGCTCGTCCGGCTTGCCCCCGGACGGCGGCTCGGGAGCGGTGCCGCTGCCGGCGAAGCCGTACTCGTTCGGTTCGTCGTGCCGGCTCATGTGGTCATCCTCCCGCTGTCCCCGGTTTCGCCTCTCACCGCCAACCGTAGGTGCTGATCGTCGCCCGCGCAGGGCGCCGGGGATTGTCGCCCGGACCACGGCGGTGAGCTGCTCAGCGCCTTCCCGAGCAGCTGACGCAGGGCGATGATCGCCACGGCGCCGGCCAGACCGTTCCACCCCGGCTCCCCGACGAGCCGGAGCAGGCCGGCCGCGGTCAGCAGGTCCAGCAACACCCGTACGGCGGTCCGCAGCGCCCCGGTGCTCAGCGCGGTGACCACCCCGACGACGAGCGCCAGCGCGGTGACCACCATGATCAGGACGCCGGTCACGGCCGACGCTCCCCCTCGGTCACCTGCCGCTGCTCCTGACGGATCTCCCGACCCAGGAAGTAGTTCAGCGCCGTCCGGATCGTCGCGATCGCCGCCAACTGGCCGATCTGGTCGAACGACGGGGACACCGCCGTGCGCAGCACGTCGGCGGCCAACTGGAATTCGAGGCCGAGAGTCAGGAACCGGCCCAGCGAGAGCCGGATCGGCGTGAAGACGGCGGCGGTGCGGTGCCGCAGCCCTTCGACCACGAACCGCACCGCCGCCCAGACCGCCCCCACGAAGATGACGAGCGCGCCGGCCACCTCCACCACGGCGACCAGCACCTGGTCGCCCTGGCGCAACAGCTCGGCCGGCTCCACCGGAGGCCGTTACCCGAACACGGGCCGGCTAGTCGGCACTCAGGTCAGCTCGTTGACCGCCTCCAGGATCAGCCAGAGGCCGGAGATGGCGAACAGGATCGCGGCGCCGTACTTGATGGCCTTCTCCGGCAGCCGGCGACCGAGCATCCGCCCGACCAGGATGGCCAACGCGTCCGCGGCCACCATGCCGATGGTGGAGCCGAGCCAGGTGCCGAACCAGCCGTACTTGGTGGCCAACGTGATCGTGGCGAGCATGGTCTTGTCGCCCAGTTCCGCCAGGAAGAACGCCACCGACACCGCCACGATCGCGGTCTTGCTGGTCTTCTCCGCCTTGCGCCGCTCTTCCTCGGTGAGCTTGTCACCGCGCAGCGTCCACGCACCGAAGCCGAGGAACGCCACGCCGGCCACCAGGGAGATCCAGTCGGTCGGCAACACCGCCCCGAGACCCACGCCGATGGCCACCGACGCCAGGTGCACCACCGCCGTGGCGACCGTGATGCCGATCAGCACCGGGATCGGTTTGAACCGCGTGGCGAAGGTCAGCGCCATCAACTGGGACTTGTCCCCCAGCTCGGCGACGAAGATGACGCCGAAGCTGATGACCAGCGCGGCGAAAAATCCCTCCATGACATCCTTCCCGTTCACGCCGGGAAGAGGTGACAGGGGCGCCCTCGACCCGGCTGCAACAGCCTGAGTCGAAGGTCTCGCCCGCCCCGGGAGAACCGGGGCCGCGTGGCCGGGTGCGGAACGCACCAGTATGTCGACCACGACATTGGGGGCTACTCCCCTTCGCGGACCCAGCCTATCGGATCACCGCAGGGCCGCGCCGGGATGGGTGCACCGTTCACCGCGCCCGCGCCAGCGTGACCCCGAAGAGCCCGTCCGGGTCGGTCCAGAACTCCGTCGCGGCGAAGCCGGCCGAGGCCAACTCCCCGGCGATCCCCTCCGGGCGGAACTTCGCCGAGACCTCGGTACGCAGCTCCTCCCCCGCGGCGAAGTCCACGGTCAGGTCCAACACCCGCACCCGCATCGGCCGGGTCGCCCGCAACCGCATCTCGATCCACTCGTGGGTCGGGTCCCAGAGGGCCACGTGCACGAACGCCCCCGGGTCGAAGTCCGCGCCCAACTCCCGATTGATCACCTGCAACACGTTGCGGTTGAACTCGGCGGTGACCCCGGCGGCGTCGTCGTACGCCGGCACGATCACCGACGGGTCCTTCACCAGGTCGGTGCCGAGCAGCAGCCAGTCGCCGACCTCCAGCGCGCCGCGCATCGCCGTCAGGAACTCGGCCCGCTCGGCGGGCAGCAGGTTGCCGATGGTGCCGCCGAGGAACACCACCAGCCGACGGCCACCGGTGGGCAGCCGGTCCAGTTGCCGGGTGAAGTCACCGACGATGCCCCGGACCCGCAGGCCCGGATAGTCGGCGGCGATCTGGGCGGTGGACCCGCGCAGCGCGCTGACCGACACGTCGAGCGGGACGAACGTGCCCAGGCCGCCCTGCCAGGTGAAGGCGTCCAGCAGCAGCCGGGTCTTCTCCGACGAGCCGGAACCCAACTCGATGAGGGTCTTGGCCCCGGTCAGCGCCGCGATGGCGGGAGCGCGCTCGGCCAGCACGGCCCGCTCGGCCCGGGTCGGGTAGTACTCGGGTAACCGGGTGATCTCCTCGAACAACTCGCTGCCCCGAGCGTCGTAGAACCACTTCGGTGGCAGCCACTTCGGCTCGGCGCTCAGCCCGGCGCGAACGTCGTCGCGCAGGCCGCGCTCCAGGTCGTGCTCCTCGAGGTAGATCTCCAACGGTTCCGCGGTCATGATTCGCCTCTCTGTTCGAACAAATCAGGTGGTGCCCCGACCGGTGTCGCTCACCGGACCGGCAGCGGACGTACCCGCACCTCGCCCGGGGTGGCCACGACCAGGTGCCCCTCCGGCACCGCCCGCCATCCCGGATCGTCGTCGTGCGGCTCGGAGGCCAGCAGCACCGCACCCGGCGACTCGCGGACCGACAACGCGTGCCCGGCCACGCTGGCGACCGCCCGTCGTCCGTCGGTGAGCAGCAGGTTGAGCCGCGACCCCGGGGCCGCCGCGGCCACGTCGGCCACCGTCCGCCCGACCGCCGTCTCCGCGTCCTCGCCGGCGCGCAGCCGATGCCGCACCAGCGCCCAGAGCAACGCCGAGTCGGTGGCGGCGTCCAGGGTGAGCAGGTCACGCACCGGCAGCCCGGCGGCGAGCGGCACCACCGCGTCCGGCCAGCCGCGGACCACACCGTTGTGGCTGAACAGCCACCGCCCCTCGGCGAACGGCGCGGCGGCGTTGTCGAGCACCGCCATCCCGACGGTGGCCGAACGCACGGCCGCGAGCAACGCGCCGGTGCGGGTCACCGCCGCGAGCTGCGCGATGGTCGGGTCGCTCCAGATCGGCTGCGCCCGGCGGTACCGCACCGGCTCACCGTCGCCCGGATACCAGCCGACCCCGAACCCGTCGGCGTTGATGGTGCCGCCGCCACGCATGTCGCGCGGCGCCCAGGACTGCCGCACCAGCGAGTGCGCGGGGTCGAACAGCACCTCGGCCAGGGTGACCGGCGGCCCCAGGTAGGCCAGGTGACGACACATCAGCGGACCGCCCCCGCCGGGCCGCCGATCGGGCGGTGGATCACCGGGACGACTCGTCCGGCCGGACGTCGCGGGCGCAGCGGAAACCGCTGAAGATCTGCCGCCGGATCGGGTAGTCCCAGTTGCGGAAGGTGCCCCGACAGGCCGAACGGTCGGTGCCGAACGAACCACCACGCAACACCCGGTAGTCGTCGCCGAAGAACACCTCCGAGTATTCGCGGTAGGGGAACGCCGTGAAGCCGGGATGCCCGTTGAACGTGGTCGAGGTCCACTCCCAGACGTCACCGATGAGCTGGTGCACACCCAACGGCGAGGCGCCGGCCGGGTACGCGCCCACCGCCGCCGGCCGCAGATGACGTTGGCCGAGGTTGGCGTGCGCCTCGGTCGGGTCGTCATCGCCCCAGGGATAGCGGCGGGACCGCCCACTCGCCGGGTCCCACCGGGCCGCCTTCTCCCACTCCGCCTCGGTCGGCAGCCGCTTGCCGGCCCACGCCGCGTACGCCTGCGCCTCGTAGAAGCACACGTGCACCACCGGCTCGTCGGCGCGGACCCGGCTCCACCGGCCAAAGCGCTGGTACGACCAGTCGTCGCCGTCCCGACGCCAGTGCATCGGCGCACTGAGCCGCTCCCGCACCCGGTGGGCCCAGCCGGCCGCGCTCCACCAGCGCTGATCGGTGTAGCCACCGTCGGCGATGAAGGCCGCGTACTGGCCGTTGGTGACCGGAGCCGCGTCGATGACGTACGCCGGCAGGTCGACGCGGTGCGCCGGGCGCTCGTTGTCCAGCGCCCACGGGTCGGTGTCGGTGCCCATGGTGAACTCGCCGGCCGGCACCAGCACCTCCCCACCGACCCGGGCGGACGGCTCGGGCGGCGGCGGGGCGTGCAGCACCGCCGGCCCCGACCGCAACTGGTGGGTGGCGAGCATGGTTTCGTCGTGCTGCTGCTCGTGCTGCACCAGCATGCCGAAGGCGAACCCGTCGGCGACCAACGGCCGCTCCGTGAACACCACCGAGTCGAGCAGGTCGTACACCTTGTCCCGGACGGTGGCCAGGTAGGCGCGGGCCTCGGCGGGCGGCAGCAGCGGCAGCGCCGGGCGGTCCCGGCGCGGCTGCTTGAACGCGTCGTACAGCTCGTCGATGTCGCACCGGACCGGCTCGCGGCCCCCGACATCGCGGACCAGCCAGAGCTCCTCCTGGTTGCCCACGTGGGCGAGGTCCCAGACCAGTGGCGACATCAGCGGCGAGTGTTGGCGCAGCAGATCTCCCTCGTCGACCGCCTCGGTCAGCAGTGTGGTGCGGGCGCGGGCGCGGGCCAGCTCCCCCGCGATCCGGTCGCGCAACCGCTCACCGTCGGTGTGCCCCGTCGTGCGCACGCTCATCTGTCTCGTCCTTCCGTCGCGGCGGCGAGCCGCCGTCGTACTCCGCGCTCGATCTCGTCGTGGACACCCGTCGGCAGGTCCAGCCGGGGCAGCGTGCGCAGCGCCAGGTCGAGCAGCGCCGCCGCGGCGGCGGCCAGCGCCGGATCGGCCAGGCCCTGCCGGGCGGCGGCCGACCAGCGGTCCGCCACCGGCGCGGCGATCGCGTGCGCCACGCGCACCGTGCCCGGATCGGTGAAGAGGGCACTCAGCACCGCCAGCGGGAGCCGCCAGTCCCGGCCGGGCTGGGTGTCCAGGTAGCGCAGCTCCAGGTAGCCGCGTGGCCGCACCGGCGGGAAGAGGGTGCTGACGTGGTAGTCGAGGTCGTCGGTGGTGGGTGGGCGGGGCAACGCGCCGTCGAGCCAGTCGGCGAAGGTCACGCCCGGTGGCGCGGCCCAGTCCGTGCCGTCCCGACGCAGGCAGAGCAGGGGCGCGGCCAGCACGTACCGGATCCAGGTGGCGGTCGGGTCCTCGTCGACGCGGCCGGGCGTCCAGGCCGGGCGGGTGCGGGCCGGGTCGATGGCCAGCCAGGCGGCCATCCGCGCGGAGGCCCATCCGGTGCGCCGCCCGGCGTGCCGGTTGGCCGACGCGAACACCGCGAGCAGCGGCGGCCCGACGGCGTGTGCGGCGGCCCAGCGTGCCGCGACCTGGTCCGGCTCACCGGCGTCGAGGCAGACCTGCAGGCCGGCGGTGCTGTACATCATCGTGCGGCCGGCCGGACCATGCCTGTCGAAGGCGCCGCGCATCGCGCGGTAGCGGGGAGTTTCCAGCACCGGGCGGGGCCGTCGGTGTGGGTCGATGCCGCTGCGGCCGAGGATCAACCCGGCGGCGGCCAGCAGGTCGGTGACCTGGGCGATGTCGGCCTCGGTGGCCTGGATCAACGCGGTGACCGAGGGGCGGGGCGGGGTGGAGATCTCCACCTGGCCACCCGGCTCGAGGGTCACCATGCCGCCGTGTCGCAGCGGCTCGGCCGGGCTGGTGGCATCCAGCGTGGTGGGGCTGTGCCGCCCCAGCGCCGCCCGGAGCCGCGCCAGGTCGACGGGTCGGGCGGGATCGGCGGCGTCGTGCACGGTCCATTCCAGTTCGACGCCGGTGAGTGTGGGTGGGCCGGTCTTGAAGCAGATCCGGGCGAGGTGCCGGACTGCGGCTGCGGACTCGCGCAGGATGGCTCCGCGGTCCAACTCGGGTGACGTCACCAACGGTCGGGATCCCCTCTCCGTGTGCCGACTCCGGGACACGATGCCACCGTAACCCCACCCACCGACACCCGCCGGGGGCGTGCACGGCACCACCAACCTCTGTCTAACAGACGAATTTCCCGTGCAGGGCGGAACGGAAACGCGTCAGCAGGGGCTGGTTACCGGGGGGTGAGGCGGCCCGTCGGCGGCGACGGTGGCTGGGGCTTCGTCGGCTCGGACGGCTTGCGCTCGGGCGTCAACCGCTGGCAGTACGCCTCGACCTCGGCGGGGCCGCCGGCGGCGGCGACCAGCCTCTCGAAGGCCGGCGTCCGCAACGCCTTCTCCCGCTCCTCGGGCTTCTTGGCCTGCCAGGCGCGGCACAGGCCGTGCAGGTTCCCGACGGGAGTGCTCGGGGCCGACGGTGTGCCCGGAGACGGTGGGCCTGGAGACGGTGCGCCGGGGGACGGGTGGCTCGGCGACGGTGGGCCGTGCGGCGCCGAGCGACTCGGATCGCCGGACGTGGACGCGCTCCGGTCGGGGCTCGGCGACGTCCGGGACGGCTCCGGTGCGACCGGGTCCGGTGCCCGGTCCCGGGTGACCGCGGCGAAGGCGGCCCCGGCCGTGGCGGTGGCCGCCACCGCGCCGATCCAGGCCACCGCGCCGGTGGTGAGGCGGCGGCGGCGCGGCCGGTGGGGCACGGATGGCGCCGGGTCGGCCCGCGCGGCCCGGAAGGCGGTAAGCGCGGCCTCCTCGCCGGCCAGCTCACCGGGCCGGGCCGGGCCGGCGGCCGCGGCGAGCAACCCCGCCACCGGGTCCGCCGAGGGGGTGGGCGACACGGGTACGCGGGCCTGCGGCGACGCCGCGTCCCCTCCCCGACCGGCCTGGTCCGACCGGGCGTGCAGGTCGGCGCGGGCCGCGTCGAGCAGCCGTTCGGTCTCGGCGTGGTCGACCCGCCGGAACGGGTTCATCCAGAATCCCCTCACGTCAGCCGTCCGCCGGCTCGGCGTGCGGTGCCCGCAGGGATGGGCCGCTGCCCGCCCGGGGCGGCGACCCACCGTCGACCTGGACGGACGACTCGACGGCGTTCTGCCGCTCCAGCAGGGCTGCGAGCCGGCGCAGACCGCGGTGCGCGGCGGTCCGGACGGCACCGGCCCGGCGGCCCAGCACCCGGCCCGCGGACCCCGCGTCCAGCCCGATCACGGCCCTCAGCAGGACCGCTTCGGCCTCGCGGGGCGGCAGGGTGGCGATCAGCGCCAGGGCGGTCTCGGTGCCGATCGTCTCGCTGGCGCCCTCGGCGGTGTCCGCCTCGCTGGCCAGGTCGACGAGCGCGTGCACCGGCACCGGCAGCGACGGCCGGCGGCGCAGCCTGCGCAGGTGGTCCATCGCCCGGTTGCGGGCGATCGTGACGGTCCAGGCGCGGAACTCGCCGCCGGTGAAGCTGGGCAGGTCGCGGGAGATCTGGAGCCAGGTCTCCGATGCGACGTCCTCCGCGTCCGCGCCGACCAGGGCGGTCAGATAGCGCAGCAGGCCCGGCTGGAGGCTGCGGTAGAGCAGGCGGAACGCGTCCTCGTCCCCGGCCTGCGCCGCGCTGACCGCCTCCGCCAACTCGCCGGTCATCCGCGGCCCACGGATCGTGCCGGCGTGGTCCGCCGCGGCACGGCAGAGCACGCGGTACGAATCGTCCGCCCGACAAGCACCCGCCCCGCCCTCCGCCAATCCGGACCCACCCGTGACCGAGGTCGTCGGGCCGGGGTGTCTGGTGGGCCAACGCCTGGGTCGTCCGCTCGGTGCGCCGACCGTCGAGATCGCCGGGGCGGCCCGAGCCGGGCTAACGCTAGGACGGGGCCAGCGGCGCGACAAGTTGGCGCCTTGTCACGGAAGAGTGACAATTATCAACCCACGGCTCGGGCGTGTCGCCGTCACTGCCCGTGACCAGAGGGTGCAAACCAGGCCTCGACTCGCCTTTCGGCCGCCGTCGCGCGCCCGCTCATCGAAATATGTCGGCTTTCGTCACGGGACGTCGTCGTACCGTCACAGAGACGCAGCGTCCACACAGGTCAGCCAGGTATACCGGCGCCGGGCACCCGTTCGGCCGACAGCCCGTGTCACGCCTGGGCGCGCGACTCTGGGTACGGTATTGCGGTGTTGTCATCGGAGGTCGTGCTCAGCGGTCGGTACCGCCTGGACGAACGTGTCGCTACCGGCGGTATGGGCGACGTCTGGCGTGGCGTGGACCTGATCCTCGGCCGGCAGGTCGCGGTCAAGGTGCTGCTGCCGACACTGGTCTCCGACCCCGACTTCATCGCCCGGTTCCGGGCCGAGGCCCGGATCATGGCGGCGCTGCGGCACCCCGGCATCGTGCAGGTCTTCGACTGCGGTGCGGAGGACCTGCCCGACGGCGCAGGTCGGGCGGACTACCTGGTCATGGAGTTCGTCGCCGGCGAGCCGTTGTCCAAGCGGATCGAGACGGCCGGCCGCCTCGACGTGGCCGAGACGATGTCGATCGTGGCCCAGGCCGCCTCCGCGCTGAACGCGGCGCACCGCGGCGGCATCGTGCACCGCGACGTCAAGCCCAGCAACCTGCTCGTGCTCGAGGACGGCTCGGTCGTCCTGGTGGACTTCGGCGTGGCGCGTTCGCTCGACATCACCAGCATCACCAGCACCAACGCGGTGCCCGGCACCGCCCTCTACATGGCCCCCGAGCAGGCCGCCGGGCGACCGGTCAGCGGTGCGACGGACATCTACGCGTTGGGCGCGGTCACCTACTGCTGCCTCACCGGCAATCCGCCGTTCACCGGCGACAACCCGCTCCAGGTCGCCGTCCGACACCTCGACGACGAGCCGCCGGAGCTACCGCACGAGATTCCCGAGGCGGTTCGCGCCCTGGTGTCCCGGGCCCTGGCCAAGGACCCGCAGGATCGGTTCAGCAGTGGCGCCGCCATGGCCGAGGCCGCCCGGACCGCGGTCACCGGCGGCGAGCCGCCCACCGCGCTGGCGGCAGCCGTTCCGTTGCGCGACGGCGGGCCGGGCGGCCGTACCGAGGCGGCGGCCGGTGCGGCGGTGGCGGGTGGGGCCCAGGCCGGGCGGGACCGACGGCGGGGCCCGCTGGTCGGCGCGGCGGTGGCCGTGCTCGTCGCGCTGATCGGGCTCGGGGTGGCCCTGGCGACGACGCACAAGACCAGCGAGAACCCGGCGGTGAAGCTGCCGAGCACCTCGCCGACGGTGGGGCCGAGCGGCCCGTTGGACCTGCCGGCGGGCAACGAGCAGGTCGCCACCGGTGGCCCGACCCGGCCCGACCGGTCGGCGTCGCCCGGCGTCTCCCCGTCGGCGTCGATCTCCGCCACGCCGAGCACGCGACCCAGCCAGACGACGAGCCCGACAGCGCCGGTGGTGACGCCGACGGCGACGACGGGGCCGACCACCGGCCCGACGGGTCCCGCGACGACCCCGTCGCCGGCGCCCACGCCGAGCGCGACGGAGAGCACGCCGACCGAGCCGGAGGGAGCGCCGGGCAACTGAGCGTCGGTTTCACCCAGCGCCGATAGTCCCACCAGCACCGATATCCCCAAAACGGACGTGCGTCGACGAACACCCCTCTAGGCTCTCCGCAGGTCATATCCACCATCTGCCGCGGGAGCCTGGGTGAGAGCTGAAAAGCTGGTCGTGATCGGTCAGGGATACGTCGGGCTGCCGCTGGCCATGCGCGCCGTCGAGGCCGGGCTGGACGTGGTCGGCCTGGACGTCGACGCCGACCGGGTGAAGCGTCTCGCCTCCGGGGAGTCGTTCGTCGAGGACATCCCGACCGACCGGCTGGGCCGGGCGTTGGGCAGCGGCCGGTACAACCCCAGCACCGAATACACCGACGCCGAGGGCTTCGACATCTGCGTCATCACCGTGCCGACCCCGCTGCGCGACGGCACCCCCGACCTCAGCTTCGTCGAACAGGCAGGTGTCAGCCTCGGCCCGTACGTGCGCCCGGGGTGCACGGTGATCCTGGAGTCGACGACATACCCGGGCACCACCGAGGAGTTGCTGCGCCCGCTGCTGGAGTCGGCCAGCGGGCTGCGCAGCCCCGGTGACTTCCACCTCGGCTACAGCCCGGAGCGCATCGACCCGGGCAACCCGACGTGGCGGTTGGAGAACACGCCGAAGGTGGTCTCCGGCGTGGACGCGGCGTCGCTGGCCCGGGTGGACGAGTTCTACAGGCGCCTGGTGGAACGCACCGTGCCGGTGGACTCGACCCGGGTGGCCGAGCTGACCAAGCTGATCGAGAACACGTTCCGCCAGGTCAACATCGCGCTGATCAACGAGCTGACCATGCTCTCGCACCACCTCGACATCGACGTCTGGCAGGCGATCGACGCCGCTGAGACCAAGCCGTTCGGCTTCCTGCCGTTCCGGCCCGGCCCCGGCGTCGGCGGGCACTGCCTGCCGATCGACCCGTGTTACCTGTCCTGGCAGGTCAAGCGCCGCCTCGGCCGGCAGTTCCGGTTCATCGAGTTGGCCAACGACATCAACCACGAGATGCCCGAACACGTCGCGCAGCGGATCATGGCGGGCCTGAACCGGGACGGCCGGGCCGTCAGCGGCGCCCGCCTGCTGCTGCTCGGCCTCGCGTACAAGAAGAACACCGGCGACATGCGGGACTCCCCCGCGGTCGACGTGGCCCGCCGGCTGCGGGCCATGGGCGCCGAGGTGCACGCGGTCGAGCCGTACGCCGAGGCGCACCACATCCCGGATGGCGTCACCGTGGTCGAGCTCACCGCGCAGGAGGTCCGCGCCGCCGACGCGGTGGTGGTGGTCACCGACCACGACAGCTTCGACTACGACCTGGTGGTTCGGCACGCCCGCTACGTCTTCGACACCCGCAACCGGTGCGTCGGCCCGATGGTCGAGCGCCTGTAGACCCGGCACCGCTGGCCGGTCCCGCCGCCGGGAAAGACGGCGGGACCGGCCGGCGGATGTCCGTCCGCACTCCCTGCCGGCCGCACCCACCGGCGGCAGGGCCGCGCCCGCCGGCAGCGGGACCGGTCACTGGTCGGCGAGCGCCTCGACGACCGGGCGGGACAGCGCCCGGCGGGCCGGCAGGACCGAGGCCAGCAGGGCGGCCACCACCGCGACGCCGAGGATCAGCCCGAGCTGGCCGAGCGGCAGCACCAGGTGGAAGTCACCGCCGAGGCGGGTCAGCAGCGCCATCGCGGAGGCGCTGACACCGGTGCCCAGCCCGACGCCGAGCACCGCGCCGACCAACGCCATCAGCACCGCCTCGACGGCGAGCACCGCCCGCATCCGTCCCCGGGTGAGCCCGACCGCCCGCAGCACGGCGTTCTCCCTGGTCCGCTCGACCACCGACAGGCTCAGCGTGTTCGCCACGCCGACCAGGGCGATCACCACGGCCAGGCCGAGCAGCGCGGTGACGAAGGCGAGCAGCATGTCCACCGTGCCGGTGAGCATCTTCTTGTACGCGCCCTGATCCATCAGGTTGACCGTCGGGTAGCTGCCCAGCACCGTCTCGATCGCGTCCCGGGCCCGCTCGACGCTCACTCCGGCGGCGGGGTCGATCTCGGCCAGGAAGCCCCGCTGACCTCCGAAGAGCGCGGCGAAGTCCGCGTCGGACATGTCGATGACGTGGCCCGCGGGCGCGTCGGCGGACGTGTCGTCGGTGACCACGGCCGCCACCTGGAACGACCGGTCCGCGACGGTCACCGGGGAGCCGACCCGCAGGCCGCGTGCCTGCGCCAACTCCCGGTGCACCAGCACCTGCCCGGGCCCGACCCGGGTGGCGTCGCCGGCCACCACCTCGCTCAGGGTCCGGCTCACCAGCGCCGGGTGGGCCGCCCGGATCTCCACACCGGCGACGACCGTGTGGCGCTGCTCGTGCACCACCCCCAGCTCGGGGCGGGCGGCCAGCTCACCGGTGAGGGCGGCGGGAAGGTTCTGGCCGATTCCGCTGACCACGAAGTCCGTCCCGATCTGGGCGTCCACGCTGCGTTCGATGCCGTCCTTGGTGCTGCGCGCGCCGACCATGAAGGCCGACACCAGTCCGATCCCGATCACCAGGGCGGTGGCGGTCGCGGCGACCCGCCGTGGGTTGCGGACCGTGTTGGCCACCGCCAGCGCGCCGGTCGCCCCGAGGACGCGGCGGGCCGGCCAGCCGAACACCCGGGCCAGCGCCGGGACGAGCACCGGCCCGAACAGCACGATCCCGAAGAAGGTCAGCACCCCGCCGGCCGCCACCAGCACCAACTGGCCGGCGCTGGCGGCACCGGCCAGCGCGGCGACACCAACGGCCAGCAGCACCGCGCCGAAGGCCAACCGAACCCGACCGGCGCTCCGGCTCGGCTGCACGGCGGCGTCGGTAAGCGCGGCCACCGGTGCGATCCGGGTGCCCCGCCAGGCCGGGAGCAGGGCGGCGCACACGGTGAGCGCGGTGCCCAGCAGCAGACCGGTCAGCACCGTCGAACCGGTCACGCTCAGGCCACTGGTGCCCGGCACGTCCAGGTGCGACATCAGCAGCCGCATCCCACCGGCGAGGCCCACCCCGAGCAGCACCCCGAGCGCGGAGGCGACCAGCCCGAGCACCGCCGACTCCAGCAGGGCGGCCCGGAAGACCTGCCCCCGGGTGGCACCGATCAGGCGCAGCAGCGCGGTGCGCCGGGTGCGCTGGGCCAGCACGATCGCGAAGGTGTTGGCGATCACGAAGCCGGCCACCACCACGGCGACCCCCACGAAGATCAGCAGCAGCATCCGGAACTGGTCCGCGTTGCGGACCGCCTCCTCGACGGCCTCGTCGAGGATCCGCTGGCGACTCTTCACGGTGGCGTCGCCGCCGGCCACGGCACGCACCCGCTCGGTCACCGCCGCGACGGAGACACCCGGGCGGGCCGCCACCATGATGCGGCCGTAGCCTCGCTGGCCGGTGAGGGCCAACGCGTCCGGCCCGACCAGGCCGACGAACGGGCCGCCGACGTCGCGGACGGTGCCCGCCACGTCGACGGTCCCCACCAGGGTGTACGCGCGGGCCGCACCGCCGCTGCCGCCGACGCGGACCTCGGAGCCGAGCGGGAAGCCCTCCTCGGCGACCGTCGGCGCGTCCAGCACCACCTCTCCGGCCCGGTCGGGCAGCCGCCCGGCGACCACGTCGTACGAGCGCAGGGCCTGCTCGGTGGGGATTGCCACGAGCATGGTGAAGCCGAGCACCGGACGACCGTCAGAGCCGAGGAGCCCGCCGGTGTTGGTCAGCTCGCCGTCGGCGGCGACCACCCCGTCGACCGCACGCACCCGGTCGACCAGAGCCGGGGACAACAGCTCCGCGCCGGTCGCGTAGACGCCCAGGTCGGTGTGTCGGTCGAAGGTGCCGGCCCGCTCGTACGCGCCGTCGCGCATCCCGTCGACGAAGATCATCGTGCCGGCGACGAACGCGACACCGAGCACGACGGCCAGTGCGGAGAGCAGCATGCGCAGCGCCTCGGCACGCAACGAGCGCAGGGTCAGGCGGATCATGCGGGGCTCCCGGTGCAGGTGGCGGATCGGACCCCTCCGACGCTATGGCCGGAGCCGGTCGGTTGAGCTCCACCGGAGTGCTCGACCTGCGTGCGCCCCGGGTCGCGCCGCGCCCACCGCCGGCTACGACCCAGGTCGTACGCGGCGTCATCCGCCGGGTGTCACCAGCCCACTCTCGTACGCCAGGACCACCGCCTGAACCCGGTCGCGCAGTTGGAGCTTCGCCAGGATCCGACCGACGTGGGTCTTCACCGTCGCCTCGGCAACGTGCACCCGGGCGGCGATCTCCGCGTTGGACAGGCCCTGTGCGACAAGCAGCAGCACCTCCCGTTCCCGGTCGGTGAGCTGCGTGAGGCGCGGGTCGGCGCTCGGGGCGGCACCGAGTTGCCCGGCGAAGCGGTCCAGCAGGCGCCGGGTGATCGACGGTGCCACCACCGAGTCGCCCTGGGCCACCACCCGGATCGCGGCCAGCAGCTCCTCCGGCGGGACGTTCTTGAGCAGGAACCCGCTCGCCCCGGCCTGGAGTGCGGCGAACGCGTCCGCCTCGGTGTCGAAGGTGGTCAGCACCAGCACCCGGGGCCCGCCGGCGGGTCGGTCGGCGCAGAGCCGCCGGGTCGCCTCCACCCCGTCCATGGTGGGCATCCGGATGTCCATCACCACCACGTCGGCCTCGGTGCGGGCGAGCACCCGCAGGGCGTCCGCGCCGTCGATCGCCTCCCCGACCACCTCCAGGTCGGGCTGGGAGCCCAGCACCATCCGGAACCCGGCGCGCACCAGCGCCTGGTCGTCCACGATCACCACCCGGACCGTCATGCCGCGATCACCTCCGTCGCCGGGTCAGACGGTAGCGGTAGCCGGACTTCGAGCTGCCAACCCCCGGCCGGTCGGGGGCCGGCGGTGAGACTGCCGTCGTACACCGTCACCCGCTCCCGCATCCCGAGCAGACCGTGACCGCCGGACGGCGCCGGGCTGACCAGCGGGCGACCCCGGCCGTCGTCGCGCACCCGGACCACGACGGCCTCGGCGGTGTACGTGAGGGCAGTCTCGACGACGGCGCCGACGCCGGCGTGTTTGAGGGCGTTGGTCAGCGCCTCCTGCACCACCCGGTAGACGGTCAGCTCCAGCCCCGGCGGCAGGGACGGCTGGTCGCCGGTGACCGTGCTGCGGATGTGCAGCCCGGCGTCGCCGAACCGGGCCAGCAGGTCGGGCAACTCGGCAAGCGCCAGCCGCCGGTGCTCGGGGTCGGCGGCCACCGCGAGCTCGTCGCCGCCGGTCGGGCCGGCGTCGCGCAGGACGCCGACCAGCCGGCGCATCTCCTCCAGCGCCGCCCGGCCGGTGTCCGCGACCACCTTCACGGCGGTGCGGGCCTGGGCGGGGTCACGGTCGAGCATGAACCGGGCGCCGTCGGCCTGGACGATCATCACGGCCAGGCTGTGGGCGACCACGTCGTGCAGTTCGCGAGCGATCCGGGTGCGCTCCTCGGCGACCGCCGCCCGGGACTCGGCCTCCCGTTCGCGTTCCAGAGTGGTGGCCCGCTCCTCCAGGCTGAGCACGTAGAGCCGGCGGGTCCGCACGTTCAACGCGACCAACCACACCGCGCCGGTGACCAACGCGTACCACAGCGCGGTGACCCACCAGCTGATGACGCCGGGAGTCTGCACGGCGGCGAGCACCACGCCCACGGCGGCGGCCGCGCCGGCGAGCACCGCGGCGCGCAGCCGCTCGCCGTACTTCACCACGCTGTAGAGCGCGATGAGGACGGCGACGTCGAAGGGCAGCGGGCCCCACTGGGCGATCACCTGCACCAGGCCGAGCGCCGCGATCACCACGGTCACCGCGCCCGGGTGCGCGCGGCGGAACAGCAGCGCCACGGCCATCCCGACACAGACCAGCGCGGCCGCCCAGCCGCCGGCCAGGTTCGCCGCGCCGGCCAGGCCGATGAGGGCCACCGCCGCGGAGACGGCCACGTCGAAGGCGACGCTGCGCAGCGGGCGACCGACCATCGTGCGTCTCACGGTCACCCAGCGTACGTGCCGCGGGGCGGGGCCCCGCGCGTCGGCCGGGTCGGACGATCCCGGTCGGCGCGGCTCAGTGGGCGAGAACCTCGCGCATCCGGTCGATCTCGACGGTCTGCTCGGTGGCAAGCGAGGTGGCGAACTCGTTGAGCGTCAGGTCGGAGCCGACCGTGAGCAGGTTGGTGGCCATCTCGATGGCGCCCTCGTGATGCGCGGTCATCATCCGGACGAACAGCCGGTCGAAGTCCGGGCCCCGGGTGGCGGCGAGCTGCCGCATCGCCTCGGGTGTCTGCATGCCGCGCATGGTGCCGTGGTCGTGCCCCTCGGCCTGCGCCGGGAGGCCGCGAGTCTGCAACCAGCCCCGCATCATGCCCATCTCCGGCCCCTGGCTGGCCCGGATGCGCTCGGCGAGGGCGCGCACGTCGGGATCGGCCGCGCGGTCGGCGGCGAGCTCGGCCATGGCGAGGGCCTGCGCGTGGTGCGGGATCATCATCCGGACGAACAGGACGTCCAACGAGTTGTGCGGCGCGGGGCCGGCGTCGCGGACCTCGTGGGCGGCGCGGGTGGCCGCCGCCTCACCGGGGCGGCCGGGCGCGATGACGGTCAGGTCGGTGGGGACCGGGCTGACGGTCGGCGTGGGTGATGTGGAGGTGGCCGGCGCGGCGCCCTTGTCGGTGTCGCCGCCGGAGCGGTGCACGACGACAGCCACGAGCGTGAGCATGAGCGCGAGTGTGACGATCGCCAGGGTTCGTGCGCGCCGGTTGGTCATGGGCCACTCCCTGGAGTCGAGGTCACCGCGATGCTATCCATTGACGCAGGCACTTTGATGTGACCCGGGTCACATCGACGTTCATCGCCGGACGGTAAGGTGTCGACAATCATCTTCCCCTTGCGAAGGGCCTCGCCGATGATCAGACCTCACATGCCACGGCCACGCCACCTGCGCATCGTGGCGCTCGCCACGACCGGCCTCCTCGTCGCCAGCGCGCTCGTCGCCCCGGCGAGCAACGCCCAGGTGGCGCCGCCGTCGGCCCCGCCCACCAACACGATCCCCGGCGTCGACGAGATCGTGAGCAGCCCCAACCTGCGACAGATCGCCAACGTGCCCAAGGTCGCCCCACTGGACGCGACAAACAGCGACATCGCCTTCCAGGGCAGGTACGCGTTCGCCGGCAACTACAACGGCTTCGTCATCTACGACATCTCGCGGCCCAGCGCGCCGACGGTCACCGCCCGGGTGCTCTGCCCGGGGTCGCAGAACGACATCTCCGTCCACGGGGACCTGCTCTTCCTCTCCACCGACTCGTCGCGCAGCGACGACTCCTGCACCAGCACCCCGCAGGGGGCGGACGTGAAGGGGTCCTGGGAGGGCATCAAGGTCTTCGACATCAAGGACAAGGCCAACCCGCGCTACATCAAGTCCGTCGAGACGGCCTGCGGCTCGCACACCCACACCCTGGTGCCGGGCAAGGACCGCAAGGCGGTCTACCTGTACATCTCGTCGTACAGCCCGCGAGCCGAATTCCCGGACTGCCAGCCGCCGCACGACTCCATCTCGATCGTCAAGGTGCCGCTGAAGAAGCCCACCGACGCGGCGGTGGTCGCCACTCCGAACCTCTTCCCGGACGGCGGCTTCCCCGGCAGCGAGACCGGCTCGGCGACGGCCGGTTGCCACGACATCACCGTCTACCCGTCGAAGGACCTGGCCGCCGGCGCCTGCATGGGTGACGGCCTCCTGCTCGACATCAAGAACCGGGAGGCGCCCCGGGTCATCAACCGGGTCCGGGACACCGTCAACTTCGCGTTCTGGCACTCGGCCACCTTCAACAACTCCGGCACCAAGGTGGTCTTCACCGACGAGCTGGGTGGTGGCGGGGCGGCGACCTGCAACGAGGCCATCGGCCCCAACCGGGGTGCGGACGCCATCTACGACATCGCCGGCCGCGGTGACGCCCGGACGATGACGTTCCGCAGCTACTACAAGATCCCGCGCGTCAACGCGGCCACCGAGAACTGCGTAGCGCACAACGGCTCGTTGGTGCCGGTGCTCGGCCGGGACATCATGGTCCAGGCGTGGTATCAGGGTGGCATCTCGGTCTGGGACTTCACCGACTCGGCCCACCCGAAGGAGATCGCCTTCTGGGAGCGCGGCCCGCTCTCGGCGGACACGTTCGTCGGCGGTGGCACCTGGTCGGCGTATTACTACAACGGCCACATCTACTCCAATGACATGGTCAAGGGCCTGGACGTCCTGGAGCTGAACGACTGGCGTACCTGGTCGGCGAAGCTGACCCGCTACAACGAGCTCAACGTGCAGACCCAGCCCAGCTACCTGGGCTGGTAGGCACCGCGCAGCACACCGGGCCCGGTCCCCCGATCCAATGGGGGGCCGGGCCCGGTCGCGCGGGTGGGACCGGTCACCTCGGCGGGGGTTGCCGGCCGGCCGGCCGTCAGCTGTGCCAACGTGAGCAGACGTGAAGCCCGCAGCCCCGCCCGAGCCGTCCGTGCGTTGGCGCCCGCACCCGCTCGACCTGGTGGCTGTCGTCCTGGCGGTGGCCGGCGCGGGCTGCGCGCTGAGCGGGCTGCTGCCACCGGCGGAGACCACCGCCACCCTGCACCGGATCCTGCCGCTGTTGCTCTTCCTCGGCACCGTGATCGTGCTCGCCGAGCTGACCGCCGTGGCCGGTGTCTTCGACGTGCTGGCCAGCCGGCTGGCCATCGCCTCCCGGGGCAGGTGGGCGGCGCTGTTCCTGCTCTGTGGTGGCCTGGCCACGCTGACCACCCTGGTGCTCAACCTGGACACCACCGCCGTGCTGCTCACCCCGGTGCTGCTCGCGTTGGCCCGCAACCTACGCGTCCCGGCCGCCCCGCTCGCGGTCACCACCGTCTGGCTGGCGAACACCGCCAGCCTGCTGCTGCCGGTGTCGAACCTGACCAACCTGCTGGCCGCCGACCGGGTCGGTTTGACCCCGTTGGCGTACGCCGAGCGGATGGCGCTGCCGCAGCTCGCCGCGGTGGCGGTCACCATGGCGCTGCTCTGGTACGCGTGGTGGCGGCGGGATGGACCGGTCGGCGGACGGTTCGTTCCGCCGAGCCGGCACGTGCCGGCCGACCCGGTGCTGCACCGCGTCGCGCTCGCCGGCTGCCTGCTCTTCATCGCCGGCATCCTCGCCGGGGTGGAGATCGGTCTCGCCTCCACCGTCGCGCTCGCGCTGGTGCTCGTCGGGTTCGTCGTCCGCTCCCCCGCCACGCTGCGTCCGCACCTGGTGCCGGTGCGGCTGCTGCTGTTCGTCGTCGGCCTGTTCCTGGTGGTGCAGACCCTCGGCCAGCACGGGCTGGACGACCTGGTCGCCGGCCTGCTCGGCGCCGACGGCGGTGCGCTCGGCGCGTTGCGGGCCGGCAGCACGGGGGCGGTGTTGTCGAACGCCGTGAACAACCTGCCGGCCTATCTGGCCGGCGAGGCGGTGCTGCCGAGCGCCGACCACACCCGTCTGCTGGCCTTGCTGATCGGCACCAACGTCGGCCCGCTTGCCGCCCCCTGGGCGTCGCTGGCCACCCTGCTGTGGTTCGAGCGGTGCCGGGCGGCCGGGGTGGCGGTGCCGTCGAACCGGTTCGTGCTGACCAGCACCCTGCTCGCGGTGACCGGCACGCTCGCCGCGGTCGGCGCGTTGCTGCTGGTGAGCTGAGCCCGCTCGGGCCACCATTGAATGGTTCTCACCCTGTTGCGACGTATGACCCTCCACGTCGTGTTATCTACCTGAAGCGCGAGATGACCGTTTATGCTAGGTCGACACCGATTCGAGTAGGAGAACCGATGACATCGCACCGCGAACTGGACACAGTCCCGACAGCCGCCTCGGACTACCGGCCGCCGACGATCCAGCGCCTGGGCACCCTCGCCGAGCTGACCAAGGGCGGCACCGTAGGTCCGGACGACGGCCTGGGTGGCGGCGGCGACGGTTCGCTCTGACCCGTCGCCGCCCGACATCGTGGGAGGACCGCCGTTGCTGACGATCCGCCGGGCACAGCGTCGGTTCGGTCGTCGGGTGATCTTCACCGACCTGGACCTCGACGTTCCGGTGGGTGCCCGGGTGTTCCTGGGCGGCAGCAACGGATCCGGCAAGACCACGCTGCTGCGGTGCCTGTCCGGCACGCTGACCCTCAGCGCCGGACAGGCCACCGTCGGCGGCCACCCGGTCGGCTCACGGCCCGCCCGGCACCTGACCAGCGTGTGCCTCGCCCCGGAACAGGGCCTGTACGAGACGCTGTCGGCACGGGAGAACGTGGCCCTCGTCGCCCGACTCCGGCTGCCCCGGCGAGCCGTCCGCGCGGCCGTCGCCCGGGTCGAAGCCGAACTGGACCTGGCCGGCTACGCGACGGTCCCGGTGCAGCGGTGCTCGGCGGGCATGCGAGCCCGGGTCAGCATCGCGCGGGCTCTCGTCGCCGCTCCCGCGCTGCTGCTGCTCGACGAGCCAGGCCGCTCCCTCGACGAGACGTCGCGGGAGCTGTTGTGGCAGGCGCTCGACCGGCGACCCGAGCTGACCTGCGTGATCGCGTCGCACCTCGCCGACGACCGGGACCGGTGCCAGTCCGCCCTGACCCTCACCGGGCAGCAGACGACGACGCCGAGCACGGCGGCCGTGTCGTGACCTCGACCAGCTCCGCCGCGACCACCAGCCGGGCCGCGGGCGCCAGTCCGCTCGCGATGATCCTCGCCCTGGTCCGCCGCGACCTGGGCGACCCGCGGCAGTTCCGGTTGCCGCTGCTGCTGGACCTCGCCTTCGGGGTGGTGAACCTGGTCGTCTTCCTGTTCATCTCCCGGGTGCTCACCCCCTCCTCGGGCACCGACCTCGCCCACTCGGCCAGCTACTTCGACTTCGTGGCGGTCGGCATCACCTTCCTGCTCGTCCTGCAGGCCGCCACGACGCAACTGACCGGTCGGGTGATCCGGGAACAACGCAGCGGGACACTGGAGGTGTTGGCCGCCCAGCCCATGCCGGTCACCGCGCTGACCATCGGGACCGCCGGCTACCCGTTCCTGTTCGCCCTGCTGCGCTCCTGCGTCTACCTGGCGATCCTCGGCACCGTGCTCGGCCTGCACACCGGTCGCGCCGACTGGTGGGGAGTCGCGGTGCTGCTGATCGCCGGCACCGCGTCGGTGCTGGGCATCGGCATCGCCCTCGCGGCGTTCACCGTGGCCGTCGGGCACGGCGACGCCGCCGCCCGACTGTTCGTCGTCGGGCTCACCTTCGTGTCCGGCACGTACTTCCCGGTCTCCGAACTCCCCGGTCCCCTGCCGGAGCTGACCGCGGTGCTGCCCAGCCGGATCGCCCTGGACGGGCTGCGCGCCGCGCTGGCCGGCGGCGACTGGGTTTGGTCGGCCCTGGCGCTGCTGGGTGCCACCGCGCTCCTGCTGCCGGTGTCGAGCTGGGCCTTCGCGGGGGCGCTGCGGGTCGCCGCCAGCCGCGGCACCCTGAAACGCGATTGAGGGTACGACATGCTCCGTCCGACCCCGTTCGACCTCGCCACCGGAACGCTTCTTGGTGTCGACGAGCCGCCACCACGTCGGCTCGTTCCGGCCGGCGTACCGGACCCGTTGGGCGCGCTCGACGCCGCCGTCCTGCCCGGCCTGACCCGCCCACCGTGCGTGGTCAGCTTCTCGGGCGGGTTGGACTCGTCGCTGATCCTGGCGGTGGCCGTCCGGGCGGCCCGCCGGGAGGGGCTGCCCGACCCGGTGCCGGTCACCTGGCGGTTCGCCGAGGCCCCCCGGGCCGACGAGTCGGACTGGCAACAGCGGGTGATCACGGCACTGGGGCTCGGCGGTTCGTGGCAGATCCTGCGGGCCGCCGACGATCTGGACCTCGTCGGGCCGGTGGCCCGCCGGCTGCTGCACCGCCACGGCGTGGTCCATCCGGTCAACCTGCACCTGCACCTGCCCATCGCCGAACTGGCCACCGGCGGCACACTGCTCACCGGTGCCGGCGGCGACCAGATCCTGGCCGGGTGGCGTCGTGCACCGGCGGCCTCGCTGCGCGCCCGACTGTGGTGGCTACGGCACGCCGCGCGTACCCGGCAGGGGCCGGCGGAGTCGTTTCCGTGGCTGCGCGCGGAGGTCGCCCGCGAGGCGCACCGCGCGCACCGCGCGGAGCAGCGTGCCGAACCGCGCCGCCTGCGGCAGCGGATCGCCTGGCACACCCGCCGCCGGGACCTGCGGACGACCTGCTCGGCGCTTGCCGCGTTGGCCGCCGAGCACCGGGCGACCGCGATCCAGCCGCTGCTCGACGAGGGCTTTCTGGCCGCGTTGGCGCTGCGGTTCGGCGACCACCGGGGAATCGGCCGGGACCGGCTGCTCGCGGAGATGGCCCGGGGAGCCCTACCGGCCGAGGTCACCGCGCCCCGCCGCAAGGCCCGTTTTCTCGAGGTGTTCTTCCGGACGCCGACCCGGGAGTTCGTCAGCTCCTGGGACGGCTCCGGAGCCGACGAGGGGTTGGTCGACCCGGAGGCCCTCCGGGAGATCTGGTCGCACTGGCCGATCCCCGGCGGCACCGCCAGCCTGGTCCAACAGCTCTGGCTGGCCGCCAACCCACCCGACTCCGCCGGCCGGCCGGAGCGTTCCGAGATCGACATGGAGGTCACGCCGTGACAGAGCAGGAGATCGTGCACCGGGTCGACCCGGACCGGGTGGCCTGGCGGGTCGCCGGCGAGGAGGTGGTCGTGCTGGACACCAGCAACTCGGTCTACTTCGGACTGGACGCCACCGGTGCGCTGCTGTGGCAGCGACTGGTGACCGGCGCCACCAGCACCGAGTTGGTCACGGCACTCGTGCAGACCGCCCCGGTGGACCGGGAGCGGGCCCGCGCCGACGTGGCCGCGTTCCTGGCGGACCTGCGCGGGCACGGGCTGCTGGTCCAACGCCCCTGACCGACTCCGTCGGCCGGACGCCCCTGACCGACTCCGTCGGCCGGACGCGACGACAGGTCACGGCGGGCGGGTTGACGCCGCACCGGCCAGCGGTCAGCCGCGATCGCTGCGGTGCGCCGCGCGTACCTCGTTCAGTGCGGCCGGGAGCCGCCCCGTGTTGCGGGCCAGCCGGGCCAGGTGCGCCAGCAGCAGACCGACCGGGCCTCGGCGGGCCAGCGGGCTGGCGTGCCGCATAGACGCCGGTGTCGGAAACAGCCGCGGGCCGAGGTGCCGCAGCCGGTCGACGACACCGGGCAGCTCGGCGAGCTGCGCGATCGTCAGCGCGGCGGGTGAGGAACGGTGGGCCCGCAGCCACAGCGCCGGCGTGCCCTGTCGGGGCAGGGCCAACGTGGTGGCCAGGGCCGCGCCCGCCGGCGTCAGGCGCAGGCCGAGCGCGAACGACGGCAGTGCCCCGGTCAGTGTGGCGAGGTCGGCCGCCGATCGCCAGGTGGCGACGGGAAAGACCGTAAGCGCCCGCCGCAGGTCGGCACCCGGCCGGTCGGAACGGCCCGGCGCGGCGGCGTGCAGCGCCACCAGCAGGGCGGCGCCTGCCTCGTCCGGCACGGCGACCAGGCCGCCGGCCAACCCGATCCGTTGCGCCGAGGCAGACAGCCCGGCCCACAGTGCCTCGGGATCGGCCACCCCGTGGAAACCGCGGTGCAGGTCGATGGTGAGCGACAGCGGGCCGGGCATCCGCCACGGCCGCTCGTACCAGTGCGACCGGTGGTCGGGGCGACCCTCCGGGAGCGCGCTGACACAGCCGAGGTCGGCGAGCGTGCGCTGCGCGAGGTCGAACGAGGCGGGGGCGACCAGCAGGTCGACGTCGGTGTAGAGCCGGTGCCGCTCCTGGCCCAACCGGCGGGCCAGCCCGGCCCCCTTGAGCAGGATGGCCTCCACGCCCCGGGCGGCCAGCGCCGCGCTGACCCGGACCGCGGCCGTGTCGAGGCTCAGGCAGCGGACCGCCGACGGCAGGTCCGTCACCGGGTCGCTCCCACGGCCGAGGTGGCGGCCACGGCGTCGACCACCAGCCGGTGGGTGTCGTCGAGGGCGGCCCAGTCGTGCGGCCGGGTCAGCTCCCACGCCGGCAGGGCGGCGAGCGACAGCAGCGCGCCCGGGTCGGAGGGCAACTGCCCGAACGACCGCCGGCTGGCGAGCCGGGCCAGCACGGTGGCGCCGGGCAGCCGGGCCAGGCTGACCTCGTCGCCCCAGCGCAGGAACAGCCAACCACCCAGGGGGACGTGCGGCGCGATCGGCGGCAGCCACACCCGCAGCAGGTCGCCGGCCCGGACCGGCCGGGTGGGCAGCGCCACCCCCGGCACCGGCCGCCGCAGGTCGACGCAGCGCGGGCCGGCGAAGGCGTCGCCGCCGTCGACGACCAGGATGTCGTCGGTCAGGATCGACACCCCCCGGGCGGCCAGGGCCGCAAGCAGGCTACTCTTGCCGGCGGTACGCGGGCCGAGCAGCGCCCAGGCGCGACCGGCGAGCACGAACGCGCCACTGTGGAACGCCTCCCGACCCGCCCACCGGTTGACCGTGGTCGCCACCGGCGCGAGGTACGGGTGGGCCAGCACGTCCGCAGCGAGCGGTGGCCCGTAGAAGGTGGCGATCCCCCGCAGTCGGTCCACCGCGAGGGTCCGCCCGTCGGCGAGGATCCGGGTGCCCCGCCGGCCGTCCAACGGCACCGGCGGTGGTGGCAGCACGTCCACCTGGCGGACCCGTACGGCGGGCCACCCGAGGGCCGCGCCCTCGGCCGGCGGCAGCTCGGACGCCTCGTCCAGCCCGTGCACCCGCAGCCCGTAGACGCCGCAGCCGGGTGTCGGCATGATCTCCCCGCTCATCGTCTGCTCAACGATCATGGGCGACGGCACGGTGCGGGTGGCGCTCGTCGTGACGCGCCACCCGCACCCCTGTTCGCTGAGCGTCAGCGGATGGTGCCGCTGTCGACTGTCAGCTTCTGCGACTCCTTCAACCGCTTGGCGTCCGCCTCGCGCTGCTTGGCCGTCTTGGTGCCCTTCGCCGATGGCGCCACCGTCGGGACCACGCCCCCGCCGATCGCGTCCACGTCGTACGCCACCCACCATGATCCGGGTGTGTCCACCGCGAAGGTCAACGCGATGTGCACCGACGCACCCGGTGCCAGACCACCCAGGTCGAACGGGATCGTCAGGGTGGTGCCCAACCCACCACCCGGTGGGTTGGTCGCCGGCGAGTCCATGTGCAGGTTCCGGACCAGCAGCGTCCGGCCGTCGCTGATGGTGACGGACGTCGTCGGATTGGCCGGGTTGACCAGCCGGAGGTTGGAGTGCACCGCGGGTGACGGTCCGCCGGGGTACGGCGCCCCGTTCGCCGCGCTCAGTGACGTGATCCGGACCCGGGCCTGGGTGATCGCGGCGCTGGACCGGTTGGTCAGCGTCCGCCGGATCACCAGGCTGTTCCCGGTGCGAACCCGGTTGGGAACAGCCGACACGGCCACGTTGGGGTCGAACAACGTCGACTGGATGGCGGCGTTCTGTTGGTAGGTGCCGAGGGTGTTCTGTGGCGACGGGCTGCCGAGTGTGGACGGGACCCCGTTGATCGGGCCGAGCACTGTGGCGACCAGCCGGAAGTCGGCCTGGTTGTTGGCGGTGTCCTGGAGGTTGCCGGCGACCCGGAGCCGGTTCCAGGCGTGTGGGACGAACGGTGGCGCGTTGAAGGCGGGCAGCGGCGGGCCTTCGGAGAAGCCAGGCGTCGAGCCCGCCCGGTCGGTGACCGTGCTCGCCGCGTCCGGGGCGACAAGCCGCAGCCCGCCCTGCCCGAGGCTGGGGACGATGAGGTCGGGCTGGATGTTGAACAGGGAATAGTCGGCTGCCGCGATCAGGAAGCCGCGTCGGGGACCGAGCGGCCGGGCGCTGCCCGGGATGGTGATGGACAGTCCGCCGGGCGCCTCGACCTTGAAGCCGGCGATCGGCAGGTTGATCGAGGTGCTGTTGACGACCGAGACGAACTGGTCGGTGACCCCGCTGATGCCGGACTGCGCGAACTGGTCGATGACCACCTGGCGGGGCAGCGCGGACACCTCGATCGCCACCTCGTTGGACACCGCCTCGCCCAATGGACCGGTGCCGTCGTACTGCGCCCGGAACTGGTTGTGCCCGAACGCCGGCACCTGGACGTCGAAGCTGGCCACGTTGAGGGCCAGCGGGAAGGTTCCCAGTGGGGTCTCCACCCCGTTGGGCAGCTCGTCGATGAGCGTGACGCTGCCCTCGGCGACGCCGGGGCCGACGATGACCTCGAAGTGCACCGCCGTGCCGAAGGTGGTGGCGTTTGTGGACGCGGTGAGCGTGGCCACGCTCTCGGCCTGGACCAGGATTCGGATGGCCCGGGTGGCAGTCTGGCCGTTGGCGTCGGTCACCCGGACCGTCGACGGGAACGCGCCGACCGCGGTCGGCCGGCCGGACAGCAGGCCGGTCGCCGCGTCGAGGGTGAGCCCGGGCGGCAGGGCACCGGAGGCCAGGCTCCAGACGAACGGCGCGCTACCACCGACGACGTTGAGCTGGTCGGCGTAGGGCGCGTCCACCTCACCCAGCGGCGGCGGTGGGAAGGTCAGTGTCGGCGCCTGGTTGACAACCAGCACGATCAGTCGGGTGCCGGTCTGGCCGGCTGAGTCGTTGACGCGGATCACCACCGGGTATTCCCCGGGGGTGGTCGGTACGCCCGAGATGCCGTTGGTCTGCGGGTTGAGCAGCATCCCCGGTGGCAGTGTGCCCGAGGCGATCGACCAGGTGAACGGCGGCACACCGTGGGTGATGTTCAGGGTGGCCACGTAGGCGATCCCGACGGTCGCCTCGGTCGGGTGGTCGAACAGCAACGTCGGCGACACGTTCGCGATCACCAGATCGGACAGCGGCGACTCGGGGCCCGTGCCCTCGGCGGTGCGGGCGGCCACCGTGAACCGGTAGGGAGTGGTGGGGACCAGCCCGGTCACGGTGTTGGTGGTGGACGGTCCGAAGGTCTGGGCGGGCTGACGCACGCCATTCACCCAGGGCGTGACGATGTAGTTGGTGATCGGTGAGCCGCCGTCCGAGCCGGGCGTCCAGCTCAGTAGGGCCGTGGCGGTGTCGGCGGTGACCGCGACGATTGCCGGTGCGGCCGGCAGCGCCATGATCTTGGCACCAGCGGAGCGCTTACTGGCCGGGCCGACGCCCTCGGCGTTCTTCGCGGCCACAGTGAAGGTGTAGGTGGCCCTGGCGGTCAGGCCCTCGATCTTCCGGGTGGTCGTCGACTCGTCGAAGGTGACGGTCTTCGCCTTCTTGCCGTTGCGGTACGCGGTGACCACGTACCCGCTGAGGGCCGAGCCGCCGTCAGCCGGCGCCTTCCAGTTGACCGTTGCCGTCCCGGCACGCCAGGACGCGGTGGGCCGCGCCGGCGCGGCCGGTGGCTGCGCCGGCGCGGCCAGCTCGGCGATTCGCTGCGCGGCGACGGCCGGCGCTGCCACCGGCGCCACTACCGGTGTGGGGGTGCGACTCGGGGCGCGAGCCGAGGCCGCGGTGGGGGCGACGAGCAGACTGACGATCAGCGCCAAGATTGCGGCGCATGCCGTGACGGCCCGTGGACGGGCACGGAGCACTGGGGACATGGATGTTTTCTCCCTCTCCCGGGGATGAGGGCCACCGCGGACGGGGGAAGGAGGCAGGCGGCCGACTGATAGTCCTCGGCGGCCACGCGCCTGCTGCCCCCGGCCGCAGGGCGACTGGCGGAAATCCGACCGTCACTCACGGAATGGCTTTCGCGTACTGAGTGACGGATCTCTATCCACTCCTACCAGTTTTCCCAGGTCAGGCCACATTCGGGCGGGGAAAGTGTACTGCCATGGGCGGAGGCTGTCCGGATTCCGACTGCCGTCGCGTCCTTTCCCGCAGCGGACGCGACGGCAGGGCCCGCGTCAGTCCCGGTACACCGCGAGCTGGAGCTCGGTGACGCCCTTCTCCGGCTGGTCCGGGCAGTAGTCCAGGTACACCTCGCGGGCGAAACCGTCGGCACGGTAGCCGTTGTCGTCGATCCAGCGGGCGAGCACCTGCATACTCTGGTCGACGTCGTCCATAGGGCCATGATGGACGATCGTCGCGGCGGCGCCCAGCGCGGGCAGGTCGCGTACCTCGACATCGGCAACTGTCGACGCGCCGACGGCGACGGTCACCCCGGCGTGCACCAGCACCGCATCGCCGTCGCCGTCGGCGGCCGGCTCGTACCAGGCGATGGTCGGCCCCGCCGGGGTGATCCCGGCCTCGGCCAGCCGGCGGAACAACTCCGGGTACAGCGGCCCGATCACCGGGCTGATGTCCTGACTCTGGTAACTCGACGCGACAGCGGTCAGCTCCGCGACCCGCACCGGTGCGATCTCCTTCAGAACGACGTCCTGCGTACTCATCGTGCCCTCCAACTCGATCATCCGGAGCCTCGCCCCGACCGCGGCCAGCCGGGCGGCGTCCGCGGCCAGTTGCTCTTCCAACTGGGTACGACGCAGCCGCAGCATGCCGCGCAGCTCGACCACGTCGACGGCGTCGTCGACGATGACCCGCACCTGCTCCAGGGTGAGGCCCAACTCCTTCAGGGCGATCACCCGGTTGAGCCGGCGCAGTTGGTCCGCGCGGTAGAACCGGTATCCGGTGTGCCTGTCGACGGCGGCCGGCCGGAGCAGCCCGATGCTGTCGTAGTGACGCAGCATCCGTACCGACACCCGGCCCAGTCGGGCGAAGTCTCCGATGGTGAACATGGTCCCCTCACGCTCGTCCCTGACACGGTGTCAGAGTCAAGCGTCGGGTCAACCGGTCGGCGAGCGGCGGGCCGGGCGCGGGCCGACCAGCCGGCGGACCATCGGCGCGGCGTTCCACCGGGCGGCGCCGACCAGGTCGCGGGCGTGCTCCAGCACCGTGTAGTCGGGCCGGTCGAGCCCGTCGGCGATGGCCCGGTCGAGGTCGTTGCCACACCGGCTCAGCACGGTGTCGAAGTCGCGGCGCACCGGCTGCTGCAGGTCGTAGCCGAAGGAGCGGTGCAGCCGGGCGAAGAGCGGCTTGTACAGCCGGACCCGCTCGTGCAGACCCGACGAGTACGACATCGGGTTCTTCGGCCGGCGCAGGACGTAGTCGGGCAGCACGTCGGCGAACGCCCGCCGGACGATCCACTTCTCCTGCCCGTCGCGCACCTTCAGGCCCAGCGGCAGCCGCATCGCCAGCTCCACCACGCTGAGGTCGAGAAACGGCACCCGCGCCTCCACCCCGTGGGCCATGGCGGCCCGGTCGACCCGCTGCAACTCGGTCCGACACAGGTTGCGGATCCGGTGCAGGAACAGCCGGCGCGCCGCGCCCGGGCCGACCTGGCGGTACAT
This sequence comes from Micromonospora sp. NPDC049101, assembly GCF_040648675.1. NCBI lineage: Bacteria > Bacillati > Actinomycetota > Actinomycetes > Micromonosporales > Micromonosporaceae > Micromonospora > Micromonospora sp. NPDC049101. Next base: position 68,923 of record NZ_JBEZED010000027.1, on the reverse strand, counting down.
CGGATACCCACCGAACAGCTCGTCGGAGCCGTCGCCGGTCAGCACCACCTTGATCCCCAGGTCACGCAGGCGGCGGAAGATCGGCACCGAGACGACCGCGTTGATGATGTCGCCGTACTCGGTCAGCTCGCAGATCCGGATCGCCTCGCGCACGTCGGCGAGCCGGATGTCACGCGGACGCAGCTCGACCACGACGTGCGGCACGTCCAGATCGGCGGCGAGCCGCCGCGCGTACGCGACGTCGGGGCTGTCCGCGACGCCCACGGTCACCGCGACGCAGTCCGGGTGGATGTCGCGCACCTGGCGCAGGATCAGCGAGCTGTCCAACCCACCGGAGAGCACCACCCCGACGGTCAGGTCGGTCTCCACCCGCATCCGGATGGCGTCGCTGAGCGCGGCACGAACGAGCAGGCGGGCCTCGTCCGGGTCGTCGATGACCGGCAGGCCCGCGCCGATGGTGAGCAGGTCGACGTACGGGTCCAGTCGGACGTGCCCGTCGGCGTCGGCCCAGCCGTGGTGACCGGGTGGCACCTCGACGATCGGGGCGCCGTGCCCGACGAGCGCCTTGACCTCGGAGGCGAGATGCAGACAGCCCGGCCGACGGGACCAGTACAACGGTTTGACCCCGAGCGGATCGCGGGCCAGGTAGGCCCGGCCGGTGGCCCGCTGCACGACGGCGAACGCGTACTCGCCGCGCAGTCGGGTCACCGCCGCCTCGCCCCACTGCTGGAACGCGGCGAGCAGCACCTCGGTGTCGCTCTCGGTGCGGAACGCCTGACCGAGGCGTGTCAACTGCGCCCGCAGCTCCCGGTAGTTGAAGATCTCGCCGTTGAAGCAGAGCAGCCAGCCCTCGTCGGTCGACGTCCACGGCTGCACCGCCCGGTCCCGGTCGACGACGCGCAGGCGGCGGGTGCCGGCGAGCAGCCCGCTCTCGGAACGGGTTTCGGTGACCTCACCGCGCGGGGCCAGGACGGCCAGCATCCGTCGGAAGGTCGTCGGGTCGGCCTCGGGGCCGATGCTCAGGGCGATGCCGCACACCGGGTCAGACCCCCATCTCGGCCTCGTACGCCTGGCGCAGGCGGCGTCGGGCGGCGGGCGCGAGGCACAGGTGCCACGCCTGCCCCTCGTCGATCACGTTGACCTCGCCGGCCTCCTGCCGGGCCAGCAGCAGCCCGGCCAGCGCCTGGCGCGCACCGAACCGCTCGAACCAGCTCAGCTCGACGTCCACCGAGTAGCCCAGACAGTGCCCGCTGGGCAGCATCGCGGCGTAACCGAGGCGCCGCAGCCGGTACTGGTGCTCGGTGCTGCGGACCAGGCTGGTCACCCACAGCGGCGGGGTGTGCGGCGGCGCGGCGGCGGCGAACTCCCGCGCCAGGTCGTTGAGCAGCGCCACGACCTCCCGGCGGGCGCGCCGAAACAGCAGGCCGGCGGTCTGCGGGGCGGCGTCCGGGCGCAGCCGACGTCGCAACCCGCGGGCGGCGCGGCCCAGCAGGGTGGCGGGCTGCTCCTGGTAGCGGAACCGCAGCAGGTCGCGGCGACGCAGCCACTCCAGGTCGACCAGCTCCGCGCTGCCGTTGACCTGGTCGTCGGTGACGAACGTCGGGGCGTCCTGCCACCACAGCACGTCGATGCGGGACAGCAGGTAGATCCGCACCAGCGCACTGAGGTCACGCGCCGAGGTGCGCTCGTTCGGCTGGTAGCGGGCCATCTCCAGCAGCAACGTCTCGCGCGCCCCGAGCAGCCCCTGCGGGGTGGCGTCGAGGACGGCGGCGAGCGCCGGCTCCCGCAGTCGCTCGTCGATGAGCACCTGGCGGGCCCGGGTACTCGGCGCGTCGGCCAGGGCACCCACCTCGACGAGCAGGTCGGCGACGGCGGCCCGGTAGGCGGCGAGGTCGGGCTCGGCGGTGGACCGGCGACGGGGGGTCGTGCCGGAGGGCCGGCGGCGGGCCGGCGCGGTGGGCGAGACGGGCGACCCCGGTTGCTGACCCGGACTACGGCTGGGCACTCGCATGACGGGGTCCCTTCTGGCACTGGGTGGATCGCCCTGAACACACCGTAATCAGCCGGACCGGACCAGATCGAACAATCCTCCGATTCACCCCGAAAAGAGCCGGACGTCGCGCCCCGCTATGCGCCGAACGGCGGAACGCGTCGTACCAGCGCGTGATCAGACGCTGACGGATTGCCGCCATACTTCGTGAATGGCTGACGACATCGCAACGACACGATGGGCGGGGGCGGCTTCCACCTCGATGGCGGCGGACGACCCGGTCGGCGGGGCGAATCCCTTCGCGACGACCGCACTGCGGACCGCCCTGGTGATCGTCGCGCACCCGGACGACGAGGCTCTCCTCTGTGGCGGCACCATCGCCCGCATGACCCAGGCCGGGATGGACGTCCACGTCGCCTCCCTGTCGCGCGGGAGCCAGGGCAGGGACAAGGCGTTCGACGCCTGCTGCGAGATCCTCGGCGCAACCGGCGAGGTCGGCGACCTGGAGTCCAACGACCTGCGCATCGACGGGGATCTGGTCACCATCACGGATGCGTTGATCGACGCGCGCCGCCCGGATGTCGTGATCACCCACGGCCCCGGTGCCGGGCAGAACCAGGACCACAACGCGATCTGTCACGCCGTACGGATCACCGTCAGCCGCAGCCGTCATCCGACGATGCTCCTCCTCGGCCACCCGACCCTCGCCACGACCGACTTCCGCCCGACCTTCTTCGTCGACGTCACGAACGTCTGGTACGCCAAGATCGAGGCGCTCGCCGCGTACCGGCAGATTCTCGACCGGGACTACATGAGCGAGGAGTACCTGCGGGTCAAGAGCCGGTGGTGGGCACAGGTGGCGGGCCGCGAACGAGGGCTGTGCGAAGCCTTCGAGATAGGCCTGTGGCGTCCCGCCCCGGCGTAACCCCCCGCGCGCCCCGACACCCCGCGCCCCGCGCGGTCGACAGCGGACCGGCGCGTCCGGTGCCGCGCTTGCCTGCTGCCCCTACTCTGAAGGAGCCACGGCGCCACTTCGGCAAGTCGAGGCACGAGCGCCCGCAGCCCGGGCGGATAGAAGTAGCCGCATGAACTGGACGAAGTTCAGAAGCGACCGCACCCCTCACCGACTCCGCGCCGTCGCCGATCTGCAGTTCCCGGCCAGCGGGCGGGAACGCCTCCGAAATCGGTACCCCCATCTCGGTGCCGACGACATCGTCCTCGTCGAGACCGCAACCCGGCAGTGGTTCCGGCTCGTCGTCCGCCATCCCGGTGCGAAGCTGTCCGTGCCGTCGGTGGTGGTGGACGACCTGTGGCAGGCACTGACCCTGCACACGCGGGACTACGCCGCCTTCTGCGACGCCGCGTTCGGGCGCCTCCTGCACCACCAGCCGGGGCCCGCGACCGGCGGCGACCCGCCCAACGCCGAGCGCGGTTCGCTGCTGCTCGCCACGCTGGGTCACGCCCGCCGGGACGAGGGTGGCGACCCGACCAGCCTTCCCCTGCTGTTCCGGGTCGACCAGGAGCTACGCATCCCCGACGGCAAGCGCTACCTGGCCGACTGCGGCGGCCGTGGCGAGTGTTTCCCGGTTGCCGAGCGGGTCTGCCTGCAACACCTCGGCGGGCCGGGCAAACGACCCAAGCCCCGCGGCATCCGCGGCAATCTGCCCTTCCTGGACGGCCGCCACGGCTACGCCGGCGGCTCAGGTGGGGTGGGTGGTGGCGAGTTCAGTGGCGGTAGCGACGGCGGGGGCGGGGGCGACGGCGGCGGGAGCAGCAACTAGGCGAACGCCAGGACAAGACCCGTCAACGTGGCGACGACCGTGATCCCACCGACCAGATAGAGCCACCCGGCGTTGAGCCCGACCCCCCTGCCCTCGATCTTGTCCATCCGGCTGCCCAGATCGGCGAGGTGCTTGGCGTGGCTGTCCCGCACCACCTCGAACTCGACCCTGGCGATGAACGTCTTGGTCTGGTCGGAGAGGGTCTGCCGGAACTCGTTGACGCTCTCGAACCGTTTCTCGGTGGCGATCTCCGCCTTCGTCACCGCCTTGTCGGCCGCCGCGAGACCCAGCCCGACATGTGCCGCCTGCGCCTCGATCTTGGTGGCGAGATTCGCCAGCTTGGCGTCGATCAGCCGCTCGAGGGCGTTAAGGCGCTGCTCCACCCGCCACTCCAGCAACTGGCGGGCGTCGTCGGCCGGCTCGCGGCTTCTCGGGGCTGGTTGTTCGCTGCCCACTTGTCACAGCTCCTCCCCTGCCGGTGCCGCCACGGTCCTGCCCGCCGCTCGTCACCGCTGACAGCAGGAGGGCTGAGGCAGGCCCACCCTAAGCCCGACAGCGAACAAAAGGCCAGGTCAAAGCACATATACGACAGCGACGATCCACGTCGCGGCTGCCACTCGGCGGTGGAATCGGCTCGGCGACCTCGTCGACACGTACCCCTGGCGCTGTGACACATCGCCCACCCCGAGGGTCACCGAACCCGAGAGCCGATACCTACAGTCGGGCCATGAGCGTCGACGAACACGTGCGGGCCGCGTGCGAGCCGTCTACCCCGGCAGCTTCGCTCCCCTCACTCCCGGGCATCTGAACGTGGTGGACCGGGCACGCGCTCTCTTCGATCACCTGGTCGTGCTTGTCGGGTTGACCTCCACCTACTGCCGTCGCCACGAGATAGCGGTGATCGTCCGCGGCCTGCGTAACACCACCGACCTGCGGGCCGAGTACAAGCTCGCCGCGATGAACGAGTCGCTGGGTGTCGCCACGGTGTTCCTGCCCGCGCGGCCCGACCTGGCCGCGGTGTCCTCGACGGCGGTACGCGCGCTGGGCACACTGCCGTCGCCACCGCGCTCGTAGCGCAGCCCCAGGGCGGGCGGGCTCGGGCCGGTGACCGTCGCCGCGATCCGCCGTACGTGGGGCCCGGTCCCACGACGACCTCAGCCGAGCCGGGTCAACGGGGTCACCGTCCGATCCGTACCGTCATAGCTGCGCGCGCCGACGAAGTCGCCTGCCGGGCGCTGCCCACCGCTCACGGCACGGGCCCGGCGCAGGCCCGCGTCGCGGAACCGCAGGGCCAGGCTCAGGTGTGGCACCCACTCCCCCGGCGCGTGCCACGGCCGCTGCCCGTCGGCCTCGGCGAGCACGTCCCAGACGGCCGCGTGCAGCGCGGTCAGGGCGGGCGTCGGTCGCACGAGCCAGACCAGCGGGGCACTGCCGTCGAGGACGACGACACGGCCGAGGGTGACCGGCACCGGTAGCGCGGCGTCGAACAGCTCGGCCAGACGGTGCGCGACGCCGGGCGGGAAGTCGTCCACCGCCGCGAGCGTGAGGTGCGGCCGGTTGGTCGGGTGGATGTTGCGGGCCAGGCTGGGCAACCCCGCCGCCGCCAACCGGCCCCAGACCACCCGGACCGCGACGTCCAACCCGGGCGAGCAGACCAGTTCCACGGTACGCACGCGCCCACGCTAGCCCGACGGCCGGCACCGTCCACGCGGATCGGGCCGAGCGCGCCGCTCACTCTCTCGTCACTCGTCCACCTGTCGCCGCACCGATCTGCCCGCCCGCCTCGCGCGGCGGGGCAGCCAGAGCCCGCCCACCACCAGCACCACGATCACCAGGAGGAGCAGCCAGCGCATCTCGGCCTCCGATCCAGGACGCCCGGCAGACCCCGGGAGTTCGCTCCTGCTTGCCCGGCCACTGGCCCCTCCCAAACACCTCCGGGTCGACGGTGGACACCGGCTTGCCGGTGCTGCTGCAGTCACCGCCGCCGACCCAGCAGACCGCCGTCCCAACCGCCCACCCGCGCGGCGTAACGCCGGCGAGCGTCGAACGTGAACCGGTCCACCGCCTCCCCGTCCGACACGCTGATGCCTGTGAGTCATCTTGATGACTCACAGGCATCACGCTCGTTGGGGATACCCCGGTCCGCAGCCAGATCGTCCTCCGCGAAGGACGCGCCTTAGAGCCAGCCGTTGTCCCGGGCGGCGCGGATCGCCGCGGCCCGGTCGGCCGCGCCGAGCTTCTGCACGGCGGCGGACAGGTGGTTGCGGACGGTGCCGGTGGACAGGTGCACCCGGCGGGCGATCACCGCGACCGGGGCGCCGAACTCGGCCAGCCGCAACGTCTCCAGCTCGCGGGGCGTCAGCGGGCACGCGGGCAGGGTCAACGCGTCGGCGGCCAGCGACGGGTCGACGTACCGGCCGCCGGCGTGCACCCGGCGGATCACGTCGGCGAGCGCACCACCGGGCGAGCCCTTGGGCAGGAACCCGCGGGCACCGGCGGTCAGCGCCTGCCGCAGGTGCCCCGGGCGGCCGTGCCCGGTCAGCACGACCACCGCGCACTCGGGGCGAACCCGGGTCAGTTCGGCGGCCACCGCGATGCCGTCCAGACCGGGCATCTCCAGGTCCACCACCGCCACATCCGGGCGGTGCGCGAGCGTCGCGGTCACCGCCGTGGGTCCGTCGGCGGCCTGGGCCACCACGTCGATGTCCGGTTCGAGGCCGAGCAGCGCGGCGACCGCGACCCGCATCAGGTCCTCGTCGTCGGCGAGCAGGACGCGGATCACGACGCCACCGGCACAGTCGCCTCGAGGGTGAACACGCTGTCCTCCCGGCGGACCCGCAGCTCTCCCCCAGCCGCGGCCAGCCGGTCGGCCAGGCCGCGCAGGCCGTGGCTGTGCTCGTCCGGGCCGCTGTCGTCGGCACCGTCGTTGGCGATGGTCATCCTGGCCCCGTTCTCGTCCCGGTCGATGTGGATCCGGCACCAGTCGGCCCGACTGTGCCGCAGCACGTTCGTGCTCGCCTCGCGCAGCACCGCCGCCAGTTCGGTGGCGGCCGACTGGGGCAGCTCGGCAGGCGGCGGCGACACCGTGCAGCGCACCCCGCAGGACCGCAGGACCCCCGCCACGGCGGCCAACTGCTCACCGAGGTCGACCGCCCGGTAACCGTGCACGGTCTCGCGGACCTCGGTCAGCGCGGACGCCGCGAGCCGTTGCACCTCGGCGGCTTCCCGACCGGCCCGTTCCGGGTCGACCGGCGCGAGCCGGGCGGCGAGTTCGGCCTTCAGCGCGATCACGGTGAGGTGGTGCCCCAGCACGTCGTGCACGTCGCGGGCGAAGCGCAGCCGCTCCTCGGCGGCAGCCAGCCGCACCTGCGCGGCCTGGCCCTGCCGGGCGTCCACGAGCAGGCCCCAGAACCAGATCTGCAACCCGTTGACGGCCGCCACGGCCGCCCCGATCCCGCCGGTCACGGCCAGGTGACGCGCGATGGACCCTCCGGTCCACACGGCGACCGCCACCGCCACCAGCAGGACGCCGGTGGCCATCGCGAGCGCGGCGCGCAGTCGCAGCAGCAGCGGCGCCATGCCGATCAGCGCCGCGCCCAGCCAGGCCCAGGTCGGCCACCTGCCGGCCGCCACCGGGCCCACCAGCGGAACCGTCAGCACCGCCGTCCCCGCCAGGCTCACCTGGGCGCGGCGACGCCAGCGCGAGTCGAGCCACGGCGTCACGGCCGCGTACAGCACGACGGTCTGGGCGGTCACGAAGGCGAGGATGCCGACCGCGCCGAGCACCACCCGGCCCGGGGCTGGCTCGTGGGTCAGACCGACCGCCGGGAGCAGGACGCTCACCCAGACGCCGGTGACCAACGACAACAGCGTCGCCTGCCGGGCCCGGTGCAGCCGGCGATCCGACCGGGATGTCACCGCCTCGCTCGCCACCCGTCGATCCTAGGACCGCCCGACACCCGGCCCACCCCCACGAGCGTCACGGTTGAACCGTGCGTCGCGCACGGTTTTCCGATGACGAACGGTTCTGCCCACCGCGCCGCGCCGCCGGCAGGGTCAGGGCATGGAAAAGACAGAGTTGTACGCGGACACCGCCACCGCCGTACCCCCGCCCGCGACGGCGCCCACCGCCCAGCCGGCGGCCTCGGACGCGGCGCTCCCGGACGCGGCGCCGGCCGCCGGTGCGCGGCGGCTGCTGTGGCATCTCGGCGAGATGGCGCTGGCGATGCTGGCCGGGATGCTGCTGCTCGGCTCACTGTGGGACGCGGCCGGCGCCGTGTCGGGTCTCGCCGGAGCGCTGCGCCGGCCGGACGTCGCCGCGCTGGTGATGGCGACGAACATGACAGTCGGGATGACGGTGTGGATGCGCTACCGGGCGCACCACTGGCGCGCGGTCGGCGAGATGGCCGCCGCGATGTACGTCCCGTTCCTGCTGCTGATCGTGCCGTTTCGGGCCGGTCTGGTCGACGCCGACGCGCTGCTGCTCGGCGGTCACCTGCTGATGATTCCCGCGATGGTGCTGGTGGCGGTCCGACACCGACACGAGGCACCGGCACCGGTACGCCGAAACCGGGTCGTGGTGGCGCTCGCCCACCGCTGGCCGGCCGGGTTGGCGCTGCTGCTGACCGTGGACATGTGGGTCGACCCGAGCGTGCTCAGCCCGTGGACGATGCTGGTGCTGCCCGGCGGTTACCTGGTGATCGGCATGGCCCGCCGCACGCTGGGCGGGCGGGGCGTGCTCGCCACCCAACTCGCCGGTCTGGCCGTCTGGGTCGCCCTGATCCTGGTCGCGGTGACGGTCGGCGGGCGGACCGCCGACTGGCTGGTGGCGATCGGGTGGTTGGTGCACGCCGGCTGGGACGTGGTGCACCACCGCAAGCGCCGGGTGGTGCCGCGCGGCTACGCCGAGTTCTGCGTGGTGCTCGACGTGGCCGTCGCCGCGGTGATGGTGCTGGCCATCCTGACCACCGACGCCTGACCCCGCCCCGGCCTCAACCGCTCTTGTGCCGGTCGGCGCAGCGGCCCGGACGGCGTAATGAAAGGCTTGGCACATGAGTTCCGCACCTGCACAGCACGACGCACCGACCGACGCACCGATTGACGCCAGCCCCGGCGGCACCGACGAGGTGAGCGCCTTCACCGATCTCGGGCTGCGCGCCGAACTGCTGGGCGCGCTCGCCGCCCTCGGGTACGAGGAGCCGACCCCCATCCAGCGGGAGGCGATCCCGCCGCTGCTGGAAGGGCGCGACCTGCTGGGTCAGGCGGCCACCGGCACCGGCAAGACGGCGGCGTTCGCGCTGCCGCTGCTGAACCTCATGACGCCCCACCGCCGCGACGGCGACCCGGTGGCGCTGGTGCTGGTGCCGACCCGGGAGTTGGCGGTGCAGGTCTCCGAGGCCTTCCACCGCTACGGCAAGGACCTCGGCGCGCGGGTGCTGCCCATCTACGGTGGGCAGCCGATCGGGCGGCAGTTGCGGGCACTGGACAGCGGCGTGGACGTCGTGGTGGCCACCCCGGGGCGGGCGCTCGACCACATCGCCCGGGGCACCCTGCGCCTGGGCGGGCTGGCCACGGTGGTGCTCGACGAGGCCGACGAGATGCTCGACATGGGCTTCGCCGAGGACATCGAGGCGATCCTGGAGCACGCTCCGGCGCAGCGTCAGACGGTGCTGTTCTCGGCCACCATGCCGTCGCGCATCGACGGGATGGCCCGGCAGCACCTGCGTGAGCCGGTCCGCATCGAGATCGGCCGGGAGCAGACCGTCGCGGGTGAGGCGCCCCGGGTGCGGCAGAGCGCGTACATCGTGACGCGGGCCCACAAACCGGCCGCGTTGGGCCGGGTGCTGGACGTGGAGTCGCCCACCGCCGCGATCGTGTTCTGCCGCAGCCGCGAGGAGGTGGACCGGCTGACCGAGACGATGAACGGCCGGGGCTACCGCTCCGAGGCCCTGCACGGCGGGATGAGCCAGGAGCAGCGCGACCGGGTGATGGGCCGGCTGCGGGCGGGCACCGCCGACCTGCTGGTGGCCACCGACGTGGCCGCCCGCGGGCTGGACGTCGAGCAGCTCACCCACGTGGTCAACTACGACGTCCCGTCCGCGCCGGAGTCGTACGTGCACCGGATCGGCCGGGTCGGGCGGGCCGGCCGCGAGGGTGTGGCGATCACCCTCGCCGAGCCGCGTGAGCACCGGATGCTCAAGACCATCGAGCGGGTGACCGGCCAGCGGATCACCATCGACAAGATCCCCACCGTGGCCGACATGCGCACCCGCCGGTTGGAGCTGACCCAGGCGGCGCTGCGGGAGAGCCTGCTGGAGGACGACCTCGACCCGTACCGGGTGATCGTGGAGACGCTGACCGACGAGTTCGACCTGATGGAGGTCGCCCTCGCCGCCGTGAAGCTCGCGCACGAGGTGACCTCGCCGGGCGCCGACGACGAGGAGGAGATCCCGCAGGTGCCGGTGCGCGCTCCCCGCGAGGGTCGACCGGAGACCGGCGGCCGGGGCGGCGACCGGCGGGGCGGCGGCCGGCCGCGCTCGGGCGGCGGCAACACCGTGCAGGTCTTCGTCGGCTTGGGTCGACGGGCCGGGGTCCGTCCGCAGGATCTGGTGGGTGCGATCACCGGGGAGACCGGGATCCGTGGCCGCGACATCGGGTCGATCGAGATCGCCGACCGGTTCTCGCTGGTGGAGGTGCCGCAGGGGGTGGCCGACGAGGTGATCTCCGGGTTGCGGCAGAGCACGATCAAGGGCCGCAAGGCCACTGTGCGCCGCGACCGCGGGGGCGACGAGCGCTGAGCACGCCGCCGGCGACCGCCGGGGTACGACGGTCGCCGGCGCGGTGGATCAGAAGGAGTACGGGCCGAAGCGGCCCCAGGCCACCACGGCGGCCAACACGAGCAGCACCGCACAGGTGATCGCGCCCTGGATCTCGGTACGACGCTCGGCCGCCGTGTCGCGCTGCTTGCGGTCGCGCAGGTGCACGGAGATGCCGCCGATCATGACGACGACCAGCCCGACGGCGGCGAGCGGGGTGAGCACGGTGGCGATGCCGGTGAGCGGGGGCAGCACCAGCCCGACGGCGGCCAGCAGCTCGACGGCGCCGAGTGCCTTGACCTGGGTCGGTGGGACCGGGTCCACCCACCGCATCAGCTCACGCAGCTTGTCCTTGGATTGGGTCAGCTTGGCGAAGCCGGCGCCGGCGAAGACGGCGGCGAGCAGGATCTGGATGATCCAGAGCACCAGGTTCACGGGGGTTCCTCCAGGGGACCGCCTCGCGGCGGAGAGGCAGTTGAGGGTTCACGCGGGACAGTAGACCTCTTTCCGCGTACCAAAGGACCCCCGCCGTCTCCGATGACGGCGGGGGTCCTTTGGGGTTGCGGCGTCAGACCGTGAAGAGCGCCGGACCGTCCAGCGTCTCGACCTCGGCCGGGCGCAGCGCCAGGGCGAGCACGTCGGCCACGTCGGCCAGGGTGTGCACGGTCAGCGCCTCGCGCACCTCGGTCGGCAGGTCGTCCAGGTCGGGCTCGTTGCGCGCCGGGATGATCACCTCGGTGAGGCCGGCCCGGTGCGCGGCGAGCAGCTTCTGCTTCACCCCACCGATCGGCAGCACCCGACCGGAGAGCGTCACCTCGCCGGTCATCCCGAACTCGGGGCGGACCGGGCGGCCGGTGACCAGCGACGCCAGGGCCGTGACCATGGTGATGCCGGCGCTCGGGCCGTCCTTGGGCACCGCGCCCGCCGGAACGTGCAGGTGGATCCGCCGTCCCGCCAGGGCGTTCGGGTCGATGCCGAGCCGGCGCCCGTTGGAGCGCAGGTACGACAGCGCGATGTGCGCCGACTCCTTCATCACGTCGCCGAGCTGGCCGGTCAGGGTCAGCCCTGGCTCGCCCTCCATGCTCGTCGCCTCGATGAAGAGCACGTCCCCACCGGCACCGGTGACGGCGAGGCCGGTCGCCACACCGGGCACCGCCGTGCGCTCGGCCGACTCCGGGGTGAACTTCGGTCGGCCCAGGTAGCCGGTGAGGTTGTCGGTGTCGACGCGTACCGGGGTCGGGTCGGTCGCCAGCGTCACCGCCACCTTGCGCAGGATCTTGGCCAGGGCACGCTCGAGCTGCCGGACGCCGGCCTCCCGGGTGTACTCCCCCGCGATCAGCGCGAGCGCCTCGTCGGCGACGCCGACCTCGTCGGCGGTCAGCCCGGCCCGATCCCGCTGCCGGGGCAGCAGGTGGTCGCGGGCGATGGCGACCTTCTCGTCCTCGGTGTAGCCGTCCAGCGTGACCAGCTCCATCCGGTCCAGCAGCGGGCCGGGGATCGACTCCACCACGTTGGCGGTGGCCAGGAACAGCACGTCGGACAGGTCGAGGTCGACCTCCAGGTAGTGGTCCCGGAAGGTGTGGTTCTGCGCCGGGTCGAGCACCTCCAGCAGGGCGGCGGCCGGGTCGCCGGCGTAGCCGGCGGAGACCTTGTCCACCTCGTCGAGGAGCACGACCGGGTTCATCGAGCCGGCCTCGCGCAGCGCGCGGACGATCCGGCCGGGCAGCGCGCCGACGTAGGTGCGCCGGTGACCGCGGATCTCCGCCTCGTCGCGGACGCCGCCGAGCGAGACCCGGACGAAGTTGCGCCCGAGTGCCCGCGCCACGGACTCGCCGAGGCTGGTCTTGCCCACTCCGGGCGGACCGGCGAGGGCGAGCACCGCGCCCGAGCCGCGACCGCCGACGACGCCGAGGTTGCGCTCGGCCCGCCGGTTGCGCACGGCCAGGTACTCCAGGATGCGGTCCTTCACGTCGGCCAGGCCGGCGTGGTCGGCGTCGAGCACCGCCCGGGCCGCGGCCAGGTCGGTGTTGTCCTCGGTACGCGTGCCCCACGGCATCTCCAGCACCGTGTCGAGCCAGGTGCGGATCCAGCCCGCCTCCGGTGAGGCGTCACTGGCCCGCTCCAGCTTGCCGACCTCGCGCATGGCCGCCTCGCGGACCTTCTCCGGCAGCTCGGCGGACTCGACGCGGGACCGGTAGTCGGCGGAGCCGTCCGGCTCGTCCTCGCCCAGCTCCTTGCGGATCGCGGCGAGCTGCTGACGCAGCAGGAACTCCCGCTGGGACTTCTCCAGCCCCTCCCGGACGTCACTGTTGATCTGCTCGGTGACCTCCTGCTCGGCCAGGTAGTCCTTCACCCAGCCGACAAGCAGCTCCAACCGGGCGGTGACGTCCGGTGCGGCGAGCAGTTCGTTCTTCTGGTCCAGGGTCAACCAGGGCGCGTAACCGGCCGAGTCGGCCAGCTCGGACAGGTCGGTCATCCGCTCCACCGCGTCGATGACCTGCCAGGCGCCCCGCTGCTGGAGCACGGAGGTCACCAGGGCGCGGTACTCCCGGGCGAGTTCCCGGGCGCGGCCGGCGGGGGCGGGTTCGTCGAGTTCGGTCGCCTCGACCCAGAGTGCGGCGCCGGGGCCGGGCACGCCGGAGCCGATCCGGGCCCGGGACAGGCCACGGATGACGGCCGCGGGCTCACCCTCGGGCAGCCGGCCGACCTTCTCGATGGTGGCGACGACGCCGACCGGGCCATACTCGCCGTCGATGCGCGGCACGGCCAGCAGCTTGCGGTCGCCGGTCGCCCGCGCCGCGTCGATCGCGGCCTGGGTGGTCGGGTCGAGGGTCACCGGGATGACCATGCCGGGCAGCAGCACGGCGTCGGTCAGGGGAAGTACCGGAAGAGTTGCCATCGAACACCTGCTATCGCGTTGAGTTGAGCGTGTCTCACTCAAGTAACAAAGCGTTCCCCTTGTTCCGGCTTGTGACCCAGGCCACTCCGACGAGGGGATCCGCCCAACTCCCTCGTTCGGTGCGGGTACGGGTGGTCGCGATGTCCGGTTCCGTCGAGCCCACCCCGGCGCTGGAGGCGCTGCGGGCCGGCGCCGAGGGGTTCCTGCCGAAGACCGGCGAACCGGAACAACTGCTGCCCCGATGCTGGCCGTTCTCGACGGCTGGGCGGTGCTGCCGGCCGAGTTGCTGCGTGCCCTGCTGCGGCCCCGCACGCCAGATCGGTCGACCTGGACGACGAGGAACGGCGGCTGCTGCGGGCCATCTCCGCCGGCCGCACGACCGTCGACATCGCCGAAGAACTGCACGTCTCGGAACGGGCGGTGAAACGGTTGACCGCCGCGCTGCTGCGCCGGCTGCGGGTGTCCAACCGGGCCGAGGCGGCCGCCGTGGCCGGGCACACCGGCCTCCTCGACGATTGCGACCCACCGATTCTCGGTTTTTCTCGGTAACGAACGGAATCACGACGCGCCGAATGGGACGCGTATTGTTGCGGATTACCGGGCTGATAGGTCAGACTTTGGACACATCCCGCCGCACACAGGGAGTAATCGGCAATGGCGAGAAAAGTAATCACGGTCCTGACCGACGACCTGGACGGCGGCAAGGCCGACCGGACGGTCGAGTTCAGTCTCGACGGCGTGGCCTACACGATCGACGTCTCGGACGAAAATGCCGGCGTCTTGCGTAAGGCACTGGATCCGTACATCAATGCGGGTCGGCGGATCGGCCGCGGCCCGGTGGAGAGCGCCCGATCGATCCGGAGGCCGGGGCGACCCACCGGTGCCGGAATGGATCGGGAGCAGAACCGGGCCATCCGGGAATGGGCCGTCAAGAACGGCTACAAAATTTCCGAGCGGGGCCGGATCCCGGTTGAGGTCGTCGAGGCGTACAAGGCGCGCTGACACGCGGGTCGCCGACGGGGTTGCGCCGGACACGGCGAGGCCCCGTCGGATTGTCTCGGTACACGACATGACGGTGGCCGGCCACCCAGGGTTTGTCGCCCCGGGTGACCGGCCACCGTCGGTCGTACTGGGTCAGTTGACGTCGATGCGTACCGAGTCGAACGCGGGGGTCTGGTTGGCCCGCTCCATCATCGGCAGTCGGTGCGAACCGTCACCGGCCCAGACGGAGCACTGCGCGGTACCCGACTCCGGCAGGCCCGGAATCTGGATCGTCACCTCGTCGGGCTGGGCGCCACCGCGGCCGTCCTCGGTCGCGACAAAGAAGGCGGGCACCTCCTGCGGCTCCGGCGGGGCGGTCAGACTGTCCAGCATCCGACACGCGGTATGGAAGTGACCCCGGACCAGGCCCTGGGCGTTGAGCAGCGAGCTCTCCACGTAGTAGCCACCCTGGCCGGCGGCCAAGAAGCGGTCGCGGACCAGGTTGCGCGTGCTCACCCGCAGGGTGAACGCCTGGTTGCGGCCGATCTGGTCGGGGAACTGGGTGATCAACAAGGACGGGTTGTTGGCGGCGGCGCCGACCTCACCGAACTCGGTGCTGACGCAGCGGTTGCCGATCTGGAAACCGTCGTGCGGCTGGAGCCGGCTCTCGTCGCAGTCGTTGGCCAGCACGCCGAGCCCGGCGCCGGGGGCATTGCCACCGTTGTTGTTGCCACCACCGTTGTTGCCGCCACCGTTGTTGTTGCCGCCACCGTTGTTGTTGCCGCCACCGTTGTTGTTGCCGCCACCGTTACTGCCGCCACCGTTGTTACCGCCCGTGTTGCCGGTCGGCTGCACCTGGCACTCGGCGAGCTGCGCCAGACCCTGCGGTCGAGGCCCGACCCGGTCGATCGCGGTCGTGATCCGGTCCAGCACCGCGCGCCGCTTTCCGGCCAGCGGCTGCAGGATCGCGTTGCGGATGAAAGCCTCACCCTTGTTTCCCTCGGCGGCCAACCGGCGGTCCGCCTCGGCGATCTGGGCCTGCAACTGGGCGAGACTGCGATCCACCTCGGCCCGTGCCTGGGCCGGCACCTGCGGCAACTTCGCCGTCACGTCCGGACAGGCGATGGCCGTGCCGGTGCCCACCGTGCCGTCCTTGCCGTCCTCACACTCGGGGACCGACTGCTGCCCGTCACCCCAGTGGTTACGCACCCAGCGGCCGTTCTGCCAGGTCCGGCTGGTCGAGGCGCCGCCAGCCGGCGCGGTCGAACCAGGGCTCGGCTCCACGCACTGCCCGGCAACCGGACGGGGCTTATTTGTCCGCCGGTCCTGGGCCGACGAAATCTGGGTCACGGCGACGACTCCGCCGAAGACCACGAGCGTGCCGACAACGGCCAGCAGACGCTTGCTCCGCGCGTTGCCGGATGACCGGCGCGCCCGTGTGGACCTGCGCATCGAATTGCTCTCCTTCTCGATCCGGTAGTGGATTCCTGCCCTCGGCGGACCGACGGATGTGAGATCGCACGCCACGGTGGTGAGCACCGCGACCTACCCGGTAATGCGTCGATGGCCGACGATGCCCTTTCCGCACCGTCTCCCGCGCCCGTGGACGCGGATGGGGAGATCCTGTTCATTCGCGCAGGAGTACGGGCCGCCGACCGGGAAGGTTCAACCGTCGCGAAGGAAATTGCCGGGACCGGAGACGTAGCCGATCCGGGGCAGGAATCAGCAGGTAGAACGGACGCCGGTCAGTCGGCGCAGAGGTGGTCGAAGCCGAATCCGCCGACGAGTTCGTGGCGGCGCCGACTCAGCGCGGCGATCCGCGCGGTCAGTTCGGCACGCGGCAGCAGGTCCGTGCCGGCGTCCACCCGCAGCCGCTCCCCCACCGCGACGGTGGCGAGATCCTCGGCCAGTCGGGCCGCGTCGATGCCGCACGAGAAACGCTGCTCGGTCACCGAAACCTCCTCGACGAGGCAGGCGTCGGGGCGGACCTGCACCCAACTCCACCCCTGCGCCGGTCCGTCGGCCCAGCGCACGTGCAGCCCGCGCACGATCGGGTCGGCCACCCGACCCGCCACGTACGCCTCGACCGCCGCCGCCCGGGTCAGCGCGCCGAGGTCGTTGACCGGCCCGGTACGGCCGTCCGGCAGCCGACCGAGGATGTCCCGGAAACCCACCGGGGCCGGGTCGTCGCCACCGGCGGTCACCCCGGCGGCGCCGGCCGCCCAGGCGCGCGCGTCGATCACGTACTCCACCAGGCGCCGGCCGTGCTCGGCGGCACGCAACGTCGACGATCCGATCCGCAGCACGGGCAGCCCGACAGCCGCGCTCACCGCGTCCTTGAGGCGCTCGAGGCGCTGCTGGGCGGAGCCGGCGGACGCCACCGGGCCGATCTCCACGGCGACGACCGCCCGGCCGGTGTCGGCGGCGCAGACCACGAAGTCGAAGCTGGCACGGCTGGCCGAACTCCACTGGCTGCCGGTGACCCCGGGCGGGCGACCCTGGACCAGATCGCTGAGCCGACGGGCCGGATGGACCCGGAGGCCGGCGCGGCTGAGCGTCGTCTCGCGCCCACCGTCGGTGGGCAGCGCCCGCAGCCAGCCGGGGTCCTCGCTGCCGATGCTCGTCATCTGCCTGATCCATCCGCCGGTCGGTCGAGCCGGGCCGAGTCTAGGTGGTCGATCAACGGACACCGGCTTGGGATGTGACCGGGATCACAGGCGTGTGACGTTCCAGGAGCGGCCGGCGGGTGTATCCAGCGACCGCCGGTACCGGACCGGCCGGAGGTGACCATGTCGCGTCAGCAGTTCGGCTTCCTCGCCGGGTTTCTCGCCGTGGCGCTCTGGGCACTCGCCGGCGTCGGCGTGACCGCCATCGCCGTCCTCGCCGGCCTGCTCGGCTGGCTGGTGGTCCGGGTGCTCGACGGAGACTTCTCCGTGACCGGCCTCGGCGACCGCCGCACCGAGCCACGGCGACGCCGATGACCGGCCGCCCGTCCGACGCCGCGGAGGTCGCGCGGATCGCGGTCCAGGCCGCCGGCCTGGTGCCGGGCGTCTCCGTCGTCCGTCCGGCGGCGGTCCGCCTCGACGACCGGTCCGTCGGACTCGACCTGCACCTCATCACCTGGTACGGGCACAGCGTGCCCACCATCGCCGAGACGGTCCGGGCGGTGGTCGCCGACCGGGTGGGCGCCACCACCGGCCTCAGCGTGGCGGCGGTGACGGTCACGGTGGACGACCTGCTCGTCCCGGGCGTCGACGTCTCCGCGACCCCCGCGACCGTTTCAACCGAGGGCCGCTGAGATGCGCTACGTCAACCGGGTCGCCTCGCTGCTGCTGGCCACCGGCCTGCTCGTCGGCGGGGCACTGGCAGCCGTCCAGGCGCTCCTGCTCGCCCTGGACCGGTCGGCGCCGCTGGACACCACCGGCTGGTTCGACGCCCTGACCGGCACCCGGTGGCGTGACCCGACGGTCCGGGCGGTGGCCGGCGGCGCCGTGCTGCTGGGTCTGGTCATCCTGGTCGCTCAACTGCGTCGCTGGGCACCGGTGCGGTTGCGCACCGACGACCACGACGGCTGGCACCTGCACCGTCGCAGTGTGGAACGGCGGCTGGCCGACGCGGCCAGCGCGGTGCCGGGCGTACGCCGCGCCCGGGTCCGCGTTCGACGCCGTGGCGGCCAGTGGCGCCCCCGGGTGCGCGCGACAGGTGACCCGGCGGCCCGGGCGGAGATCGAGTACGCCGTGCACCAGGAACTGCACCGGCTCACCGCGCCCCGCCCCGGACGCATCGACATCCGGCTACAGCCCCGTCGGCGCCCGGCATGAGCAACGCCGGCCACCGCCTCCTGTGGACGATCGTCGCGCTGCTGCTGGTGGCGGGCGGCGCGGCGGCGCTGGCGGCCGGCAACGGCACCCTGCCCGGCGCCGATCCGCAGGCGGTGTTGCTCAGCGCCGGGCTACTGGACCGGTGGCGGACGGCCACACCGTGGAGCACCCTGGCCGCGGCGGTCGGCGGGGCACTCCTCGCCCTGGCCGGGCAGCGTCTCCTGGCCCGGGAGGTGCGGCGACCCGCCGGTACGCTGCGCGGCACCCTGAGCCACCCCGGGCGACGACCGGGCCGCACCCGGCTGGCCACCGACGTCCTCACCGACGCGCTGGTCCGCGACCTGACCGCCAACCCCGAGGTACGCCGAGCCCGCGTGGTGCTCACCGGCGAACCGCCGCACCCCGACGTGTGGATCCGGGTGGACCTGACGACCGACGCGGCGACCGCCGGTGTACGCGAACACGTCCGCGCCGCCGTCCGCCGGTTCGCGGCGACGACCGACTGCCAGCCGGCACACCTCGACGTGACCGCCCGCATCGAGCCAGGCCGACCCTGACCCGCGCCGCGCCGACCCGGCGGGCATGATCGGTGTCGGGACCGGTGGCGGACGGAGGTGCGCGGATGCGGGTGGTGTCACTGGTGCCGTCGCTGACCGAGGCGGTGGCGCTGACCCTGCCGGGGCTGCTGGTCGGGGCCACCGACTGGTGCAGCCACCCGGCCGGGCTCGACGTCGCCCGCGTCGGCGGCAGCAAGTATCCCGACCTGGACCGGGTCCGCGCGTTGCGGCCGGATCTGGTGCTGCTGAACGTCGAGGAGAACAGCCGGGCCGACGCCGAGGCGCTGCGGGCAGCCGGCGTGCCGGTGCGGGTCACCTACCCGCGTACCGTCGAGGGCGCGTTGACCGAACTGGGTGACCTGCTGGCCGAGTTGGGCGCGCCGGCCGAGCCGGACTGGCTGCGGGCCGCTCGGCGGTCGTGGGCCGCGCCACCCCGGCTGGCCCCACCCCGCCGGGCGGTGGTGCCGGTCTGGCGTCGGCCGTGGGTGGTGCTCGGCAGCGACACGTTCGCCGGTGACGTGCTGCGCCTGCTCGGCGTGGTCAACACCTACGACGAACACCCCGAGCGCTATCCCCGCCCACCCCTCGCCGAGCTGCGCGAACGGGAGCCCGACCTGGTGGTGCTCCCCGACGAGCCGTACCGGTTCACCGCCGAGGACGGGCCGGAGGCGTTTCCCGGCGTACCGTGTGCCCTGCTCTCCGGCCGACACCTCACCTGGTACGGCCCGTCCCTGGCCGAGGCGCCCGCGCTCCTGGCCGCGCAGCTGTCCCGGCCGGTGCTGACCGACTGACGCGGGCGGCCCCGGCGGGTCAGGTGCCGACGTCGGGTCGGCGCGCGGCCACGACGCTGGCCCCGATGGAGACCACCAGGGTCAGCACCACCACCGCCAGGGTCGACCAGACCGGCAGCTTGCCCACCGGTGTCTCGGCCAGGATGAGCTTCAGTCCGGCGAAGCCGAGCAGCAGCGCCAGCCCGTACCGCAGATAGCCGAACTGTCGCAGCAGGCCGGCGAGGCAGAAGTAGAGGCTGCGCAACCCCAGTACGGCGAACGCGGTCGCCGTCCAGACCAGGAAGGTGTTGGTGGTGATGGCGAGGATCGCCGCCACCGAGTCGATGGCGAAGACCACGTCGGTGGCCTCGATGGCGACGAGTGCCACCAGCAGCAGTGTCGCCACACGTCGGCCGGCCACCCGGGCGGTGAACCGGTCCCCGTGGTACCGGGCGTCGGTGGGCACCAGCCTTCGGAACAACCGGACCACGACGTTGCGTTCCGGGTCGACGTCCGGCTTTCCGCGTACGGCCAGCCGCCAGCCGGTCCAGATCAGGAAGGCGCCCAGCGCGAACCCGGCCCAGGTGAGCCGGTCCAGCAGCTCGGCGCCGGCCAAGATGAACAGCAGGCGGAAGACGAGCGCCCCGACGACACCCCAGAACAGCACCTTGTGCTGATAGCCCGACGGCACCTGGAAGTAGCCGAAGAGCAGGGCGAAGACGAACACGTTGTCCACCGAGAGCGCCTTCTCCAACAGGTAGCCGGAGAAGTACGCGATGGCCGGGTCGCCGCCGAGGCCCCACCACAGGACCAACCCGAACAGCAGACCCGCGCCGACCCAGACGGCGCTCCACAGCAGCGCCTCGCGGAGCCCGATGACGTGGTTGTCCCGGTGCAGGAGCACGTCCACGGCGAGCAGTACGGCGATCACCGCGCCCACGGCCGCCCAGGCCCACAGGGGCACCGCGACCGTCGCCTCAGCCACCGACGCCCTCCGCATCGACCGCCCGCCACCAACCCCGCGGGCCGCTTCCGAGCCTAGGCGAGCGCCCCGGCCCGCACCCGGGCTCCGCGGAAGTCGGCCCCGCCCGCCGATCTTGCACTTTCAGCCGCGACAAGAGGCGTCGAACAGGCGTATACCGGCGACCGAAAGTGCGAGATCGACACCTGGTGGGGGTGGGTTGGGGCCTGGGTGGGCGGGTCTGCCGGACATTGGTGGGGGGTGATCCGGCAGGATCGAGGGTGACCGGACACATCAATCGACACGGCAGGAGATCCCCGCATGAACCAGGCAGCAGGCGCCCGATCCGGCAAGCCCGAGGTGGGTCCGATCGAGGGTGCGCCGCCGGCCGACCTCGTGATCGAGGACATCACCGTGGGCGAGGGGCCGCAGGCCGAGCCGGGCCAGCTGGCCAGCGTGCACTACGTCGGCGTGTCGCACTCCACCGGTGCCGAGTTCGACTCGTCCTGGAACCGGGGCGAGGCGTTCGAGTTCCCGCTCGGCGGCGGTCAGGTCATCGCCGGCTGGGACCGGGGCGTCGTCGGCATGCGCGTCGGCGGCCGCCGCCGTCTCACCATCCCGCCACACCTGGGGTACGGCGACCGCGGTGCGGGCGGCGTCATCAAGCCGGGCGAGACGCTCGTCTTCGTCGTCGACCTGCTCGACGTGCGCTGACCGACGCTCAGGGGCCGTCGGCGCGCGCCGACGGCCCCCGGCGCGGCCCTCGGACAAGCGACGGCGGCTCAGGGTCGCCAGCGCGCGCCGGCAACGGCCCTCGAACAGCGACAGGGGCTCGGGGATCGTCGGCCCGTGCCGGCGGCCCTCGGACAAGCGACGGCGGCTCAGGGGTCGTCGGCGCGTGCCGGCAGCAGCCCATGAACAGTGACAGGGCTCAGAGGTCGCCAGCGCGCGCTGGCAACGGCCCTCGAACAGCGATGGGCTCGAGGTCAGGCGGCCAGTCGCAGGTTGGCCGGCTCGACCGCCGGGCGACGGGCGGCCTCGACGACCCGAGCCGGCTCCAGGATCGGCATCACCCGGTGCAGGCCGGTGGCGCGCAGCACCCGGGCCACGACCGGGCTCGGGTCGACCAGGACCAGCTCACCACCGCACGCCCGGACCCGCAGGTGCGCGGCGAGCAGCGTGCGGACGCCGGCGGCGGAGAGCAGCCGCAACCCGGACAGCTCCACCTGGATCACCGGACGGGCCGGCACGGACCACAGCGCGGACCGGAACGCGGCCACCGTGGCGATGTCGACCTCACCGGCCACCCGCACGAGGACCACTTGGTCACCCACGCTGACCTGCACGTCGAGCCGGTCGATCCGTTCTCCCATGCCGAGAAATCTAGCCGCCCCCACCGACAGTTTCGGCCGCCGCGGGAGTGATTCCGGGTACGCCCAGGGTCTTACCCCGAGGTGCCCCTCGTCCCCCTCGGGGTAGCAGCCCGGGGCCCAGCTCCGCACCGTGCCCCCGACCGCCGGGCCGCGCGTTGATCGACTCCGGTTCCAGGAAACCGGGGTATCCGGAGCAGCGGGACACCGCGACACCACGGATACCGTGTCGATCATGGGCGGCGGGCGGCGCCGGCGGTGCAGAATGGGCCGATGCTGCTCCCTCGGCCCCGGCCGCCACGGTTGATCCGGCCCGTCCGCGAGCCGGCCACCGTGCCTCCGCCGTTGGCCGGGGCCTGGGCTGCGACGGACCAACGGCTCGACCGAGCCGAGGTGCTGCCCCTCCCCGACGGCGCCGTCGGCCCGGAGGACGTGCTTGTCGACGACGCCGGCCGGGTGGTCAGTGGCGACGAGGACGGCCGGCTGTGGTGGTGGCCTGTCGACGCGCCGGTCGGCACCCGCCCCCGACTGCTGGCCGAGACCGGTGGCCGACCGCTCGGCATCGAGGTGGACGCGTCGGGTGAGGCTCTGGTCGTCTGCGACGCGTACCGCGGGTTGCTGCGGGTGACGCCCGACGGCGCGGTACGCGAACTGACCGGGACCGCACCCCTGGTGCACCTGGCCAACAACGCGACGGTGGCGCGCGACGGCACCATCTACTTCACCGACTCCTCCGACCGGTTCCCGGTCTCGCACTGGAAGCGGGACCTGCTGGAGCATCGCCCCAACGGTCGGGTGCTGGCCCACCACCCGGGCAGCGGCCGCACCGACGTGGTGGCCGAGGGGCTGTACTTCCCCAACGGGATCGCGCTGACCCCGGACGAGTCGGCGTTGATGCTCGTGGAGACCAGCACGCACCGTCTGCTCCGCGTCGACCTGGGCGGTGGCGTCCGGGTGCTCGCCGACCTGCCCGCGTACCCGGACAATCTCTGCGCCGTCGGCGACGGGACGTACTGGATCGCGTTGCCCAGCCCGCGGGTGCCGATCGCCGAGCGGCTGCTGCCGCACCCGCGCCTGCGTCAGATCGCCGCGTTGCTGCCCGACGCGTTGCAGCCGCAGCCGCGCCGCTACGGGCTGGTCGCGCTCGTCGACGGCGCGGGCGCGGTCCGCCGGACGCTGCACGGTCCGACCGGGCGGTACCGGATGATCACCGGGGTACGCCAGCACGGCGAACACCTCTGGTTGGGCAGCCTGATCGGGCCCGGGGTGGCCCGCGTACCCCTGGATTGACACGCCCGGGCCGACCCGCCGTGGTGGCGGGCCGACCCCGGGTGCCGGTGTCTCAGCGGCCGCTGACCGAGGGCGCCGGGGCGGGCGAACCGCCGGCCACCGCGCCCGGGTGCGCCGGGGCGACCGGCGCGGGCTTGAGCCCGGGCGGCACCGGCAGGGCGCTGCCCCGGACGAACTGGTCCCAGCTCACGTTCCACGCCGTCCAGCCGTTGCCCGGCTGCAGGTCCACCTCGGTGCCCTTGACGGTGATGAGGTCACCGACCTGCGTCACCCCCATCAACCAGTCGGCCGCGGTGGCGGAGACGTTGGCGCAGCCGTGCGAGACGTTGGTGTTGCCCTGGTCTCCCTCCGACCATGGCGCGGAGTGGATGAACTCGCCACCCCAGGTGTAGCGCTGGGCGTCGTCGACGTCGACCACATAGCCGCCGTTCGGGTCACCCCGGGTGTCGAAGGTGGTCCGCTCGTGCTTCTCCATGATCACCATCTTGCCGCTGGAACTCGGTGTGCTCGGTTTGCCCAGACTGACCGGGATCCGGCGGATCTGCTTGCCGTCGCGCAGCACCGTCATCTGCTTGGTGGCGTTGTCGACCTCCAACGCGAGCTGGCGTCCGATCTTGGAGGTCGCGGTCCGCTCGGCGTCGCCGACCCGGTCCTTGCCGATCGGCAGGCCCTCCAGGCCGGCCCGGACACTGATCGAGGTCCCCGGTTTCCAGAAGTCGGGCGCCCGGTAATAGACCTGGCTTCCGTCATCGAGCCACGACCAGGTGCCCGGCTGCGGAGGATTCGTCTTCACGAACAACCGTCGCTGGACATCCGCTCTGGCCTCTTTCGGAATTGCCGGGTCGAACGCGACGGTTACCGGCATCGCCGTGCCGTACGTCCGATTACCCACAAAATAGAGGGTGCTGGTGATCTGCGGTTTGGTCGACGTGGCCATGGTGGTGAACGTGGTGGTGCGGGTGGTGGTGGCACCGGAGTCCCCGGTCGCGGTCACCTCGGCGGTGTACGTCCGCCGTGGTTGCAGCGGCCCCTTCGGCACCCACCCCGAGCCGTCCTCGCGCGGCTCCGCGTCGACCGGCTTGCCCTTGTCGTCGGTGAGGCGTACGCCGGTGACCCGTCCGCCCCTGACCACGGTGCCCACCTCGGCGCTGACCGGAACGTCCCGGGCCTTGTCCCCCGGTGTCACGGCGAGTTCCGGCCCGGCGACGTGGTGCTTGGTCGATCCATTCGCCGTCTCCCGGTCGGCGGTGCACCCACCCAGGACGAGCGGTGCGGCTGCGATGGTTACCGCCAACAGCGTCAATCGCCGCCTAGACGTCATGTTCAGTCCCCCCGTTTTCGACTTCCCTCCGCCCCATTCTCGCCCGCTCGACAGGGACGTCCACGGCATTCGGAAATAATCGGCGGCGCATTTACCGACGCATTTTCCGGCAATGTTCCGCTTGTTGGAACAGCGGCACAGGCGACCCTTGTCGGGCCCTTTGCTCTGCTTGCGCGACCCCGGACCGGCTGTCCGGATGACGGCGCCTGCGGGGGATGCGACGCGAACGGGCCGGTGCGACCGGTCGCACCGGCCCGGTGACATGAGGTCATCGGGACATCACGGATACGGATCAGGCCTGCGGCGCTCTGTCCACCCGGCCCGGCCGGCGCGAGAAGTAGGAGGTGACGGCGGGTGGCGCACGTCGAGGGCGGACTTTTGTCGCCTGAAGTGAAACTTCTGCCGAACGCGACGAAGCTTTGCCTTCGTCCGGGGGCAAGGGTAAGGTCACTTTCCAGATAGAGGGTTGCCCATTAGTCGATCAGCTTGCCGCCACCCTGCCGGGTTCGCTGTGTTCCGCCCCCACGGGGGCTGAGCCGCACCGGCGCACCGTCCTCACCGTCCAGCCGGAGCCCGCCTCCGGCCGGTTCGGCGTGCCCGGGTGACGGCAGCCAGGTCGACCGCCGCCGACGGCGTACCTGCCGTCAGGAAGGGACCACCACCATGGATCAACAGCTCAACCGTCCGATATCGGCGTCCGAGTCGATCAGCCGGCGCGGAGTTCTCCGCGCCGCGACCGTCTCCGCCGCCGCCGTCGGCGCCGCCGGTCTGCTCGCCAGCCCGGCCGCCGCCGCGCCCGCCGGGCAGTCCCAGGGCCGACGTCGGGTCCCGGTCGACCGGATCAGCATCCAGCTCTACACGCTGCGCGACCAGCTCGCCGCCGACCTGCCCGGCACCCTGGACGCGCTGCGCCGGATCGGCTACCGGCGGGTGGAGCACGCCGGATTCGTCGGACGCACCGCCGCACAGTTCCGGGCGGCGCTCGACGAGGCCGGGTTGCGGTCCACCTCCGGGCACACCGGCATCCCGCAGCCCTTCGATGCCGCCACCTGGGAGCAGGCCCTCGCCGACGCCAACGTCGTGGGCTGCAAGAAGATCGTCCACCCGTACTTCGGTCGGGACGCCAACGGTCAGGCGATCCGGGACCCCAACGTCTACCGGGCCCTGGCGCGCGACCTGAACAAGGCCGGCCGGTTGGCCGAACGCGCCGGGCTCGACTTCGGCTACCACAACCACCAGCTGGAGTTCGTGCCGTTGACCGACGGCTCGACCGGCTTCGAGATCCTCACCGGGCAGACCGACCCGCGCCTGGTCCACTTCGAGCTCGACCTCTACTGGACGTGGCGGGGCGCGCACGACCCGGTCGACGTGATCCGGGCCAACCGCGGCCGGATCCGCCAGGTGCACGTCAAGGACCTCGACGTCGAGGGCGGTTTCGCCGACCTCGGCGACGGCGTCATCGACTTCGGCCGCATCTTCGCCCACGAGCGGGAGGCCGGCATCGAGGAGTACATCGTGGAGCGCGACGACGCCGGCACCACGCCCCGCTCCCCCGCCGACGCCCTGGACACCGCTCGCGTCGGCTTCGACTATCTCGCCTCACTTCGGTACTGAAACACCTCGGGGGACAATTGATGAACAGGACCGCATTCGTGTCCGCCCTGCTGCTGGTGACGGCCGGTCTGGCCGTACCACCGTCGGCAGCGGCCGCGGCGCCGGCCGCGCCGCCGGACACCAGCTTCCAGAAAGTGACACTCAACGACTTCCCGGGCGAGCCGATGAGCCTCGCCGTCCTGCCCGACCTGCGGGTGCTGCACACCTCCCGCACCGGCGAGGTCCGCATCCACGACCCGCGCACCGGGCTGAACACCCTCGCCGCGGACATCCCGGTGTACGAGCACGACGAGGAGGGGTTGCAGGGCGTCGCCATCGACCCGAACTTCGCCCAGAACAAGTGGGTCTACCTCTACTACTCGCCGCCGATGGACACGCCGGTGGACGACCCGGCGACCCCCGGCGTCAACGAGGGGGACGCGCCGGAGACCGGCACCGAGGCCGACTGGCAGCCGTTCAAGGGCGCGCTGCGGCTGTCCCGGTTCAAGCTGGACGGGATGAAGCTCAACCTCGCCAGCGAGCAGCAGATCATCGACGTGCCCACCGACCGGGGCATCTGCTGCCACGTCGGCGGCCAGATCGACTTCGACAGCTTGGGCAACCTGTACCTGTCGACGGGTGACGACACCAACCCGTTCGCCTCCGACGGCTACATCCCGATCGACGAGCGGGCCGACCGGCACCCGGCGTTCGACGCCCAGCGCAGCTCGGCCAACACCAACGACCTGCGCGGCAAGCTGCTGCGCATCAAGGTGAAGAACGGTGGCGGTTACACCGTGCCGGCCGGCAACCTGTTCAAGCCGGGCACGGCGCAGACCCGCCCGGAGATCTACGCGATGGGGCTGCGCAACGCGTTCCGGTTCTCCGTCGACAGGCGTACCGACAACGTGTACGTGGGTGACTACTCCCCGGACGCGTCCAACCCGAACCCGGAGCGTGGCCCGGCCGGGCACGGCCGGTGGATGGTCATCGACAAGCCGGCGAACTACGGCTGGCCGTACTGCGTGACGCCGACGATCGCCTACCGCGACTACGACTTCGCCACCGGGCAGTCCGGCGCCAAGTTCAACTGCAAGCGCCCGGTCAACGACTCGCCGCACAACACCGGCAAGCGCGTGCTGCCGCCGGTCGAGCAGCCGCAGGTCTGGTACGCGGCCGCCCCGTCCGCGGAGTTCCCGCAGCTGGGCACCGGCGGCATCTCGCCGATGGGCGGCCCGGCGTACGACTACGACGGGACCAGCACGTCGCGTACCCGCTGGCCGGCGTACTACGACGGGGTGCCGCTGTTCTACGAGTGGTCCCGCGACTACATCAAGGAGTTCCGCCTCGACTCCGACGGTGACGTGACGGACATCCGTCCGGTGGCGCCGTCGCTGGTGGTGGACAACCCGATGGACATGGAGTTCGGCCCGGACGGCGCGCTCTACGTGCTGGAGTACGGTGACGGCTACTTCGCCGAGAACCCGGACGCCCAGCTGTCCCGGATCGACTTCGTCCGCGGCAACCGGACGCCGATCCCGAAGATCAGCGGTACGCCGACCGTCGGGCAGGCCCCGTTGACCGTCGCGTTCTCCAGCGCCGGCACCACCGACCCGGACGGTGACAAGCTCAGCTACGCGTGGGACTTCAACGCCGACGGTTCGGTGGACAGCACCGCTCCGAACGCGTCCTGGACGTTCCCGGAGAACGGCTCGTACACGCCGACGCTGAAGGTGACCGACCGCACCGGACGGTCCGCCTCGGCAGCCCTGCCGCTGGTGGTCGGGCCGACCGCGCCGGTCGTCGAGTTCGTCACCCCGGAGGCGGGGCAGCCCTTCCAGTTCGGGCAGACCGTCGCGTACGAGGTGAAGGTCACCGACGACCTGCCGGTGGACTGCTCCAAGGTGAAGGTCACCTACGTGCTCGGGCACGACGAGCACGGGCACCCGCTCTCCACCTCGACGGGTTGCTCCGGGACCATTCCCACCTTCCTCGACGGTGGGCACAGCGGTGCGGACAACCTGACCGCCGTGTTCGTCGCGGAGTACACCGACGCGGGCAACCCCGCGCAGTCGGGCTCGGCCACGGTCGTGCTGGACCCGACCCCGGTGGCCGGCCTGGCCGGCTGACCACCGCACGATGACAGCGGCGGCGACCGGAGCACTCCGGTCGCCGCCGTTCGTCGTCCCTCCCGCGGGCGGCGCGGGCCACGGACCGGCGCGGCGTGCGAGCGGCCCTCCGGCCGGCGCGGGGCACGGACCGGCGCGGCGTGCGAGCGGCCGTCCGGTCGCCGCTCAGCTCCAGTCGCTGTCGACGTGGTTGTCCCGCCAGCGCCCGCCCACCGGCGGGGTGTCCAGCAGCATCCCGTCGCCGGCGTTGCCGGCCAGGTCGTTGTCCTCGACCCGGCAGTCCACACAACTGCCCCGCTCGGTGATCCACAGCCCGTGCGTCTGGGTCTGGTCGTCGTGGTTGTCCCAGATCCGGTTGCCGCGCACCGTGGCCGAGTCGAACGCCGCGTCGATCGTGATCCCGGCTCGCCGCTGGGGTGCCGGAGACAGTTCGTATCCGCAGCCGGGCGGCGGGACGTCCCCGCTCCACGCGGTGAACCCGTCGGGGCGTACCGGGGCGAGGGCGAGTTCGTCGCCGGTGTTGGAGGCGACCATGGCGACGGCCTTCCCGACCCGCAGCACCTTGCCCCGGTGCCCGTCGTGCGGCCAGTTGGCCGACCGGTCCACCAGGCACCGTTCGCTGTAGCGGACCGCGTCGCCGGTGCCGCCGGCGCCCTGGGCACACTGCCGCCCGTTGTTGCGGATCCGGTTGTTGAGCAGCACCGCGTCGGTCATCTGGTGGTCGATCCGGACCGCGTCCAGGCCGTTGCCCCAGAGCTCGTTGCTCTCGATGACCACGTCCCGGATCGAGCCCTGGTAGCCGCGTCCGAGGTTGTGCGCGTGGTAGCCGTGTCGCCCGTTGCCGCTGATCCGGTTGCCCCGCACGGTGTACGGGCCGGGGCTGTTGCCGATGCTGACCCCGTCGCGCATGTTGCCGTCGATGACGCAGTCGGTGAGCAGCCCACCCCGGCCGGCCACCGACGAGGTGCCCTGCGCCGACACGTCGAAGCCGGTCTCCAGGTTGCCGGTCATGGTGCAGGCCGAGACGATCAGACCGTCGGCGCCCCAGTCGGAGATGCCGAACCGGTTGCCCTGGCTGTGGCAGCCGATGATGCGGTAGCCGCGCGGCGGCGCCCAGTACTCCTTCTGCAACTCCAGGAAGATTCCGTTGGTGCCGTTGGCAAGCGTGGTGCAGTTGGCGATGGTCAGCCGCTCCACCGTGCCCCAGCCGCCGATGCCGACCCCGATGCCGGCGCCGCCCATCTGCTCGCCGTTGTCCAGGCGGCCACAGCCGACCACCACCACGCCGTCGATCAGCGAGTCCTGGAGGAAGTCGCAGCCCAGCCCGGTGGCCGCGGTGTGGTGGATGTAGAGGTTGCGGAACACCCCCCGCACCACGTACTGCAGACCGAGACCCTTGGCCAGGTAGTTGTACTCGGCCATCGCCACGCCGGAGCCGTCGATCTGGAAGTCGGAGAAGGTGCAGTCGGCGATGTGCCGGTCCCGGTCGGCACCGTGCTGCACGGTGGTCCAGAAGGCCAACGGAGTCGGATCGGCCCGGTTGCCCTCGTTGCTGAGCATGAACCGGGTCGCCGCCGGTCCGGCCCCCACCAGCGACACTCCACTGCGCCACACCGTGCCCGCGTCCCGGATCGAGTAGATGCCCGGCGGGCAGTAGATGACCCGGGCGCGCCCGTCCGAGGCGTACCCGGCGCCCAGCCGGTCCACGAGGGCGGCCAGCGCCGGCTGGTCGTTCGTCGCGCCGTCGCCGGTCAGCCCGTACTCCAGCGCGTCGCAGTAAAGGGGAGCGCCGGCCGAGGCGGGCCGCCGTACCCGGACCGAGTTCAGTAGCAGCTCGTTCGCCACAGCCACAGGCCGGCTCCCTTCGACGCGTTCGGTGCGCTTCGGCGGGGCCGACTTCCCGATCGCACCGCCGGGAAACCCCGACACGAGCAGGCCGCCGGGAGAGCCGGGACGCGCGCCGGCCCCGGCGCGCCGCAGGGGGCAGCGCCGGGGCCGGGGTACGCGCTCAGACGGCGGCGATCAGCAGCGCGGGGCGCTCCACGCAGTCGGCGACGTGCCGCAGGAAGCCGCCGGCCACCCCGCCGTCACAGACCCGGTGGTCGAAGGTGAGGCTCAGCTGGGTCACCTTGCGAACCGCGAGTTGCCCGTCGACCACCCACGGCTTGTCCACGATCCGCCCGACCCCGAGCAGCGCCGCCTCGGGGTGGTTGATGATCGGTGTGGAGCCGTCGACGCCGAACACCCCGTAGTTGTTGAGGGTGAACGTGCCGCCGGTCAGCCGGGCCGGCGGCAGGCTGCCCGCCCGCGCGGCGGCGGTGGTGGCCGCCAGTTCGGCGGCCAGCTCGGCGGTGGTGAGTCGCTGGGCGTCGCGCAGCACCGGCACCAGCAGGCCCCGGTCGGTCTGCGCGGCGATGCCGAGGTGCACCCCCGCGGACTGGACGATCCGCTGCGCCTCGGTGTCGACCCGGGCGTTGAGCTGCGGGAACCGGCGCAGCCCACTGAGGCAGATCCGGGCCAGCAGGGCCAGGATGCTCACCGGCGCGTCGGGCGTCGCCGCGTTGATCGCGGCCCGGGTCTCCAGCAGCCCGGTGGCGTCCACGTCGACCCAGATGGTCACCTCGGGGATCTCCCGCCGGCTGCGGGAGAGCTTGTCGGCGATGACCTTGCGGACACCGGTGAGCGGGACGATCACGTCGTCGTCCCCGGACGGCACCGGCGCGACGGGCGCGTCCGGCACGGCGGTGAGCCGGGCGGCGGGCACGGTCAGCGCCGCCTCCACGTCGGCACGGCGGATCACGCCGCCGGGCCCGGTACCCCGCACCGCGTTCAGGTCGACGCCGCGCTCCCGGGCCAGCCGCCGCACGATCGGCGAGATGACCAGGGCGGTCGGCCGCGCCGGGTGACCTGGTGCGTCGCCCGCGGCACCGCCGCCAGCCGGGCGGGCCACCCCGGTCGGGGCAACACCACCGGTCGGGGCAGCACCGGTCGGAGCAGCACCGGTCGGAGCAGCACCGCCCGTCGCGGCAGCACCATCGGTCCGCGCGGTGTCGGCCGGTTCGGGGGCGAGCGTCAGCCGAGGTCGGCGCCGACGGCGGGTGGCGCCGCCGTGGCCGGTGCCGTAGCCGATCAGCACGTTGCCGGAGCCGGCCCGCTCCTCCTCGCGGTAGGTGGCGTGCCCGGCGGGCTCGTCGCCGCCGTCCAGCGGCGCGATGGTGATCAACGGCTGGCCGACCGGGCGTACCTCACCGGCCGCGCCGTGCAGGGTGACGACCCGGCCGGCG
Source organism: Micromonospora sp. NPDC049101 (assembly GCF_040648675.1). NCBI lineage: Bacteria > Bacillati > Actinomycetota > Actinomycetes > Micromonosporales > Micromonosporaceae > Micromonospora > Micromonospora sp. NPDC049101. The sequence goes on along the minus strand of NZ_JBEZED010000027.1, from coordinate 37,361 downwards.
TACGGGCAGGGCACGTCCACGACCGCCTTCGCGGTCTCCACCTCGACCACGCTCTGGTCGACGGTGACCACGTCGCCCACGGCGACCCGCCACTCGACGATCTCGGCCTCGCTCAGCCCCTCGCCCAGATCGGGCAGGAGGAAGACCTGCGTCCGTTCGACGGTGGTCATGCCGCCGCCCAACGCGCGTCCGGCTGGTCGTCCCACTGGAGTCGGGCCACCGCGTCGAGCACCCGGTCCACGCCGGGCAGGTGGGTGTGCTCCAGCATCGGCGCCGGGTACGGGATGTCCAGGCCGGCGACCCGCAGCACCGGGGCGTGCAGCGCGTGGAAGCAGCGCTCCTGCACCCGGGCGGCGATCTCCGCGCCGACCCCGGCGAAGCCCTGCGCCTCCTGGATCACCACGCAGCGGCCGGTGCGGCGGACCGAGGCGGCGATGGTGTCGTCGTCGAACGGCACGATGGTGCGCACGTCCACCACCTCCAGGTCCCAGCCCTCCTCGCGGGCGGCCTCGGCGGCCTCCAACGCGACGGGCACCGCCGGCCCGTACGCCACCAGGGTGGCGTCGCGTCCCGGACGGCGCACGACGGCCCGGCCGAACGGCTCGGTCCGCGTCGGCAGGGCCGCGTCGGCGCTGCCGAAGTAGAGCTTCTTGGGCTCCATGAAGACCACCGGGTCGGGGTCGTCGATCGCCTCACGCAGCAGCGAGTACGCGTCCTCGACGGTCGCCGGGGTGACCACCTTCAGACCGGGGGTGTGCGCGTAGTACGCCTCGGACGAGTCGCAGTGGTGCTCGACCCCGCCGATGCCGCCCGCGTACGGCACCCGGATCACGATCGGCACGCTGAGCGCGCCCCGGGTCCGGTTGCGCAGCTTCGCCACGTGCGAGGCGATCTGCTCGAACGCCGGGTACGCGAACGCGTCGAACTGCATCTCGACCACCGGCCGTAGACCGGACATGGCCAGGCCGACGGCGAACCCGACGATGCCGGCCTCGGCGAGCGGGGTGTCGAAGCAGCGGTCCTCGCCGAAGCGGGCCTGGAGGCCGTCGGTGATCCGGAAGACGCCGCCGAGCGCGCCGACGTCCTCACCGAAGACGACGACCCGGTCGTCGGCGGCGAGCGCGTCGGCGAGCGCGGTGTTGAGCGCCTTCGCCATGGTGGTGGCCATCAGGCGTTCCCCTCCTCGTCGCGAGCGGCGGCCAGCTCGGCGCGGACCAGCTCACGCTGTTCGACGAGTTGCGGGGTGGGCTCGGCGTAGACGTGGTCGAACAGGCTCAACGGGTCGACTTTGGGCTGCTCGTTCATCCGGGTCCGCAGGTCCGCCGCGTACGCCTCGGCCTGCTCGGCGACCTCGGCGATCGCCGCGTCGTCGAGCACCCCGCGGGCCCGCAGGTAGGTTTCCAGCCGGGCGATCGGGTCGCGGTCGCGCCAGGCGTCGACCTCGGCGCCGTCGCGGTAGCGGCTGGCGTCGTCGGCGTTGGTGTGCGGCTCCATCCGGTACGTGTGCGCCTCGACGAGGAACGGCCCGTTGCCGGCGCGGGCGTGCGCGACCGCGCGGGTGAGCACGGCGAGCACCGCCACCGGGTCGTTGCCGTCGACCTGTTCGCTGGGCACGCCGTAGCCGACGCCCTTGTAGGCCAGCGACGGCGCGGCGGTCTGCCGGGACAGCGGGACGCTGATGGCGTAGCGGTTGTTCTGTACGAAGTAGACGACCGGCGCCTTGAACACGGCGGCGAAGTTGACCCCCTCGTGGAAGTCGCCCTCGCTGGTGGCGCCGTCGCCGATGAAGGCCAGCGCCACGGTGTCGCGACCCTGGTACGCCTCGCCGTGCGCCAGACCGGCGGCGTGCACGCACTGGGTGGCGAGCGGGGTGCACTGTGGCGCGGTGCGTACCTCGGTCGGGTCGTAGCCGCAGTGCCAGTCGCCGCGCAGCAGGGTGAGCACCTCGACCGGGTCGATGCCCCGGGCAACCAGCGCCATCGACTCACGGTAGGTGGGGAAGACCCAGTCGGTGTCGCGGACCGCGAGCGTCGCGCCGACCTGGCACGCCTCCTGGCCCCGCGAGGACGGGTAGACGGCCAGCCGGCCCTGCTTGGTCAGGGCGGTCGCCTGGGTGTCGAACCGGCGGCCGAGCACCATGCGCCGGTACAGCTCGCGCAGCAGCTCGACGGGTGGCTCCGGGTAGTCGCCGCGAGCGGGCAGCGGCGTGCCGGTCGGGTCGAGCAGGCGGACGGGTTCGGTGTTCGGCAGCAGCGGGCGCGCCGGGTCGGGCGGGGTGGCCGCTCGACGCGTACGCGGGGATGCCCTGCGGACCGCCTGGGGAGTGGTCGTCACGGCGGAACCTCCTGGGACGTGTGGTGACCCTATGCTTCCGCTTGTCGGATGATTGACTCAAGATCCACGCAGAAGGCGGGACGGTTGGCATGCGGAGGGACTATCAGTGAGCCAGGAGACCGGCGACGAAGCAGACCGGGTGGCGGGATCGGGACGATCGGTACGAGCCCTCGACGAGGTGGACCGGCGGATCCTCGACGAGCTGGTCCGGGACGGGCGGACGTCGGTGCGTACCCTCGCCGAACGGATCCACATCTCCCGCACCAACGCGTACGCGCGGGTGGAGCGGTTGCTGCGCGACGGGGTGATCACCGGGTTCCACGCCCAGGTGGCGCCCGAGGCGGCCGGGTTGGGCACCTCGGCGTACATGGCGTTGACGATCGAGCAGAACACCTGGCGGGAGGTGTCTGCCGAGTTGGCCCAGGTGCGCTATGTCGAGCACGTGGCGTTGCTCAGCGGCGAGCATGACGTGCTGGCCCTGGTCCGGGCGCCGGACAACGCCGCCCTGCGGGACGTGGTGCTGGACCGGGTGCAGCGCATCGCCGGGGTGTTGTCGACGCGGTCCTGGCTCGTCTTCGAGGAGTTCGGCGGAACGCAGAGCCCCTGGCAGTAGAGGCCATAACACGAATTCATTAGCACGATCCTGAAACAGCCGAATTACCGCAGAACGCCGCTACTATCCGCGACGTGGCTATATCGAATGAGTTGTGGGCGCAGGCCAGGGTAGCCGCCCCGCCACCGACCAGGCCGACGTCGACAAGGCCGACGTCGGCCGGCGCGCGGTCCTTCCGCGGCGACATCGAGGGCCTGCGGGCGGTGGCCGTGCTGCTGGTGCTCCTCGGGCACGCCGGAGTGCCGTACCTGCCCGGCGGTTTCGTCGGTGTCGACGTGTTCTTCGTGATCTCCGGCTTCCTCATCACCGGTCTGCTGCTCGAGGAACTCGACAAATACGGACGGCTCTCGCTCACCGACTTCTACGCCCGACGAGCGAAGCGTCTGCTCCCGGCCGCCGCGACAGTCCTCCTCGCGACCCTGGTGCTCACCTACTTCTTCCTGCCCCGAGGCCGCTGGTCGTCCACCGCCTGGGACGTCATCGCCAGCGCCTGCTACGCCATGAACTGGCGGTTGGCCGAGCAGTCCGCCGACTACGTAGCCGCCAACGACGCCGCGAGCATCGCCCAGCACTTCTGGTCCCTCGCCGTCGAGGAGCAGTTCTACCTGGTGTGGCCCCTGCTGCTGATCGCCCTCGGGTGGTTCGCCCGCCGCCGGGGGCATGGTGGCCGCGGCCTCTACCTGCTCGGGTTGGCGCTGATCGCGGTCCCCTCGTTCGCCTGGGCGCTGTACGTCTCGCCGACCGAGCCATCGGCGTACTTCGTCACCACCACCCGGATGTGGGAGCTGGCCCTCGGCGGCGCCGTCGCCGTCACGGCGATCTGGTTACGCCGGTCGCCGCGCCTGGTGGCCGTGCCGCTGGCCTGGGCCGGGCTGATCGCCGTCGGCGCCTCGGCCGCGCTGATCACCACCGAGGCCGGCTTCCCCGGCTACGCCGCGCTCGGCCCCACCCTCGGCACCGCCACGGTGATCGCGTTCGGGCCGGCCGCCGGCCGTGCCGGGCCGGTCCTGCTGCTGGGCCAACAGCCGCTGCGCTACGTCGGCGGAATCTCCTACTCGCTGTACCTGTGGCACTGGCCGGTGCTGATCGCCGCGCAGGCGCACTTCGGCGACCTCGGCGTCGGCCCGGCGCTCGCCGTCGTGGCCGCCTCGGCGATCCCCGCCGCGCTCACGTACCACTTCGTCGAGAACCCGGTGCGCCGGTCGCCGGTCCTCGCCGACCGGCCGACCTCCGCCCTGCGCATCGGGGCCGTCTGCACCGGCGCGGCCGCGCTGGCCGGCCTCGCCTTCCAACTGGCCATTCCGTCGACGGCGGGTACGACGCCACAGCCGTCGGTCATCATGGGCCAGGTGCCCGGCGGTTCCGCGCAGGCGGCGCCACCGGCCGCGCCGGGTGCCGCGGCACTCGGCGGATCCCCCCGCACCAGCCGGGCCGGGGTGCCCGTCGACAAGGTCGACTCGATCACGCCCGAGCCGGCGCGGGCGGCCCGGGACGCGCCGCTGTTGCAGGCGACGAAGAGTTGCCACGTGTCGTTGGAGTCCGCAACGCCGGAGGTGTGCGTCTACGGAAAGATGAACTCGGCGACCACCATCGCGCTGGTCGGCGACTCCCACGCCGACCACTGGGTCCCGGCCATGCGGGGAGCGGCGGAGACCAACGGCTGGCGCCTCGCCACGTACACCAAGGGTGGTTGCCCGTTCCTGACCGCGGAGATCTCCCTGAACGAGCGGCCCTACACCTCCTGCACGGAATGGAACCAGAAGGTACGCGAAACCCTGCTCGGCGCGGGCCGCCCCGACCTGCTGGTCGTGACGAACGCCGAGTACCCGGTCAGTGGCGAGCCGCCCGCGAAGTGGCGGTCCGCGCTGGCCCGTGAACTGCGCGCGACGTGGAGCGGCATGATCGCGGAGAAGATTCCGGTGGTGGTGCTGCGGGACACTCCGCTGCATGAGAAGGACATCGCCGAGTGCGTGTCGAAGAACCCGAACCGCCTGACGAAGTGCGCCATGCCCCGGGCCGAGGCCCTGGGCCGCGGGGGCGGTCCCGCGCAGGAGGAGGCGGCCGATGGCCTCGCCGGTGCCCACCTGGTCGACCTGAACGACTGGATCTGCCCCGCGGACCGGTGCGCCCCCGTCATCGGCGGCGTGCTCGTCTGGCGCGACGCGCACCACCTGAGCGCCACCTACTCGACGACCCTCGCACCCCAGGTGGCCGCCGCGCTCAAGCCCGTGCTCGCCGACCTGTGACCCGCCGCGCTGGGCCGGACCTCACCGTTCGGGCGGGGCCTCCAGCCCCTCCCGGTCGGCCAACTCCAGCAGCGGCTCCAACGAGTGCCGGTCGCCGTCCAGGCCGGCGTGCGGGTCGCCGCGCTCGGCGAAGCGGGCCGGCACGGTGCGCACGTCGAAGTCCTCCGGTCGGGCGTCGTCCAGCTCCGCCCAGGTCAGCGGTGTCGACACCAGGGCCCGGGGCGTCGGTCGAATCGAGTACGCCGAGGCCATCGTGTGGTCCCGCGACATCTGGTTGTAGTCGACGAAGACCGGCCGGTCCCGCTTGTCGCGCCACCACGTGGTGGTGACCAGCTCCGGCAGCCGGCGCTGCATCTCCCGGCCCAACGCGAGCACCGCCCGACGGCACTCGCCGAAGCTCCACCGCGGCTCGATCGACAGGTAGACGTGCAGGCCCCGCCCACCTGTGGTCTTCGGGTAGCCGGTCATGCCCAGCTCGGCCAGGAACGCGTTGACCTCGCGGGCCACCGGCAGCACCTGGTCGAACCCGACGCCGGGCATCGGGTCGAGGTCGATACGCAACTGGTCGGGTCGTTCCACGTCGGCGGCGGTGACCGGCCAGGGGTGAAACCGCAGGGTGCCCAGGTTGGCCGCCCAGATCACCACGGCCAACTCGCTGGGCGCGACCTCGTCGGCGGTGCGGCCACTGGGGAAGGTGATGTGCGCGGTGCGCACCCACTCGGGCGCGCCCGCCGGCAGCCGCTTCTGGTAGAACGCGTCGCCCCGGTTGGTCTGCCGGGTGGCGATCGTCGCGCCCTCGAAGACGCCACGCGGCCAACGTTCCAGCATCGTCGGCCGGTCCCGCAACGCGCGCAGGACCCCGTCACCCACCGAGAGGAAGTAGCGGACCACGTCCACCTTGGTGAGCCCGAGCTCCGGGAAGTAGGGCTTGTCGGGACTGGAGACGCGGACCAGCCGCTCCCCCACCTGGATCTCCTCCGCCGCCGTGGCCACGCCCCCGAGCGTACGGCTCGGGGGCGGGCACGTAGGCGCTACCGGCCGGGGACCAGCGTGGCGGATTGTTGTGGCAGCTCCTCGGTCGGACCGCCGACCTGCACCGGCGGCGTCGCGGGCGGCGTCGCGGGCGGCTCCTCGGCCACCGCGGTCTGCTGCTCGACGGGCACCCGCTGCGACGACCGGCGGGCCACGAAGCCCGGCGTCCAGTCCTTCAACCGCAGCGCCGGCTGCTCGACAAGCTTCCAGGACAGGAACGCGGCGACGAAGGCGACCGCGACCGACATGGCCGCGAACGGCACGTAACCCCAACGGTTCCAGCCGAGGCTGGCCATCAGCTGCTGGAAGATGAACCCGTAGATGTAGATGCCGTACGAGTAGTCGTTCTTACGGCCCACCCAGTGCACCTGGCGCGGCAGCCGCACCGACAGCCACACCAGCAGGTACGCGAACGCGGGCAGCCCGATGACAAAGAACCCGCCGACGAGCAGCGACAACCCGAGCGCCACCGCCGCGCCGATGCCCAGCACGTCGCTGATCGGCACCCGCTCCCGGTAGAGGTCGAAGGTCGCGCCGAGGGCGAAGAGGAAGCCCAGGTAGACGATGTAGTGGAAGCCCATCGGGCCGACCAGTGGCGCATCGAAGGTCCAGCCCGCCGTCGACGCCGGGCCGCTGATCCGCCCGGTGGCCACCCAGTCCTGCAGGATGCTCAGGTAGAGCACGACGGTCAGGACCAGCACGAACCGGCGGGCGTGGCGCAGCACGGCGGTCGCCGCCAGCACGCCCACCACGACGTAGCAGAACATCTCGTACTTCAGCGACCACAGCGCGCCGTTGAAGACGCTGGTGCTGGTCTTGCGACCCCACGGGGTGGACTGGATGAACAGGTCGTGGATGCCGTACTGCTCGACACCGGTCCACCAGTTGCCGCGCAGGTAGGCCAGCGGGCCGCCCGGCTCCCCGGGATTGTCGAAGTAGCCGGCGGTGGTGCCGTGCTCGCGCAACGCGACGAGCGGGGCGATCACCAGCGCGGTGATCAGCAGGCAGACCCAGAGACCGGGCAGGATCCGCAGGGCCCGGTGCCAGGCGTAGCGAATCACGCCGGTACGCCGAGCGCTGCGGGTGATCAGCAGGCCGGAGAGCACGAAGAAGCCGTACACGGCCATGGTGCCGACGTTGGTCTGCCGACCGGTCAGGCTGTAGCCGAGGTCGGCGGCACCGAAGCCGAGCGGCTTGGAGTGCGACAGCACGACGCCGACGGCGAGGCAGAGCCGGATCAGCCCGATGCCGTTACTGCGGCCGGAAAGCAGGTCGGCCAACGTGCCACGGGACCGAATGAGGGCGGGGGTTGTCATACGGTCAGGAAACCTCTCGGCATCAGGCGGGCACCTCGGCGCCGGCGTGCTCCCACAATTGCTTCATCTCGGTGTGCAGGTCGTCGCTCGGCGACCAGCCGAGCACCTCGGCGGCCAATCCGACGTCCAGTCGCTGCCAGCTGGTCTCGGCGGGGCCGGCCTGCTCGGCCTCGACCAGATCGGTCGGCACCTCACTCACGTCGATGAGGAGCCGGACCATATCACGCGCGCTGGCCGCCACCCCCCGACCAATGTTGATCACGCGGCCGGGCGCGTCGGGGCGGGTCGCGGCCAGCAGTACGGCGGCGACCACGTCGCTGAGGCCGATGAAGTCCCGCCGGGAGCCGAGCGGAGCGAGCTCCAGCCGGGCCCGGGTACCGGCCCGCTGGGCGTCGCGCAGCCGGCCCGCGACCACCCCGAGCAGGCTGTGCCCGGGCTGGCCGGCGCCGATGACGTTGCCGACCCGCAGCGTGACGCCCTCGATCAGGCCCTGCCGGTCCGCCGCGGTGATCGCCTCGGTGCAGCGCAGCTTGAACTCGCCGTACGGCATCACCGGCGCGGGGGTCAGCTGCTCGGGCATCGACGAGTCCACCGGGACCAGCCCGTACTCGTGCACGCTGCCCATCTGGACCACCCGGACCCGCCCGGGCAGTCGGCCCGCGGCCTGCACCAGCCGCTCGACCAGTGTGACGTTGACCGCGAGCATCTGGGCCTCGGACAGGCCCCACATCCCGCCCGCCGCGTTGATCACCACGGCCGGGTCGAGGTCACGCAGCACCGCGGTGATCTCGTCGACGTCGGCGGCGGCCAGGTCCAGTGCACGGACCTCGACACCCGGGCCGATCGTCTTCGGGGTACGCGCGACGGCGACCACGGTGTGGCCCTGGTCGGCCAGCGCGCGGCAGATCGGGCGGCCGAGGAAGCCGGTGCCGCCGAGCACCACCACCCGCATCGGCTGCGGTGCCGCGTCCTGGGCCGGAGGTCGTGGTCTGACGGTCATGGCGTCCCCCTGGCTGTCGTCGGTCATCGGCCCGGCCCGAACGCGTGCCGGGACAGGCTGCGCACGCCGGCCATCCTGCCCGAGCGGACAGCCGCCGGCAGCAGGGTGATGGCGTGGAGGCGGGACGAGGTGTAGCTGCGGGCCGCGCGGGCCGCCCGGGGCCAGCCCTGCTCGTCCATCCGGCGGGCGACATCGACGAAGAACGCCCGCGCCTCGGTGAACCGGGAGCCGTTGGCCGCGTCGGCGGCGGACTTGCTGACCGCGTGCCGCCGGTACTGGAAGCAGAGGGTGGTGTCGACGGCCATCTGCTCACCGCGCTGGATCAGGTCGATCACCAGGGCCAGGTCCTGGATGACCTGGAACTCCTCGCGGAAGTCGACGGCCTTGAGCGCGTCCGTCCGCCAGCAGATCGACGGGAAGTAGAACCAGCAGCCCCGCAGCAGGCTGGCCGCCAGGTCCTCGCCGCCCATCAGCTCGCGGGAGTCGATCCGGGGGGCGTAGATCCGCCGCTTCGCCTCGTCGACGATGGTGTTGACCACGGTGCCGTCGGCGTCGATGATCTCGACCCCCGGCTGGACCATGCCGACGCCCGGGTACTGCTCGATCACCGATCGCACGGTGGCGACGTAGTTGGGGTGCATGATGTCGTCCGTGCCCATCATCACCAGGTACTCGTGCTCGGCGAGACCGACGCACTTGCGGTAGTTGGCGGTGATCCCGAGATTGCGCTCGTTGCGCTGGTAGCGGACCCGCTCGTCGTCGATGCCCGCGAACCACTCCGGCACGCCCGGCTCGGTGCCGTCGTCGACCACGGTGAGACGCCAACCCGGGTCACTCTGCGCCATCACGCTGCGCACCGCCGCCTGCATGAGGGGCACGCTTCCGTAGTACGGCAGCATAATGTCGACAATCATTGGGTCGGTTGGCCTCACTGTGCGTGGTGGAAATGCTCGACGGGCGCGGCCACATTATCAGGCCCGTCTCCGCGATCGGCCATCGCCGAACCGAGCTGACGCGCACCCGGATCGGGCCGATCACGCGCGGGGGCCGGCCGTCGCGGGCGCTATCATCGGCGCGCCCCGTAACCGCCCCCCCGATCGGACGCCGATGTCGAACCGCGCCGTTGCCACGGACGCGCAGCCCGCGCAGACCGATGCGGGGAGTCCTCCCCCGCCCACCGGGCCGGACCGCCGGCCGGTCCCGCTCGCCCGCCGGCTGGCGCTCAGCGTCTGGTTCTGGCCGACGGCGTTCGCCGCGGTCGCGGTCGGGTGGCGGCTGGGCAGCCCGGAGATGTGGCACGACGAGCTGGTCACCATCGACGTGGCGACCCGCTCCACCGGGCAGATCCGGGCCATGTTGGCCAACGTCGACGCCGTGCACGGTGCCTACTACCTGTTCATGCACGCCTGGACGACGCTGTTCGGCACCGGCCCGATCGCGGTGCGTCTGCCGTCGGCGCTGGCGATGACCCTGGCCACCGCCTGCGTGGCGCTGGCGGGGCGGAGGCTCTTCGACCACCGGACGGGTGTCGCCGCCGGGTTCGTCTTCGCCCTGGTGCCCACTGTCACCCGGTTCGGGCAGGAGACCCGCTCGTACGCCTTCGTCGTCCTCGCCGCGGCGGCGGCCACCCTGTTCCTGCTCCGCGCGCTGGAGCGGCCCGGCCTGCTGCGCTGGGCGGCGTACACCCTCGCGGTGGCCGGCATCGGCCTGGTCAACGTGGTGGCGCTGACCCTCCTGGTGGGGCACGGCACCGCCGTCCTGATCCACTGCTGGCGCAAGCGCGCCTGGTGGTCGCTGGCCTGGTTCCCGCTCGCCGCCCTCGGCGGGGTGGCGCTCGCCGCGCCGGTGATCCTGCGGGGGATGAAGCAGGCGGGGCGGCAGATCAGCTGGATCCCGGACAGCTCGCCCTGGACGGTCTGGGAGCAGGCGTACGGCTCGGTGCTGCTCGCCGCCGCGGTGACCGCGCTGGCCACCATCGGTCTGCTGACCCACCTGCGCCGCGACGCCGTGGCCCGGACGGTGAGCGCGACGCTTGTCGCCGTGCTGCCGGTGCCGGTGATCCTGGTGGCCTCGACCGGCGAGATCAACTACTTCTTCTCCAAGTACCTGCTGTTCCTGCTGCCGGCCTGGGCGGTGCTGGCCGGCTCGGGGCTCGCCGTGCTGCGCCGTACCCCGCTGGTGGCGGCCGGGCTGGTGGTCGTGGCCGCGCTGTCCGTGCCCGGTCAGCTCGCGATGCGCGGGGAGTACTCGCACAGCTGGTACACCTACCCCCAGGCGAGGGCCTTCGAGCCACTGTCCTACTCCCAGGCGGCACGGGTCATCGAGGCGGGCTACCAGCCCGGTGACGGCCTCGTCGTGGGCGACGTCTGGTGGTGGCTGACCGAGCCCGGCGTCCGGTACTACCTCCCGGCGGACATCTCCCCGCGCACCGTGTTCCAGGCGCGGACCGCGGCCCAGCGCAACGAGCTGTTCGCCGCGGACTGCGCCGACCCGGCGAGCTGCCTGCGGGACGAGCCACGGCTGTGGCTGGTGCAGCCGACGGTCACCGACACACCGATGACCGGGCTGTCGAAAAAGGCGGCCGCCGTCCTCGGCGAGCGGTACCAGCTGGCCCAGCTGACCCACGTGACCGGGATGACCGTCGCCCTGCTGCAACGGCGCGGCTGAGCGGGCGCGATTACCGCCGCCGGCACCCGGGTAGGGGGTCGGCATGGCGGAACTGGCAACGCTCTGGATCATCCGGCACGGTGAGAGCACCGCGAACGTGGCGGCGACGCACGCCGAGGCGTCCGGCGAGGAGCTGATCGGGCTCAGTCACCGCGACGCCGACGTGCCGCTGTCCCCCACCGGCGAGGAGCAGGCGCGGGCCACCGGCCGCTGGCTGGCCGGGCTGCCCGCGGACCGCCGGCCGGACGTCGCGGTGGTCTCGCCGTACCTGCGGGCGGTCTCCACCGCCGAGTTGGCGCTGCACGGCACCGGGGTGCCGGTGAGCCGCGACGAGCGGCTGCGCGACCGGGAGCTGGGCATCCTCGACGGCCTGACCGGGCACGGGGTCCGTCGGCGCTACCCCGACGAGGCCGAGCGGCGGGCCCGGCTCGGCAAGTTCTACTACCGTCCGCCCGGCGGGGAGTCCTGGACCGACGTGGCGCTGCGGCTGCGCACGCTCCTCGGTGACCTGCGCCGGGACCACGAGGGCCAGCGAGTCCTGCTCTTCGGCCACGACGCGCTGGTCTTTCTGCTGCGCTATCTGGTGGAGGGGCTGACCGAGGCGGACCTGATGGCACTGACCCGCGAACACGTGATCGCCAACTGCTCGATCACCGACTGGTCCGCCGACGCGCGGGACCGGCTGGCCCTGGGCGGATTCAACGAGGTCGGCCACCTGCACCGGCAGGGCGCCCAGCCGACCAGGGAGGACGAGATCCATGCCGAACCGGTCTGAGGTGAAGGTGATCACGCCGGCGTTGCTGCGCGACTGGGCGCTACCGGTGCCGGTCGGTGGCAAGGAGAGCCGGGGCACCGTGCTGGTCGTCGGCGGGTCCCGCTTCACCCCCGGTGCGGTGCTGCTCGCCGGGGTGGCCGCGCTGCGCGCCGGCGCCGGGGTGCTCCAGCTCGCCGCCGCCGAGTCCACCGCCGCCACGCTGAGCATCCAGGTGCCCGAGGCGCTGGTGGTCGGGCTGCCGGAGACCCCCGACGGCGCGGTCGCCGCCGACCGGGACGGGCAGCTCGACGAGCTGGTCGCCCAGGCCGACGTGGTGGCCGTCGGGCCAGGGCTGAAGGCGATCGACGAGACCAACCGGTTGCTGAGTCTGGTCCTGGAGGCCGCCCGGCCGCAGACGTCGCTGGTGCTCGACGCGTACGCCCTCGGTGCGCTCAGTCACGCACCTGACCTGCTGGTCGGCTCGGGGCGGCCGGTGGTGCTCACCCCGAACCTCACCGAGGCCAGGCACCTGCTCGGGCGGGACCCGGGCGACGACCTGGACGCCGAGGCGGCCGAGTTGGCCGGCCGGTACGAGGCGGTCGTCTCGCTCTACGGGCACGTGGCCGCACCGGACGGCCGAGGGTGGCGGGAGGAGAGCGGCGACGCCGGGTTGGGCACCTCCGGCAGCGGGGACGTGCTCGCCGGGTTGCTGGCGGGGCTGCTGTCCCGGGGCGCCGACCCGGCCCAGGCCGCCTGCTGGGGTTCGTTCGCGCACGCGGTGAGCGGCCAGCGGCTGATCCCCCGGTACGGCCGGATCGGCTTCCTCGCCCGGGAGCTGCTCGACGAGATCCCCCGCACGTTGGCGATGGTCTGATCCCGCCATATCCGCTGTTTCCGCGTCGACCACCTGGGTACCGATCACCCCACCAGACGAGATCCAGGGAGGTCACACCCGTGTCGACAGATGCCATCGTCCTGCTCAAAGAGGACCACAAGGAGATGCGCCGACTGTTCAAGGCCTTCCAGGATGCCGAGGAGGGTCCGGCGAGCAAGCGGCAGAAGCTGGTGGAGGAAATCCTGGAGGCCCTCACCGTGCACACGTACCTCGAGAACGAGGTGATGTACCCGGAAGTCCGCCGCCTGCTGCCCGACCTGGAGGACGACATCCTCGAGTCGTACGAGGAGCATCACGTGGCCGACGTGCTCTGCGCCGAGCTGGCCAGCATGGACGCCGACGACGAACGCTTCAACGCCAAGACGACGGTGCTGATCGAGAACGTCACGCACCACGTGGAGGAGGAAGAGGAGGAGTGGTTCCCCAAGGTCCGCGACGCGCTGGGCCGCAAGCAACTCCAGGAGATCGGCGAGCGGATGATCGCGCTGCGGGCCGACGCGCCGCGTACCCCCACCGCGCCGAAGGCGATCAAGAAGGCGATGGACGCGATGACCGCCTGAGTCGGTCGCGTACACCGAGGGGCCCGGCGTGCTGCCGGGCCCCTCGTCGTGCGCCAATCTCCCGGGGACCGCGTGGGAGGGCCCTGGACGGCCCGGTAGGATCGGCGCGGGCCGTTACTGGCGCGTGGGGATGGACAACCATCGGGGAGCGGCCCCGTCACGAGGACGTTTGCCGAGCGCCTGGGCCTTCCCGCACGTCTGTTGGAGGTCGCATGTCGCACAACGCCGAGTCCACCGCATTCCGGAGCGCCCTCGAGGTGATCCGGGCTGTCGAGCCGCGGGTGGCCGACGCCATCGGCGCCGAGCTGACCGACCAGCGGGAGTCGCTCAAGCTCATCGCCAGCGAAAACTACGCCTCCCCGGCGACGCTGCTGGCCATGGGCAACTGGTTCAGCGACAAGTACGCCGAAGGCACCGTCGGCCGCCGTTTCTACGCCGGCTGCCAGAACGTCGACACCGTCGAGGCGCTCGCCGCCGAGCACGCCCGGGAGCTGTTCGGCGCCCCACACGCCTACGTGCAGCCGCACTCGGGCATCGACGCCAACCTGGTCGCCTTCTGGGCGGTGCTGGCCGACCGGGTGGAGTCCCCCGCGCTGAAGAAGGCGCAGGTCCGCCAGGTCAACGACCTCACCGAGGCCGACTGGTTCGCGCTGCGCCGCGAGCTGGGCAACCAGCGGATGCTCGGCATGTCGCTGGACGCCGGCGGCCACCTCACCCACGGCTTCCGGCCGAACATCTCCGGCAAGATGTTCGACCAGCGCAGCTACGGCACCGACCCGGCGACCGGCCTGATCGACTACGACCGGGTCGCCGAGGCGGCCCGCGAGTTCAAGCCGCTGATCCTGGTCGGCGGCTACTCGGCGTACCCCCGGAAGGTGAACTTCCGGATCCTGCGGGAGATCGCCGACTCGGTCGGCGCCACCTTCATGGTCGACATGGCGCACTTCGCCGGCCTGGTGGCCGGCAAGGTGTTCACCGGCGACTTCGACCCGGTGCCGCACGCGCACATCGTCACCACCACCACCCACAAGTCGCTGCGCGGCCCGCGCGGCGGCATGGTGCTCTGCCAGCCGGAGCTGGCCGACCAGGTGGACCGGGGCTGCCCGATGGTGCTCGGTGGTCCGCTGCCGCACGTGATGGCCGCCAAGGCCGTCGCCCTCGCCGAGGCCCGCCGGCCCGACTTCGCCGACTACGCCCAGCGGATCGTGGACAACGCCCAGGCTCTCGCCGAGGGGCTGCTGCGCCGGGGCGCCAAGCTGGTCACCGGCGGCACCGACAACCACCTGGTGCTGATCGACGTGTCCGGCTACGGGCTCACCGGCCGGCAGGCCGAGCAGGCGCTGCTCGACTCGGGCATCGTCACCAACCGCAACTCGGTCCCGCAGGACCCGAACGGCGCCTGGTACACGTCCGGCATCCGGATCGGCACCCCGGCGCTGACCACCCGGGGCCTCGGCACCGCCGAGATGGACCAGACCGCGGAGCTGATCCACACCGTGCTGGCCCAGACCACGGCCGGCGCCAACGCCGACGGCACCCCGTCCAAGGCGAAGTACAACCTCGACGCCGACCTGGCCGACAAGATCGCCCAGCAGGCGACCGACCTGCTGGCCCCGCACCCCCTCTACCCGGCCATCGACCTGACCTGACCCGACCCGCTCGTCGGACGCGGACCAGGCCCAGGCCGGGTCCGCGTCCGGAGGCGGGCGTCAGGCCAGGGGGCGCTTGAGGTGGTAGCGGTGCACTTCGGTGCTGCCCTGGACGTTGTTCACGTCTTCGGCCGCGGAGACCAACTCCCACCCCTCCCGGCCGGCACGGTTGAGGTGCGCGATGGCGGTGTCACCGAAGGCGGTGATGTCCTTGCGGGACCCGTCCGGGGCGTACCAGACGAACGAGACATGAAAATTGCGGCCCTGTCCCTGATAACGGCGGACGAGCAGGGCGTACTCCCAGGCAACCATGCGGCCCATTATGACCGTCCACCCAGGACGACGGCACGCCGGCCGTCGCGCATTGCCATCCGGTGAACGCGGTGTGTCAGCCCGCTCGACGGGCCAACTCGTCGGTGATCAGCTCCGCGAGGCGATCCAGCCCGACGTCGATCTGCTCGGGTGTCACCGCGCTGACCGACAACCGCAACGCGCGTACCGGCGCGGTGTCGTCGTAGAAGTGCGCCATCGGCGTCCACAGCACCCCGTAGTCGCGCGCCGAGCGGTCCAGCAACGCGTCGTCGACCGGGAACGGCACGGTCACCACCACGAAGAACCCTCCGGCCGGCACCGTCCAGCGCACCGCCGCCGGCCGGTCCGGCACGGCCGGAAAGCGCCGGGTCAGGCCGGCCACCAGGTGACGCAGATTCCGGGTGTACGCGGCCCGCTCCCGAATGTTCGCGGCCACCAGGCTGCATCCGTGCTCCAGCAGCCGACCGCCGATCACCGCCTGCGCGATCGGCGACGTGTTCACCGTGACCATGCTCTTGATCATGGCAAGCTGGTCGGCGAGCGGGCCGACCCGTCCGTCCGCACCGGCCACCCGCTGGTCGGCGACCACGTACCCGACCCGCGCGCCGGGGAGCACGGTCTTGGCGAACGAGCCGAGGTAGACGACCCGCCGTCCGGTGTCCAACGCCTTGAGGGTGGGCGGGCGGGGCCCGTCGTCGAGGTGGAAGAGCCCGTACGGATTGTCCTCCAACAGCAGCAGGTCCTCCTCGACGGCCAGGTCCAGCAGCCGCCGCCGGTGCGCGGTGTCGATGCTGACCCCGGAGGGGTTGGCGAAGTCCGGCATCAGGTAGCAGGCGCGCGGCCGCAGCCCGGCCGCCCGTGCGCGGCGTGCCTGGGCGGCCAGGTCGGCCAGATCGACCCCGGACGACCCACCGACGACCGGCCACACCGGCAGGTCCACCAGCCGGGCCGCCCCGGTCAGCCCGACGTAGGTCGGTGCGACCGCGAGCAGCACATCCATCGGCCCGGCCCGTAACGCCCGCAGCACCAGGAACATCGCCTCCTGGCAGCCGACCGTCACCACGACGTCCTCCGGGTCGACGGTGATCCCCTCGTCGACGGCGAGGTTGCGGGCGATCAGGTGGTGCACGATGCCCTTGGTCCGGCCGTACTGCAGCAGCAGTCGCCGGGCCTGCTCCGGTCGGTGCCCGAGGTCGTCGACGAGGTGCCGGTGGAAGGTGTCCAGGTGCCGGTGCACCGCCGCCAGGTCGAAGTACTCCTCGTACGGCCGGCCGGCCGCGAGGGACACCGCCGCCGGGTAGCGCTCGGACACCTCGTTGAGGAAGTTCATCGACGTCAACGCCGGATCACCCAGCGCGGGGTGCAGGTCGGCGACGGTCAGGTCGACCGGTTCGGCGGCGCTCACCCCTCAGCCCACCCCGAGGGTGCGCAGCTCGCCGGCTGCCGCCACGTCGGCACAGCCGGCCAGGGTGAGCGCGTCGGTCAGCTCGGTGGCCAGCAGCGCCAACGCGTGCCGGGCGGCCGGTTCGCCACCGGCTGCGAGGGCCCAGAGCAGTGGCCTGCCGACCAGCACCCCGGCCGCGCCCAACGCCAGCGCCCGCAGCACGTCGGTGCCGCCCCGGATGCCGCTGTCCAGCAGCACCTGGCAGCCGTCCCCGACCGCGTCGACGACCTCCGGCAGCATGGTGACGCTCGCTGGCGAGCCGTCCAGTTGCCGCCCGCCGTGGTTGGAGACGACGATCGCGTCCGCGCCGATCCGTACCGCCTCGATCGCGTCGCGCGGGTCCAACAGGCCCTTGACCACCAGCGGCAGGTCGACCTGCTCGCGCAGCCACGCCAGGTCCGCCCAGCGCAGCGCCGGCGCGAACGACGCCGCGGTGTGCGCGGCGATCGCGGACACCCCGGGCGCACCGGAGTGCGCCAGCGCGTCCCGACCGTCGGGGAGGTTCGCGGCGACCACCTCGGCCGGCAGCCGGAACGCGTTGCGCAGGTCCCGGGGACGCCTGCCGAGCACCGGCACGTCCACGGTGACCACCAGCGCCCGACACCCGGCCGTGACGACCCGGTCCAGCAGGTCCCGGACGAGAGCCCGATCGCGCAGCCAGTAGAGCTGGAACCAGACGTCCACGCCCGCCCCGGTGACCTGTTCGATGGGTGTGCTGCCCAGCGTGCTCGCCAGGTACGGGATGCCGGCCGCACCGGCCGCCGCGGCCAGACCCAGCTCCCCGTCCGGGTGCAGCAGACGCTGGTACGCCATCGGCGCCACCCCGACCGGCATGGCGTACCGACGACCGAGCAGGTGGGTGCCGAGGTCGACGGTGCCCACCCCGCGCAGCACCCGGGGCAGCACCGCGACCCGGTCCAGCGCGCGACGGTTCGCGGCGAGGGTCACCTCGGACGCGCTGCCGCCGGCCACGTAGTCCCAGACGTCCGGTGGCAGCACGGCGCGGGCCCGCTCGGCGTAGTCGGCGAGCGACACGGCCGGCAGGTCGGCCAGCACCCGCTCACCCATCGTCCGCCGCCGTGCCCGTCGGTGCGGCAGCCACGTCGCACCCGGCGGGCCCGTCCGACCGGCCGAAGCGCGCACGGCGGAACGCCGCCGCGCCAGCCGCGGCACGGGCCGCCCGGTACGCGGCCACCTCCGGATGTAGGGCCATGTCGCTCCTATCCTCCGGTGCTGACCAACAGCTTGTCGATGCCGCGCAGGAACAGGCTGCCGCTGTACGTCGGCGTCTCGGTGATCGTCAGGGCGGGGAACCGGGCGAACAGCCGGGGCAGCGCGAGGCGTCCCTCCAACCGCGCCACCGCCGCGCCGAGGCAGAAGTGCAGGCCCACGCCGAAGGACAGCGACGGGGGGCCGGAACGGGTCGGGTCGAAGGTGTCCGGGTCGGGAAAGCGGGCCGGGTCCCGGTTGGCGGCCCCGATCAGGATCAGCACGTTGTCGTCCTCGGCGACCGGCACGCCGTTCAGCACGGTGTCGGCCGGCGCGGCTCGGGCCAGGAAGTGCACCGGGCTCGCCAACCGCAGCACCTCGTCCACGCAGCCCTGGGCCAGTGTGGCGTCGGTGGGCAGCGCCGCGACCGTCCCCGGCTGGGTCAACAGCAACGGCAACCCGTTGCTGAACATGTAGACGGTGGTGACGAAGCTGGCGTTGAACAGCACGATCAGGTTGCTGACCAGCTCGTCCTCGGTCAGCGCCACCTCACCGGAGTCGAGCGCCTCGACCAACCCGCTGAGCAGGTCTTCCCCGGGCACCCGGCGGCGATGCCCGAGCAGATCCCGGTAGAAGACCCGCAGATCCCGCGCGGCGGTGTTGGCCGCGGCCAGCCGCTCCGGGGTCTTCCCCGCCACATCCAGGAACTCGTCGATCCAGCCCACCCGCTCGCGGTACCACGGCAACTCCGCGGCCGGGATGCCGATGAACTCGGCCATCACCAGGGCCGGAATCGGGTACGCGAAGTCGGCCACGAAGTCGACCACGCCCTCCCCGGCGTCCGCCATCCGGTCCAGCAGCTCGTCGACCACCCGCAGGATCACCGGTTCCAGCGCGCCGAGCCGGCGCGGCGTGAAGGTGCGGGAGAAGACCTGCCGCATCCGGGTGTGATCGGGCGGGTTGACGAACATCATCGAGGTCTGGAAGGTACGCAGAATCTCCTGCTCCTCCCACCCCGGCGGCGGCTGTTTCGTCCACTCCGGATCGCGCAGCAACCCGTCGACGAGGTCGTAGCCGACCGCGACCGCGGCCACCGTCCGGTGCTCGGCGCGCGCCGGCACCGCGCTGATCGGGCCGAGCCGGTGCAGGTCGGCGTACCACGGGTAGGGATCCTGTCTGCCCGGTTCGCTGTACAGGCCGGTGAGTATCTCCTCCACGTCCACGGCCAACTCCTTCCCGCCGATGTCGGTGGCCGGGGACAGCGGGGATGACCCGCCGCCCCCGGCCCGGGTCACAGATCGAGCAGCCGCAGCGGCACGGCGTCGGCCAGCGCCTGGTTGCCGGCATCGTTCGGGTGGATGTGGTCCCCCGAGTCGTACGCGGGCAGCAGTTGGCTGGGTCGCGCCGGGTCGCGCACCACGCGGTCGAAGTCGAGCAGCCCGTCGAACTCCCGGCTGCCGCGCAGGTACGCGTTCACCGCCTGGCGGGTGGCCTCCTTCTGCGGCGTCCACACGCCCGGTGCGCCGTGCCCCTCGTACGGCGTCAGCGTGGCCACCAGGCTGGTCAGTCCGCGCTGCTGGAGCTGCTGGTTGATCTGCCGCAGGGTGGCGATGATCGCCTCGGGTGCGTCGTTCGACATCCAGATGTCGTTGATGCCCAGGTGGGTGACGACGGTGCGCACCCCGGTCTGGCCGAAGACGTCCTCGTTGAGCCGGGCGGCGGCGTTCGGGCCGAGCTGGTAATAGCCCGGGTAGTTCCCGTCGCCCGGCTCGGTGCCCTCGTGGTTGAGCCGGTTGCCGGCCAGGCTCAGGTTGAGCACGCCCGGGGTGCGCTTGTCCGGCCGGTCGGCGAGCAGCCGGTCGGAGAGCAGGTCGGGCCAGCGCCGGTTGGCGTTGACGGTGCTGCCGTTGCCGTCACCGATGGAGTCGCTGAGCACGACGAGCGCGCCGGGACTGCCCCTGCGCTGCACGTCGATGCCGGAGAGGAAGAACCAGCAGCAGGTGGGACGGGTGGTGAACCCGGTGCCCTCGGCCACCCCGGTCAGATCCCCCGCGCCGATGAAGTTGGCCTGCTGGGACTGCCCGTGGAACGTGGTCGGGCCGGTCGGCGTCGGGAAGTGCAGGGTGACCACCAGGTCGCTGTCGTCCGCGACCGGGAAGGCCAGCGGGTCGCTGAGGAGTTCGGCGCCCCGGTTCATGGTCGCCGTGGTGGCGCCGGTGAAGCTCAGCGAGCGTACCGACGTCGCCTCGATGTCGGAGAGGTCGTCGGGGGTCGCGGTGTTCGGCCGGGCGACGGTGGCGCGGCCAACCCGGACCGCCTGCTCGCCGTACAGGTTGCTGAGGCGTACCCGCAGCGCCGGTCCGCCCACCGACACGTGCACGATCATCCGGACGCTCTGGTCGTTGAGGCCGGTGTTGGTCAGTCCGACCGAGTTGCCCCGGGTGACCGCGGTGGCCCAACTGCCCGCCCACTCGGCGCGGTCGGGTCGGCCGGCGGCGGTGCCGGACGGACCGGCGCTGGCGACGACGGCGGGTGCGCCGACGACCAACAGCGCGGCCGCGGCGGCGATGACGGGCCATCTCTTCGGGGTTGCCGTTGCCATGGAACCTCCATCGTGTGGCAGCCCGGGGCCGTCCGCTGACGGCGCCCGCCTGGACGATGGTCCAGAAACCTAGCCGCCGCCGCTGACGGGCGTCAATCGACCTGATCGACGCCATCAAATGTCCGGCGGGCCCGTCGGATCGCCCGTCGGCACGGTTCCGACCAGCCGTTTCGCGCCTAGGCTTCCAGGCGGCGGCGGTGCGGTCGCCCGAGCGCGCCACCGTCGCGTCGTCACCGGGAGCTGCCCGGGACCGCCGCTTTCTGGGGATGGGGGCTGCCGGATGACTGACGGACCCGGGCACGACACGACCTACGTGCACAGGGTGTTGGACCTCTTCGCCGAGTTCGGCGACCGGGAGGCGCTCGTCGGCGCCGGTCGCCGCCTCACCTACACCGACGCTGCCGCCCGGGTCCGGGCGATGGCCGCGACGTTGACCCGGCACGGCGTACGGCCCGGGTCGGCGGTGCTGGTGACCGTCGCGAACGCGGTGGAGGTTCCGCTGCTGCAGCTCGCCCTGCACCTGCTGGGCTGCCGGACGATGTGGGTCGCCCCGGTGACCGCGCGCCGGGAGGTCGACGAGTTCATCCGGTTGGCCCGCCCGGACGCCCTGGTCTACGACGCCCGGGACCGGGCCGGTCTGGGCCCGGAGCTGGCCGCGGCGCTGCCCGGCACACCGGTGTGCTGTCTCGGCGCGGGCGGCACCGGCCCCGACCTCACCGCCGACACCGACGCCGACGTGACGAACCTGCCGGCGGCCGTGCCGACGCCCGAGTCGTTCCTGCAGACCAGCGGCACCACCGGCAGCCCCAAGCTGGTGCACCACCGGGCCAGCTTCTACGCCCAGATCCTCGCCCTGGCCGCCGACTTCCGCGCCGCCGGTTTTCCGCTGCTGCGGCACCTGTCGCACTCACCGATGTGGCTGGCCAGCGGGCAGATCACCACCCTGTTCAACCTGTTCACCGGCGGGGTGCTGTTCCTGCGCGACGACTGGGACCCGGTGGCCTTCGCGGACACCGTGCAGCGGGAGCGGATCAACTCGACCTTCGTCACCCCGCCGATGCTCTACGAGGTGTTGGACCATCCGGCGCTTGTCGGCGCGGACTTCTCCGCCATGTTCATGTTCAACGTGGGCGCCGGGCCCGCCGCGCCCGCCCGGCTGCGCCAGGCCATCGCGCGGTTCGGCCCGGTGCTGCGCATCGTGTACGGCCTCAGCGAGGCCGTCGTGGTCACCGCCCTGCCCGGCCTGACTGACGATCCGGAGCACCCGCAGCGGTTGGGCTCCTGCGGGCGGCCCTACGGCGACGTCCGCATCGAGATCCGCGGCGACGACGGCACCGTGCTGCCGACCGGCCGCGACGGCGTGGTGTGGGTGCACACCCGGCTGCGCTTCGCCGGCTACCACGGCCAGCCGGAGCTGACCGCGCAGACGCTCGTGGACGGCTGGGTGCGGACCCGCGACATCGGTCACCTCGACGACGACGGCTACCTCTACCTGGTCGACCGGGCAGACGACGCGATCCTCACGCAACGACGGAGCTGGCCGATCTTCTGCCGCCCCATCGAGGACGTGCTGGCCGGGCATCCCCGGGTACGGGCCGCCGCCGTGATCGGCGTACCGGACGAGACGGCCGGTGAGGTCCCGTACGCGTACGTGGTGCTCGCCCCGGGCGCGACGGTCGCCGGGGCGGAGCTGATCGACCTGGTGACCGCCGAGCTGAACGAGATGTGGGCGCCGGCCGCCGTGGAGTTCGTCGACCGGCTGCCGGTGAACCGGTCGATGAAGGTGGACAAGCGGGCCCTGCGCGCGCGGTACGCGGCGCGTCGGGCGACGGCGGTCGGGGCGTGACTCCCCGCCGGCAACTGGTCATCCTGGTCAGCGCGGACCTGATCTCCAACCTGGGCACCCGCATCTCGGTGGTGACCATTCCGTGGCTGGTGCTGGTCACCACCGGCAGCCCCACCAAGATGGGCCTGGTCGCGTTCGCCGAGACCCTGCCGTACCTCCTGTCCAGCGCGTTGGGCACGCCCTGGGCGGACCGGATCGGCCTGCGCCGTACCTCGATCCTCTGCGACGCGGGCAGCGCCGTGGCGATGGTCGTCGTCGCACTGACCCCGTGGTTGGGCTTCGCCCCGTTGGTGGCGCTCGTCGCGGTGGCCGGCGCGCTGCGGGGCATCGGGGACCGGGTGAAGCACGTGATGTTCCGCCCGGTCGCGGAGGCCGCCGGAGTACCGCTGATCCGGCTGACCTCCGCGTACGACGGGCTCAGCCGGGTGGTGACCCTGTTCGGCGCCGCCGTCGGCGGCCTGCTGATCGCCGCGTTCGGGGTCACCGAGGCGCTCCTCATCGACGCGGCCAGCTTCGGCGTCTGCGCGCTGCTGATCGGTGTCCTGGTCCGCCCGCCGGCCGCCCCGGCGCAACCCGCCCAGCCGGAGAGTTACCTGCGCGCGCTGCGGGCCGGTTTCCGCTACCTGGGTCGGGACCGGCCGCTGCTCGGCATGCTCGCCGTCGTCTCGGCGCTGAACATGGTGGCCAACGCCAGCGTGGCCGTCTACATCCCGGTCTGGGTCGCCCGGGAGCTGCACGGCCCAAGCGGCCTCGGTCTGGTGCTGGCGGCGTTCTCGGCGGGCGCGCTGCTGGGCAACCTGGTGTTCACCATGCTCGGGCCCCGGCTGCCCCGGCGGCTGACGTTCCTGCTCGGCGCGCTGGTCGCCGGCACACCCCGGCTGGTGGCGCTGGCGATCAGCGACGAGCTGCCGGTGGTGCTGGTGGTGACGTTCCTGTCCGGAATCGGCATCGCGGCGGTCAACCCGCTGCTCGGGGTGGCGCTCTACGAGCGGATACCGCCGGAGTTGCAGACCCGGGTGATCGGCATCGCCGGTTCGTTGGCCTTCGTCGGGTTGCCGGTCGGCGCACTGCTCGGCGGCTGGTCGGTGGACGCTCTGGGGCTCACCCCGGCCCTGCTGACCATGGCGGCGGCGTGCCTGGTGATCACCGCGTACCCGTTGCTGAGCAGGGCCTCCGGCCCGGAGACACCGGCCCGGTCCGCCCCCGTCACCACACCCTGACCGGCCCGGCTGCCTCGCGAGGCCCTACCGCAGCCGTGCCCGGCGGGCGCGACACTCGGGGTCGTCGGCGTGCGCGTCAGTCGCCGGCCGGGCCACTTCGGCCGGCAGGCGCGTCTGGTCGTCCACGAAAGCGCAGCGGAGGTTCACACTCGCGAGCAGTCTCGCCCGTTCGAGGTTAGCCCCGTTCAGGCCGACGCCGAACAGGTCGACGCCGAACAGGATCGTGTTGGTGAGGTCCGCGCCCGTCAGGTCCGCGTTGGTCAGATCGGTGTTGGACAGGTTCACGTCGGTCAGCACGGCAAAACGCAGGGTCGCCTCGACCAGCCTCGTGCCGGCGAGGGTGGCGTGGTCCAGTCGCGCCCGGTTCAGCTGCGCGCGCTGTAGGTCCACCGAGCGGAGGTTGGCGCGGCGCAGGTCCGCGTCGGTCAGGTCGACGTCGGTCAGGTTGGCGCCCGCCAGGTCCGCGTCGGTCAGGTCGGCGTCGGAGAGGTTCGCCCCTTCCAGATTCGCCAGGCCCAGGCTCATTCCGGCCAGGTCCATCCCGCGCAGGTCGGTACGGGACAGGTCGACGCGGGTCAGGTCTGGCCGGCCGCTGCGGGAGTCCCTGTCGCCGAGCGCGGCCAGAGCAGCGTGGATGTCGACCGGGGGCGGTACCCGGGTGTCCTCGAACGAGGCTGCTGCCGTGGCCTCGTCGGTAGGAGCGGGGGTGGGAGCGGCCGCCCCGCCGACCGAGTGGACGCGGACGAACGCCGACAGGATCTCCACGACGGCAGGACGATCGGCCGTAGAATCGCGCATGATCCGTCGCAGGGCGTGGATGGCGCCCAGGCGCACGTCCACCTTGTCGGCGCCGGGCTGCCCCAACTGTTCGATCGACGCGGTGAAGCGGTCGGTGATCTGCCCCTGCGCGGTGAGGCGTTGCTGCTCGCGGTTGGCCTCCTGTTGCGCACGGTTGGCGGCGTTGGTGACGTACAGCCCGATCGCGAGGACGATCACCGACAGGATGCTCCCCAGGCCGAGTAACCGTTGCCAGGGGTCCGGTCTGAGTTCCAGGGGGGCGCCCGGAGCCAGCTCCAACCGGGTTGTCGACGGTCGGCCAGGGCGTAGGGCGCGCGACGCGACGGTAGTCGGCCGAGGCCGTCTCTCCCGCGTCGGGCGGCCGGGGGCCGCGGTGGGGGTGCCGGCACGCCAGGCGGCGCGGACGGCGGCTAGTCGAGCGCGGATGGTCGCCACGACCTCCATTTGACCCGACCTGTGCCACTCCTGCTCGCACCTCCGGACGTCGGTGCTCGGCGAACTCCTCGCCGAGCAGAGCGACGGCCTGGCCGAGGCCAGCGTGACCGACTGAGCCTGGCCCGACGGTCCGGCGGTCGGCTAGCGTGCCGACATGCCATCGACGCTCACCGAATCGACGGACCCGTACTGTCTGCGCCCCGGAGAGGCCACCGAACTGCTGCGTGGGCACCCGTGGCGGCGGTTCGTGGCGCTCGGCGACAGCGTCGTGGAGGGCATGTGTGAGCCGACGCCGGGCTACCCGGACGTGCAGTGGGTCGACCGGGTCGCCGCCGAGCTGACCGCCGTGCGCCCCGGGCTGGCGTACCAAAATCTGGGTCGACGCGGGCTGCGCGCGCACCAGGTGCGGGCCACCCAGCTCGCCCCGGCACTCGCCTTCGCACCGGACCTGGCGTTGGTCGTCTGCGGGGGCAACGACGCCTTCCACCCGGCGTACGACGCGGAGGCGGTGGACGCCGAGCTGACCACGATGATCACCGCGCTGCGCGCCGTGGGGGCCGACGTGATCACCGTGGGCATGTTCGACGTCTCGCACAGCCCCGCGGTGCCCGAGCACCTCCGGCCCGGCCTGGGCGAACGAATGCGCCGCCTGTCGGCACACAGCGCCAACCTGGCCGAGAGCCTGAACACAATCCACGTGCACCTGACCGACCACCCCCTGACGGCCGACCCCACCCTCTACAGCACCGACGGCCGCCACGGCAGCGCCCGCAGCGACGCCATAGCAACAGCCCAAACCCTCCGCACCCTCTCCCTCTCCCTCTCCCTCCCCCGCCCCGAAGCCCCCTCCCAGCCCCCACCCCCTCCCCTCCGCCCAGCCCCCGTTGATCATGAGGTTATTGCCCCGACACGCCGATGCGGGGAGCAATAACTCCATGATCAACCAGGGCAAAGCGGGGGTGGGTTAGTGCTTTAGGAGGACTCCGGTTAGGAGAACTCCGTGGGCCAGGTTGAGGACTCCGTCGCAGCCGGGGTAGCCGACTCTCGCCAGGCCGCCGGAGGCGTGGCGGCCGAAGAGGTACGGGGCCAGCGAGAACGGGACGTCGGCGGTGACCGTCTCGCCGGTCTCGATCTGAACGAAGTCCATCGACACCCGGTCGGTCGGCAGGTACTCCTGCAGGATCGCGCCGCCCCGATCGACGGCGGCCCGCACACCCTCGGCCCAGTCCGCCGCGCTCAGCTCCGGGCCGAGCAGCACGCCGTGACCGGCGGAGCCGTCGGCGGGTTTCGCCACCAGCTCGGCCTGTTCGGCGATGGCCCGGTCGAGCACCGCGGCGGTCAACGGCACCGTGTACGGCACGTGCCGGCGGATCAGCGCCTGGTCGTCGGCGGGTAGCCCGTCCACGTCCTCCCACAGCCAGGCGAAAATGGTCTTGTTGCCGAGCAGCCACGCCGCCGCCGACACGAACATCGGGAGGGTGCCGGCGGCGAGGGCCCCGGCCACCGCGTCCAGGCCGGCGGTCGGGGTGACCCGGTTGGGCACGAACAACCGGAACAGCGCGTCGACCGGCGCGCCGTCGACCACCAACCGCGCGGAGGCGTCCAGGGTGGCGCTGGACACCGGCGCGATGACCAGGTCGATGCCGAAGTCCCGGGCCCGTACGGCGAGGGGGTCGAGGATCCGGATGAACGTCTGCGGGTCGTCGAGGCCCGGGTAGTCGGCGTCGAAGTCCATCAGCAGCGCCACCCGGGCGCCGTCGGGCAGCCGCAGCTCCTCGCGGATCGCCACGAACCGCTGGTCGAGCAGCGACGGGGCGGCCCGCACCGGCAGGTCGTCGAGGATGCCCCGCTCCCGGTACAGGCGCGCGAACCGCTGGATGACGGTGTCGGCGTCGAACCCGCCGCCGAGGCTGCTGTCGATGTTGTACTCGACGAACTTCGGCACCCCGCCGGAGAAGATCACATCTGGGCGGTACGCGGCCAGCAGCGCCTCGGTCAGCGGCTCGGCCTCGTCCAGCAGGCGGGTCTCCCCCGCCGGTACGCCGAGCAGCCGGCGCAGCTCACCGGCGGTGCCGGTCCGCCGACGGCAGGCGTCGAGGATGAGCTGGGCGAGCCGGTCGCAGACCTCGTTGAGCTCCCGCCAGGCGTCGGCGGTGAGCACCGGGGGGCGGGCCAACCGCCACTGCTTGTTGTAGGTGGCCCGGCCGTGGAAGACCTGCTCCCAGGCTGCCGCCCCACCGGCCACCATGGCCGAACGGGCCGGCTCCGGCAGGTCGGTCCAGGCCCGGTCAGCCGTCGGCCACGCGTAGTTCGGGTCGATCATGATCCGTCCTTCATGGTCAGGTGGATGGCGGTGGCGAGCTGGTCCCGGCCGGGCTGGACGGCCCGGTCCAGTGCCGGGGCGAACGGGAGCACCGCCCCGTCCGGGCGGGTGACCCGGCGGGGTGGGGCGAGCAGCCGGACCCGCTCCACCACCGAGGCGATGATCTCGGCGGCCATTCCGCAGGAGCGGTTGGCGTCGTCGAGCACCACGAGTCGCCCGGTGCGGGCGACCGACTCGGTGAGGCCGTCGATGTCGAACGGGTACAGGGTGCGGGGGTCGAACACCTCCACCGATACCTGGTCGGCCAGCTCCGCGGCGACGGCGAGCGCGTCGTGCACCAGGTGCCCGATCGCGACCACCGTCACGTCGTCGCCGGAGCGGTGGATCCGGCCCTGGCCCAGCGGCACCGGTGCCGGGTCCTCGACGTTTTCGCGCACGTCCATCGCCGCGGCCGGCGCGAACACCACCACCGGGTCGTCGTGGCGGATGGCGGTGACCAGCAGCCCGTACGCGTCGGCCGGGGTGGCCGGCACGACGGTGACCACGCCGACGTGGGCGAAGAGGCTGTACGGGTGGTCGGAGTGCTGCCCCGCCCACCCGGTACGCGAGCCGGAGCCGGGCACCAGGTAGGTGACGGGGACGCTGCACTGCCCGCCGGTCATCAGCGGGAACTTGTGCGCGTGGTTGACGATCTGCTCGAAGACCAGGAACAGCAGCGACGGGATCTGGAACTCGATCACCGGCCGCAGCCCGGCCAGCGCCGCCCCGGTGGCGAAGCTGGTGAAGGCCTGCTCCGACAGGGGGGTGTCGCGGACCCGATCGGTGCCGAACCGTTTGGCCAGCCCGGTGGTCACCAGCGACGCCCCGACCTGGACGTCCTCACCGAGCAGGAACACCGCCTCGTCGCGGGCCAACTCGTCGGCGAGGGCCCGGGTCAGCGCCCGGCGGTACGACAGTCGGGGCACCTCAACCACCTCCGGTGCGGGCGGTCAGGCCGCTGGCGTACAGGTACGCCAGGGCGTCGGCCGGGTCGGGTTCCGGGCTGTGCAGGGCGAACCGCACGGCCGCGTCGAGGGTTTCCTCGACCTCGGCGTCCACTGCGGCGCGGTCGACGTCGGAGAGGCGTTCGCCCTGGATGCGGACCGGGTCTCGGGCCCGACCCCGGGTCACCTCGTCGGGTGGGCGGTAGTCGAGGCGTACCGCGTGTTCGAAGGTGTGATGGGCGTCGAAGCGGTAGGTCCGGGCCTCGATCAGCTCGGGGCCGCCGCCGGAGCGCATCCGGTCGACGGCCTCGGCCGCGGCGGCGCGTACCCTCTCGGGGTCCTGGCCGTCGACCTGGACGGCCGGGATGCCGAACGCGGCGGCCCGGCCGGCGATGCTGCCGGCCACCGCGCCGGCGACCGGCATGGTGGTGGCGTAGCCGTTGTTCTCGCAGACGAACAGCACCGGCACCCGCCAGAGCGCGGCCAGGTTGAGCGCCTCCAGCAGCATCCCCTCGTTGACCGCGCCGTCGCCGAAGAAGCTCACCCCGACGGTGTCGCGGCCCCGGCGGCGGTGCGCCCAGACCGCGCCGGTGATGATCGCCCCGGAGGCGCCGACGATCGCGTTCGCGCCGAGCACGCCGATGCTCAGGTCGGCGGCGTGCATCGAACCGCCCCGGCCGGCGTTGAGGCCGGTGACCCGGCCACACAGCTCGGCCATCATTCGCGTCGGATCGGCGCCCCGGGCCAGGACGTGCCCGTGCCCACGGTGGGTGCCGGCGAGCACGTCGTCGGCACCCAGCGCCGCGCAGACGCCGGCGGCGATCCCCTCCTGACCGAGGTACGGGTGGATGCCGCCGACGATCTGCCCGCCGTGGACCAGTTCCACCGCCCGTTGTTCGAATCGGCGGATCAGCCGGACCGTGCGGTAGAGCCGGACCGGGTCGGCGCCGGTCACGCAGGCACCTTGAAGGAGAAGGCCGCCGGTCGGGCGTCCCCCACGTAGAGTTCGATGTGGTCGATACCACGGATGTCCATGTCTCCTGAAGCCCTTCCCACCCGGTTCCCCGCCCGTCCGGACGCGCCCCGCCCGGGACGCCGCGTCGATCACCCCCTTGGCTCGGCGACCCGCGCCAGCAGCAGGCTCACGTTCTGGCCGCCGAACCCGAACGAGTTGGTGACCGCGTACTCCGGGTCGGCCTTGCGGGGCGTGCCACGGATGTGGTCCGCCGGGCAGGCCGGATCCGGGTCGTCGAGGTGGTACGTCGGGGGCAGCAGCCCCCGACCGAGCGCCAACGCGGTGACCGCCGCCTCCAGCACCCCGGAGGCGCCGAGCAGGTGACCGGTGAGCGCCTTGGTGGAGCTGACCGGCACACCGCCGACGCCGAAGACGTCGGCCAGGGCGGTGGTCTCCGCGATGTCACCGAGTTTCGTGCCGGTGCCGTGCGCGTTGACGTAACCGACCGCCGCCGCCGGGACACCGGCGCTGCGCAGCGCCCGGCGGATGCACGCCGCCGCGCCGGCGCCGTCCGGGCGGGGGGCGGTCAGGTGGTACGCGTCCGTCGTCGCACCGTGCCCGGCCACCTCGGCGTACCCGGCGACGCCGCGCGCCGCGGCGTGCTCGGCGTTCTCCAGGACCAGCAGCGCGGCACCCTCGGACAGGACGAACCCGGTGCGGGAGGTGTCGAACGGCCGACTCGCCCGGCTCGGGTCGGTGCCGGCGCGCGCCAACGCCCGCGCGTTGCCGAAGGTGTCGGCGAAGGTCGGGAAGAGCGGCGCCTCGCTGGCCCCGCAGAGCACCACGTCGGCCTCCCCGGTCGCGATGAGCCGGACGCCGTCGGCGACCGCCTGCGCGCCGGAGGCGCAGGCGGTGCCGACCGACGAGCTGTAGCCCCGGATGCCGTGCGCGATGGCGATCCGCGCCGCCGGCATGTTCGGCAGGATCCCGGTGAGCAGGTACGGGCTGACCGCCGCCCGACCCCGGGCCGCCCGGGCCAGCACCTGTGACTCCAGGGTGGCCATCCCCCCGACCCCACCGACGATCACACCGATCCGGTCCGGGTCGACGTCGCGGCCCACCTCGATGCCGGCGTCGGCGAGCGCGTCGGCGGCGGTGAGGAGGGCGAGCACGACGATCCGGTCCAGCACCCGGGTCTCCGGCCCGGACGTGACGGTGCGCGGGTCAATGTCGGGCAGCAGGCCGGCGACGTGCAGCGACTCGCTCGCCGGGTGCCCCTGGGGTGGACGGGTCAGCCCGGACCGGCCGGTGGTCAGCGCGTCGAAGGTCTCCTCGACGCCCCGCCCGACCGGGGTGAACAGACCCATCCCGGTGATCAGGGCGGTCACGCCGCCGCTCCGCTTCGCTCCACGGCGGCGCGAGCCGCAACCCCACTGAGCTGCCTGGTTCGCTCGCTCCGCTCGCTCACGACGACGCCTCGGTGAGGTAGCGCTCGCGCAGGACCACCTTGCGGACCTTCCCGGTCACGGTGACCGGGATGTCGGCGGAGGCCACCGGCACCACCCGGCGCAGCGTGGCGCCGACGTCCGGGCCGAGGGCGGCACGGACCCGCTCGGTGCGGTCCTCTGCCGCGTCGGCGCCGGCGGCCAACTCCAGCAGCACGTCGGTGACCACCCCGCCGGCCTTGGCGACGATCACCACCGTGCAGTCGGTGACGTCCGGGCAGGCGGCGAGGACCCGTTCCTCGGACAGCGCGGTGTAGAAGCGTCGCCCGTCACCGGCGTCGACCGAGTCCACCGCCCGGTCCACGTGGTAGTAGCGGCCGTCGGCGTCGACGCGCACCAGGTCACCGGTCAGGTACCAGCCGCGCTGGCGGAAGCGGTAGGTGGTGATGGAGTCGTTCCAGTAGCCCCGGAACAGTGACGGCGAGTCGATGCCCAGGAAACCCACCTCGCCGACCGGCACCGGCTCGCCGTCGGCGTCGAGCACCGCGACCCTGGTGAACTGGTACGGGCGACCGATGCAGCGGCCGTACCAGTCGGTGTCGGCGCGATGGGTGACGTGGAACATCGAGTGCCCCATCTCGCTGGAACCGAGCCCGTCGATGAAGACCGAGCCGGGCACCCTCGCCACCCCGTCGCGGGTGACGATGTCGTGCCAGCCGACCGCGACGAGGCGGCGGATGTGCGGCTCGTGCGAGGCGTCGCCGGTGTTGAACCACAACCGCACCGAGTCCAGGTCGTACCCGGACAGGTCGAAGCGGGCCAGCTCCGCCCAGGTGACCGAGAAACCGAACACCCCGTCGGGGCGCCAGCGTTGGATCGCGTCCAGCACCCGTTCGCCGTCCTGCTCCGACAGCAGGAGCATCTGGGCGCGGTTGCCCAGCGCCTGGTTGACCATCAGCACCGTGGCGGTGTGCGGGGCGGGCAGCGCGTTGAGGATCCGGCTGGTGCCCTGCGCCTGCGGCATGCTGAGCAGGTGCCGGGTGGCCGCGAAGAGGCTGGCGTGCGAGTGCAGCACCGCCTTGGGCACCCCGGTCGTTCCGGAGGTGTGCGTGATCACGATCGGGTCGTCCGGGTGGTGCCGGTAGTGCGCCGGGGCCGCCGCCGGGTCGCCCGCGCCGGTCCGCGCGAGGGTGCCAAGCAGCGGTACGCCCAGGTCGTGCCCGGCCAGCAGGGCGGTGTGCGCGTCGTCGGCGAGCACACCGACGCCTCGCAGGCGGCGGATGTACTCGGCGGCGATCTCCGGGCGGAGTTTGCCGTTCATCAGCGCCGGGATCGCCCCGAGCCGGGTCAGTGCCAGGAAGCTGAGCACCATGTCGGCGGCGGCGGTGGCCCAGACGGCGACCGGGTCGCGGGGGCGTACCCCGCGCTCGTGCAGCCAGGCGGCGCGGGCGGCGACCCGCTCGTTGAGCTGCCCCAGCGTCAGGGGTGTCTCGGCGGGGTGCCCGTCGACGGCGGTGTCGAAGGTCAGGCCCGGCCCGTCCGGGTCCGCGCCGTGCGCCAGTACCCGGGCCAGGACGTTGCCCGCACCCACCTCGGTGTCGACGGCCAGTGTGCCGCGCAGTCCCCGTGTCCTCATGGTCGTGCTCCTCCCCCCAGCAGCACCGCGACCGCCTCGGTCGGCCCGTCGGGTGCCTGTTCGATCAGGATCAGCAACACCTCGTCGGCGTCGCCGTCGTCGCGCAGCAGGTCCGCCTCGGCGACGCCGTCGGCGTACGGGTCACCGGTCGGGCTGAGACAGACCACCGGGCCGCGCAGGTCCCAGCGGGCCGCGATGTGTCCGGCGACGCTGTTCGGCACGGACTGGAAGAAGAACAGCGGACCGATCCGCCCGCCGGCCTCGACGGTCGCCCGTACGTGCTCGGCGCTGGCGAGATCGCCACTGGCGCTGACCAGCACGATCCCCGTGCGCACCTCGGCGGGCGCCGCCGCCGACCCGTATCCCCGCCGCAGACACCGCTCCGCGACGGCCACCACCACCGGCGCGAAGTCCGAGTGCACGAACCCCGGCACCCCCGCCGCGCTGACCCCGACGTCCCCACCCTCGGGCCAGGAAGCCCGAGCCCGCTCCACCGGCGATCGTGCGGTTTCGGTCGCCGTTTGGGGTGCCTGGTGGGATTCGTCGGGGCAGACAGTGCAAGATCGCGGGAGGTTGGGGGTGGTCATCCGACGCCGACCAGGAGAGCGGTGTTGGCGCCGCCGAAGGCGGCGTTGAGGGTCAGGGCGTGGGTGGCTTCCGACTTTTCGGGACGGTGCTTGATCACGTTGAGGGGGCAGGCCTCGTCGGGGGCCAGCCAGCCGGCGTTGACCGGTAGCTCGCCGTGTCGCAGCGCGAGCGCGGTGACCACCAGTTCGAGCAACCCGGACGCCTCCAACGCGTGCCCGTGCACCGACTTGGTGGAGCTGACCGGGACGCGCGTGCCGTGCGCGCCGAGGGCCCGACGCAGCGCCGCCGCTTCGGCGGCGTCGCTGCGCGCGGTACCGGTGGCGTTGGCGTTGACGTAGCTGACAGCCTGTGCGGGCAGCCCGGCCCGGCGCAGCGCGGCATCGACCGCGCGGGCCAGCCCGGTGCCGCCGGGCTCCGGCTGACAGGGATGGAACGCGTCACCGGCCCGTCCCCAACCGGCCACCGTGGCCACCGGATCGACGCCGCGCCGCCGGCCGGTGCTCGATTCCAGCACGACCGCGGCCACGCCGTCGCCCAGCAGCAGCCCCCGGCGGCCGGCGCTGAACGGGCGCACCGCCCCGTCGACCGCGAGGGCACGACCGGCGTCGAAGAGCGCGAACTGGTCCGACTCCACCAGGTAGCCGGCCGCGACGACCACCCGATCGACGTCACCGCGGGTGATCCGGGCGGCGGCGTCGGCCACCGCCGTGCTCGCCGACACGCAGGCGCTGGTGTAGACCCGGGTGTGGCCGGACAGTCCACCGCGGGCGGCGAGCCGGTCGGCGAGTACGGCCGGCGCCGGGCCGGCATCGAGGGCTGGCCCGCCGTGCACGGCGAGCAGCAGGGCGCACCCCGCGCGCCGTGCACGGTCCAGGCCGGCCGCCCGGCAGGCCGCGTCGATCGCGGCGGCCAACTCGTCGGGGAGCGTGCCGACCTCGGGCACCGTGGCCGCCACGGTGACTCGGCGGGCGGCGGTGTCGAACCGGTCCACCGGCCCGAACGCCGGCACCCCGGCCAGCGCACCGGCGAGCTGCGCGTCGGCGCCCCGGCCCAGGGCGCTGACCGCGTACACGCCGGTGAGCTGGGCGACGCGCGCCTCAACCATCTGCGGAGGCGCTCAGCGACGCCCGGAACACCACCAGGGCGTCGTCGACGGTACGGATACCGGACAGTTCGTCGTCGGTGAGGTCGAGCCGGCACTCGTAGCGCTGCTCGACGAGGTGCACCAGCCAGGCAAGCTCCATCGAGCCGATCCGGTCGGACACCTCGGCAGCCGGTGTCGCGGTGAGTTCGGCGAGCATGGTCATCAGGTCAGCTCGCCCCAGATCGGGCTGACCGCTCATCAGGCTTTGTCGCTCGTCGCCGCGGTGACGCGACTGGCGACCATGGTGGTGAACTCACCGACGGTCATCAGGGCCAGTTGCTCCGACTCGTCGTCGGCGAACGTCAGGCCGTACCGGTCCTCGACCCGGCTGGACAGGTCGGCCAGGGCGAGAGATTCCAGGTCGACGCCGGACGGGCCGAGCGTGGTGTCGTCGTCGAGCCCCTCGATGTCGTAGTTCATGTCGACGAGCTGCTCGACGACGAAGGCGCGGACCTCGGCTCTCATGGATACCCTCTCTGGTGGGTCAGCTGACGGTGTCCGGTCGGGACACCGCCTACGTGTGGGTCGGCCAGGACACCGGCGGTCAGCCGGATCCGGCCGCGGTGCCGCTGCGGCGGACGGGTGCCCTGCTGCTCGGTCCCGGTCACCGGGTGACCGCCGAGCGCAGCGCGTCGGTCGCGCGCACCAGCTTGCCGGTGGTGGTGCGGGGCAACTGATCGACCAGGTGCAGGACGCGCGGGCGCTTGTAGCCGGCCAACCGCTCCGCGAGGAGCTTGTCCAGCGTCTCCTCCGACAGCGGGCCGTCCGGCTGGACGTACGCGGTGATGCCGCCGTCCCAGACCACCACGGCCGCGGCCACCCCGGTCAGCTCGGCGACGGTGGCCTCCACCTCGGTCAGGTCGACCTTCATCCCGCCGACGGAGACCTGCGAATCGAGCCGACCGCGCACCGTGACCAGGCCGGTGTCCGCATCGACGGTGCCGGCGTCGCGGGTGTGCAGCCAACCGTCGGACCACCGGGTCGGGTCGTGCGGTCCGACGTACGGCGACGCCGGGCAGGAGACCCACAGCTCACCGCCGGTCTCGCGGACCTCGATGCCGGGCGCCGGGGCGATCGACGACCGGTGTACGCCGTACAGGTCGGTGCCGATCACCCCGACCTCGGTCATCCCGTACATGTTGCCCAGCGGCACTCCGTACCGGTCGGTGAACGCCCGGGCGACGGCGGCCGGCACCAGCTCACCCCCGGTGGTCATCCGCCGTAGCTGCGGCAGTGACCCGGTCGGTCGGGTGGAGGCGAGCAGTCCGATGTGGAACGGAACACCCAGCACGGTGGCCGGTGTGGTGCCGGCGCTGATCGCCGCCAGCACGGCGTCACCGCTGAGCCGCTGGGGCGGGACCAGCTCGACCCCGGCGTGCAGCCCGTAGAGCAGGCCGCCGACCAGACCGAGCACGTGCACCATCGAGGGCAGCAGGATGATCCGCTCGCCGGGCAACGCCACCCCGTCGATCCGGGTGTAGCGGTGTACCTCGGCGACCAGGTCCGCCGCGGTGCGACCGATCACCTTGGACGGGCCGGTGGAGCCGGAGCTGAGCTGGATCACGGCGTGGCCGCTGACCGCCGGACGGTCGGCGTACCGGGTGACGCCCGCGGTGACGTCGACGAAGATCTTCAGCGCGCCGCCACCGGTACGCACCGGGGCGATGACCACCTGCGGGGTCAACCGGAGCAACGCGCGGTCCACCTCGTGCTCGGTCAGCCGGTGGTCGAGCAGGATGGCCTGCGCCCCGGCCCGCCAGGTGGCCAGCAGGTTCACCACGTACGCCAGGGACGGCGGCAGCCGCAGCGCCGCAGCGCCACCGGGGCGCAGTCCGACGGCGGTGAGCCGCTCCTGCGCGGCGGTGACCAACCGGTGCAGGGTGGCCCGGTCGACAGGCTCGGGCAAACGGAGACAAACGTCCGTCGGCTGGCCTGCGAACAGGACTTCGTCCACCCATCCGGGGTCTGTCGCCGTAGGATCTTCTGCCGTCACTGCCGTTCACCGCCCAGCATCAAAAGGGGCGAAACCGCCCATCACGAACGCTTGTCGGGGTGCTGCGGGGAACCATACGACTCCCACCACACCATCGCCAGATGCGAATGGATGGATCAGAAGAAGCGGCAAGCCGGATTGCCGACAGCCCGTTCGGCGGGCAGGATCGGGCAGGCGATACGGCGGAACGTCACCGAGACATGACGCCTCGTACAACCGTCGCGCGGCCCCACCCGGACGGCCGATGGTGTCGCGGTCACCGGCTGAGCCCGACGAGGGTGGCCAGTCGCGCCACGCTGGCGGCCGCGCGGCCACTGTGCGCGATCTCGGCGACGAGGGTACGAGCAGCAGGCCGGTAGCGGACCTCGTCGGGCGCGATGGCGTCGGCGGCAGCGTGGCGCAGCCGCTCCCGTGCCTCCTGCGGATGCAGCGTGACCGCGGCGGCCTGACCCAGGGTCTGCTTGACGGCGTCGGTGACTGCCGAAGGCACCAGCTCACTGAATTCCGCGCAGGCGGTGTCGTCCCCGCTGAGCAGGACGACGGGCACGTCCAGGTGCCCGGCCGTGGCGACGTTGAGGCCGATCTCGCCCACCGATCGTCCGGCCACCCGCACGTCGAGGATGGCATCACTCATCGGGTGCGCCAGCACGGCAGGCCCGGCACCGGCCCGAGCGTGATAGCCGACGGGCAGAAGGGCGTCGGTGTGCTCGTCCAGCCCGGCGAGCATGCCCAGCGGGCGGGGTGTGCCCCGCACGAGGTGGGCACGGCGGTCGAGCTCCTCCGGCAGGAGATTCCGGAACGTTCCGTGCGCGTCGGCGACCCGGACCACGGCGTCGGGTTCGGCATCGAGAACACCGGCGATCACCGCGTTCGCCTCAGCCGTCATCAACGCCCGGCCGCGCTCGTAGTCGTACCGATCCGGATTCGTCTCGGTGGGATGCACGAACCCCGCGCCGCCTTCGAGGTCCACCGAGATCAGCAGCTTCATGGCTACCAGACCCTACGCGCTCCCGACCCAACGTCGACCCCGCGCGGCGCAGCCAAGGCGTCGTCCCGCCGCGCCGATCTTGCACTTTCGGTCGTCGAGATGCGTGAAGTGCCCCCGATATCGCGACAGTAAGTGCAAGATCGCGGGGAGGGTCCGTCGATCATGGAGTTGTGGTGCCTAGCTTGGTGCTATTCGGGCACTTTGTCGCCCACCACAACTCCATGATCGACAGGGGGGCGGCGCGGCGGGGTGGGGCGGCGCGGCGGGGCGGGGTGGGGCGGCGGGGTGGGGTGGGGTGGGGCGGCGGGGTGGGGTGGGGTGGGGTGGGGTGGGGTGGGGTGGGGTGGGGTGGGGTGGGGTGGGGTGGGGTGGAC